>DASQYL010000167.1:0-3894 GCA_035639235.1 Pyrinomonadaceae bacterium | reverse complement strand
TCGATCCCGGCGATGACTTTTTTAGCTACGCCAACGGCACATGGTTTAGGGCGGCGCAAATTCCGGCCGACCGTTCAAGCTATGGAGCGTTCGATGCCGTTGCTGAAAAAGTCAACCAGCGCACGGCGGACATAATTAAAGAAGCAGACAAATCGAACGATGCTGAAACCAGGAAGATTGGCGACTACTACGATGCGTTCATGGATGAGAATGCGATTGAAAGCAAAGGGTTGAATCCAATCAAGTCCGAGTTGGACGAGATCGGCAGCATAGCTGATAAGACAGCGCTCGCAAAGGTACTGGGCTCGCAGATGCGCGCCGACGTTGACCCACTCAACAACACAAATTTTTATACCGATCGATTGTTTGGCATCTGGGTCTCGCCCGATTTCAATAATCCGACTCACAACATTGCGTATCTTTTGCAGGGCGGTTTGGGTTTACCCGATCGCGACAATTACTTAAGCGCTGAGAAGAACAATGTCGAGTTGCAAAGCAAGTATCGCGAGCACGTCGCGACGGTCCTGAAACTCGCGAACATTGCCGACGCCGACGCCAAGGCCGCGCGCATTTACGATCTCGAAAAGATGATCGCGACGGCGCATGTGAACCGCACCGATTCCGAAGACGTCCACAAAGCAGACAATCCGTGGCCACTCAAAGATTTTTCGAAGCAGGCGCCAGGGCTCGATTGGGACACCTACTTCAAAGCCGCCGGCCTTTCGGACCAGCCGATGATCGTTGTCTGGCATCCGAGCGGAGTCACCGGAATCTCAGCACTGGTCGCCAATCAACCGCTGGATGTCTGGAAGGAATATCTCACGTTCCATGAAATCGATCGTTGGTCGGGACTTTTGCCGAAACCATTTGCGGCAGAGCGTTTCAAATTTTACGGCACGACGCTCAACGGCACGCCGCAACAGTCTGATCGTTGGAAACGCGCCGTCATCAATACCAGCGGGGCTTTGGGCGACGCGGTCGGTCAGCTCTACGTGAAGAAATATTTTCCGCCCGCAGCCAAGGCGAAGATTCAGGCTATGGTCAAAGACTTGATCGTCGCCTTCGGCAAACGCATAGACAATCTGACCTGGATGTCGCCGGCAACCAAGACGAAGGCGAAAGCCAAGCTCGAGACGCTGTACGTAGGCGTCGGTTATCCCGAACACTGGCGCAATTACTCGGGCTTGAAAATTCTGCGTGACGATCCGCTGGGCAATGCAGAACGATCGGATTTGTTCGATTATCAATGGACGTTGTCGAAACTGAAGGAGCCGGTCGATCGAACTGAATGGTGGATGACTCCGCAGACAGTCAACGCGGTGAATCTGCCGATTCAAAACGGCTTGAATTTCCCCGCGGCGATTTTGAATCCGCCGTTCTTCGACATGAATGCCGACGATGCGCAGAACTACGGCAGCATGGGCGCGACCATCGGGCACGAGATCAGTCACAGCTTCGACGATCAAGGCAGTCAGTTCGACGCTTATGGCAAGCTTCTGAATTGGTGGACGCCGCAAGACGCGGAACACTTTCGCGCAGCGGCGGATCGACTGGCAGCAGAGTTCGACTCCTATGAACCTCTGCCGGGGATGCATGTAAATGGCAAACTCACGTTAAGCGAGAATATCGCTGATGTTGCGGGATTGTCTGTCGCTTACGATGCGTACCGTAATTCGCATCCGGGTAAGTCGTCGCCGAACGCGACGGGCTTCACCGATGACCAGCGATTCTTCATTGCATACGGGCAGAGCTGGCGCACTAAGATGCGGCCCGAGTTTTTGCGCGTGCTGCTGACGACGGACGGCCACGCCCCCGATCAATATCGCGCCGACACCGTGCGCAACATCGACGGCTGGTATCAGGCATTCAATATTCAGGCTGGGCGTAAACTTTATCTGGCACCCGAGGCGCGTGTGAGAATTTGGTGATTGCGATCGCCATCGCTTCACCGCCCCGAGGCTTGGATCCAAAGAGTCGATTTTTCGACGCGCCGGCATCCAGAATCATTTCTTGAATCCAGCGATCATGACCACGTCGCTGGCGGTCTCTCCTCTCGTAAAGGCGAGCTGTTTACCATCGCGAGAGAACGCAAAATCAAAGATCTGATTTGCCTTAAAGTTAGTAACTTGTTTGGGCTGACTTCCGTCAAGGGGCAGGGACCAGATATTGGAAGTGCCGTTTCGGGAATCAAGGAACAAGACGGATTTTCCATCTCCGCTAAACTGGAAGTCGCGCGCGCTGGCGGTCGGCGGCAGTTCAAGCGTGTTAATTGGAGCACCGCCGGCGAAACTCATGACTTCCAAAACGCGCCCGCCTTCTCGTTCGTACGCCAAATACGCAATCCTCTGACCATCCGGAGAAATCGCTTTTCCGTAACCGAGATGGTCAGTTACTCTCTCGGGGCTGCCGCCATCGATCGAAATCTTCCACAATCCGTCCTCGTTTGAATAAATCACCCATCTGCCATCAGGTCTTACCACCGGTGGAAAAAATGCTTCACGGGTTTTTCCGTTCGTCAGTTGTACGGGATTGCTGCCATCCAGATTCATGCGCCAAACGTGATAGGTTCCAGATCGATTAGAGTGAAAAACAATTGAGCGTCCATCAGCAGAAGCCGCAGGTAAAAAGTCATCGTTGGGATCTGAGGTAACCGGTTTCTGATCTGGGATGATTAAGCGCGGCGGGCGCCGCAGCTTCCTGTTTGAAGCGGCGCATCCGATCATGGTTGGCAGCGACGTCGGCGGCGAGAACTTTCAACGCAACGTTGCGGTGAAGCTGCATATCTTCCGCCAGATACACCTCACCCATTCCGCCTTCGCCAATCTTCGAGCGGATTTCGTAACGGCCCAATTTTGTGCCGGGTGCGACACTCATACGTGAGCCAGAAGCCCGCCGATTCTATCGGAGTCACGTCAGTGAAGGCTAGAGCGTGCTGATCGTCGCGTGCGCACGCAGCCTCGACTGTCAAGGATCGAGTGGATCGTTGGCATCAAAGAACAGTGAAAGGACTGAGGGTTTGAATTCTGCTGCGGTCGGCGATATCTGCTTAATGAACTCGACGGGAAAATATCCGAGTTCATTCAAACAGCGCTTGCGAAAATCGTCGCTCGCCGAAGAAGCAATGTGCGAATCGGTGGAAGTGACGAGAGCCGTTTTGTCACTTGGTATGCGATAGCGAAACGCGAGCCGCGCAGCGTTGCGAAAATTCGTCGTGGTGTGCCGCGCCTGTGGCTCAACCAGAATACTCGTTTCCGGTATCCTGAATTTTTCCATCAGGTACCTTTTCATCTCGATCGCTTCGCAATAAGGCGTTTGCATCGGATGCACGTAACCACCTGACAAAATTATCAATGGCGCTTTATGTTGTAAGAACAGTTGCGCAGCGACATCGGATCGCGCGGCTCCGATTGGGCTGATGCGCGTTTTCAAATCGTTACCGCCCGAACCCAAAACTAAAATGAACGAGTACGGATAGTTACTCCAGTTGATCTTGTTAAGATTCTGAACTGCCGCTTTGTTTTCTCCTCGCTCCAAAGGTTCGAAGCGCGCCGCCTCGTCACGTCGATTGATTTCCAGGAGCTTCAGCGCAAAATCCAGCGTCGGTTCAAAGAATAGCGGCGGGCGCGAGAATTTGATCTCTGCAATCTTCACCTTCACCAGTTTGCGGTAGCTTTCGGAGGAAACTTCGAAGCTGGCTCTATCGATCGCGGGATAACGTGGGTCTTTGCCCAAGCAATAGACGGCGAGTATCCGGTTCATGCCGGCGGCTGCATCCTTCCAGGCAGAAACCAACATCTGCGCGTCGGATTGATTCGCGTATTTGATGAAAACACCCGACGGACGCAAATCGTTTTTGGCGAGCTGTTTGAAGGCCGGTTGATTTGCCAGAGGATC
>DASQYL010000166.1:0-7036 GCA_035639235.1 Pyrinomonadaceae bacterium | reverse complement strand
TCTGCTGCGCGAGATGTCACCTAATTCAACTTTCATTTTCGCGTCCACGAAAGATATTTACGGCGCGCACGCGGACGATTTCGATGAAGTTCCCGAAACCTGCCGCACCGATTACGTCAATCAGTCGGCGCTCGAATGGTCAAAACTGATCGCGGAAAAATATGTCGAATATTATGCAGCGCGACGCGGATTCCGTTCGTGTATCTTTCGACTCTCGACCGTGTACGCGCGACCGAGCGAAGGCAACCAGAACGGTTTCGTGACGCATTATGTCGAATCGGTGAAGCGTGGCTGGCCGATTCATCTGCCGCTGGAAGGTAAGCCCGTCCGCGACATTCTTCACGTGGATGATTTCTCCAGCGCGTGCCGCGCGTTCGTAGATTCTCCAGTTGCACATGGCTTGTATAACCTCGGCGGCGGCCGGGAGAATGCGGTTTCGTTGCGCGAGATAGTCGATCGCGTCGGCAAAGTGATCGAACGTGAGGCCGTCATCGATACGAGCATCTCGCTTCCCGCGCCGATTCCTTTAAATTACATTTCCAATCTGTCGCGCATCAAACAGGAATTGAATTGGCAGCCGAAGATTGGCGTTGACGAAGGTTTGCGAGACTTGATCTGACGCTTTATGAAGATGCGGCCATACGATATTGGGCGAGTTGTCGTGCGCGCCCCAACCTGGGTCGGCGACGCGGTGATGAGTGTGCCGGCCTTACGCGAACTGCGCGTGCTGCTGCCGGCGGCGCACATCACCGTGGCGGCACAACCGGGAACTGCGGACGTATTTCTCGGCGCCGACTTCATCGATCACGTCATGCCGATCGAATCAGGCTTCTTCGCGTCCGTCGGTCAATTGCGTCGCGGCAAATTCGATTTGGCGCTGCTGTTTCAAAACGCATTTTCCGCAGCGGCCAGGGCCGTCGCGGCGCGCATTCGCTTTCGCATCGGTTATCACTCAGATCGGCGCGCGCCGCTATTGACCACTGCGCTGCCGATCCCTGCCTGGAAGAACGAGCGTCACGAGAGCTTCTATTATTTGAACATCGTTGCCGAACTGGAGCGCATGCTTTTTCGCTCCACCCGAATCGCGAATGCGCAACCTCAATTCGAACTCGCAGTCTCTGAAGATCGAAAAAATCAAGCGCAAGCGCTGTTGGAGCAGAAAGGGGCTTTGCCGGATCGCCCACTCGCAATTATCTGCCCCGGTTCAGTCAACAGCCGCGCCAAGCGTTGGCCGGCGGAACGTTACGCTGAACTTTGCGATCGGCTGAGCGGCGGTGGCATGAACGTTGTCCTCATCGGGTCGGCAGCGGAAATGGATGTATCGAATGATGTCTGCGCGCGCGCCAAACATGACCCAATCGTGCTAACCGGAAAGACTGCCGTTGGCGAGATGATCTCTTTGATTAGCGTCGCCGATGTTCTGGTAACTAACGATACCGGCCCCGCGCATATCGGCGCCGCCATGGGAACGCCGACGCTCGTTATTTTTGGTCCAACCAACCCGTTGACAACCTTTCCCATGTCCCCGCACGCGCAAATCATTCGTGAACCGCCTGACTGTGCTCCCTGCATGCTGCGCGATTGCCCGATCGACCATCGATGCATGACCGCGCTTTCGGTTGACTCAGTATTTAAGAAAGCCCTGGTAGTGATGCGACGCGATCAAGTGCAAACGACAGGATAAGCATCCGACAATTTGGCAAACAGGATAGGGACTCAAGCGGACGGGTCGCAACCTGTGGTACGATCCGGCGCACGATAGGCGATCAGTTTGATTCCCTGAAATCGATGCAAATTCTCATCGTCAGGCTCGGTAGTATTGGCGACATTGTTCACACTTTGCCTTCCCTGGCGGCAATTCGCCAGGCTTTGCCTGAGGCTGAGGTCTCCTGGGTCGTAGAACGTCGCGCCGCGGAAATTTTAAGAGACAACCCGATCTTGGATCGCCTCATCGAAATCGACACGAAGGCCCTGAGGCGCGGGCTGATGTCTGGGGAGACGCTGCGGGCACCGCGCCAGCAGTTACGTCTGCTACGCGCCTCGGCCTTCGATCTCGCCTTAGATTTCCAGGGATTATTAAAATCGGCAACGGTGGCGCGGCTTTCCGGCGCGCGCCGGGTTGTAGGCTTTGCACGTGAGGGTCTGCGCGAGCCTGCGAGCCGGTTTCTTCTTCACGAAACCGTTTCGATTCCAGAACGCCAACACATAATTCGGAAAAACCTGGCGCTGGTCGAACGTGCACTCAGGATTTCGGTCCCGCGCGACGCTGACACCTTTCAATTTCCTATCGCGATCGATGAAACGCATGAACGAGAAGCAGCCGGAGCCGCAAACATCAATCAGCCATACGCGATTTTGAATCCCGGCGGTGGCTGGCCGACGAAACTTTGGAGCGCGGAGAAATTTGGTTTGCTCGCAGACCAACTCTGGAGCCACTTCGGATTGATCTCGCTGGTGACTTCCGGTCCGGGTGAAGATGAGCTAACGGAACGCGCGCTCTCGGCGTCTAAATCGGGCAAGGCCAAAGGGGTCTCAGTTTCATTGAAAGGGTTCTGTGCTCTGGCAAGACGCGCAGAAGTCTACGTTGGCGGTGAAACTGGACCGACGCATCTCGCCATCGCAATGCGAACGCCGGTCGTCGGCTTGCTTGGCCCAACTGAATGGTGGCGCAACGGCAGTCCTTACGCGGACGATATTTGCGTCGAAAGAACCGACATTGATTGCCGGGAGAATTGCCACCGGCGATCTTGTTCGAAATGGATTTGCATGGACATCGATGTCGAGCGCGTGTTTCACGCGGTTTCGGATCGTTTAGAACGCGCACGAGAAAAGCCGACTCGTATAGAGCGGGCACTGGTGACCGCATGATCGGTAACGCTAAACAGTCATTTCTGGGAATCTCAAATCGCAAATCCTGAATTTAAGAGCCGCGGAACATGGATGCAGCGCTGGCGCGTGCCGCTTGGATTTTTGTGCGCCGTGCTGTTCTTAGTTTTCGCGCGGCCAACGGTCGGAACGTTAATCGTCGGAGCTGCTGTCGCCATCCCCGGCTTGTTACTGCGCGCGTGGGCCTCGGGACACCTGAGAAAAAACGAGACACTGGCGGTGAGCGGACCCTACGCCCATACGAGAAATCCACTCTATCTCGGAAGCTTCGTAGTCGGTCTTGGTTTCACGGTGGCTGCCGGTCAATGGTTTCTCGTGCTCATTTTTCTGATAATGATTGCGGGCATCTATCTGCCGGTGATGCGCGTCGAATCCGGGACGCTGGCCCAGCTCTTTGGTAAGAAGTATGAGCGATATGCCAAAGAGGTGCCGCTGCTTTTCCCCCGTCTGTCACCCTATTCGCGCACGAGTTCTGCCAGGTTTAATCGCGCGCTCTATCTGCGGTACCGCGAGTATCGCGCGGCGATCGGTGCCGTAGTCGCTTGGACCTTACTCGTGGTCAAGATGATGTTCTGAAAATGAGGCAGCTTCGTCTTTTCGAATTTTTTCTCCGAGCGGTAACACTCGCTCTGATTGTCTTCGCCTTCGGTCTGGCGCAGGCGCAGGAGAAGGCGCGGACGCCGTGGCCGTTCGAACGCGGTGAAGAACTGGTGTATGAAGCCGAGTTCACCCGCGCCTTGCTACGCGGCGTGGATGTCGGCGAGTTTCATTTCAAATCGATGACCGAACATATAGGCAGCGGCGCTGACGATCCGCTTGTGCTTCATCTCACCGGCGACGTTGTCAGCAAAGGTCTGTTCCCGCGCATTGCCGGATTCAAGTTCCATCAGCACGTCGAGTCGACTGCCGATGTCGAACCATTTACGGTTTTGCACACCGACAAGATCGAAGAGACAGGCAAACGCTCGCGGGTGCTCGAGGCCGTCTTTGATCATAAGAGTCACAAGGTTCTCTGGAAGGAGACGTCGCCGAATCCGCAAAGCGGCGCCTTCGATTTTACCGAGCCGATTCAGGATGTGCTGACGGTGATTTACTATTTGCGGACGCAGGATCTCACCATCGGAAAATCTCTTGACGTTCCCGTGACCGACGCCGGCCGCGTGTTTCGCCTTTCTGTTTCGGCAAAGGAAGAGAAAGAGATCGACACCGTGCTCGGCAAGGTCAAAGCCATTCGGATCGAGCCTGCGCTCTTCGGCGACAGCTCGCTGGTGCGCGCCAAAGGACAGTTGTCAATCTGGATCACTGAAGACCAGCGCCGTCTGCCGGTGCGAGCGCAATTAAAAGTCGACCTCGGCACTTTCGATATCAAGCTGAAACGTGTTACTTATCCGCAGCCAAACTGATTTCGTCGACATGGTCTGCGGTTGAACGCGAATTCCAAATCCCCACTCATCATCGGCCATCGCGGCGCCGCGTCCGTCGCTCCTGAAAACACGATCGCCGCATTCAAACGGGCGATGGATGACGGCGCTGACGGAATCGAATTCGACGTCCGTCTGTCGCGCGACGCCGTGCCGGTAGTAATTCATGATGCGACCTTGAAACGCACCGCCGCTCTACCCAACGCAGTTTCGTCGCTGACTGCAAGCGAACTGGAAAAAGTCGATGTCGGCTCCTGGTTTAATCGCCGGTTTCCCACGCGAGCGCGGAACGACTATGCAAAGGAACGAGTACCGACACTCGAAAGAACGTTTGCGAAGGTGCGCGATTTGCGCGGCCCGCTCTACGTCGAGTTAAAGTCCGACGGCGTTGCCGATGCAGCGCTGGTGACGGCCGTTACTGCCTTAGTGACCGAGTTCGAATTCCGAGATCGCGTGATCGTCGAGAGCTTTACGCTCGAGAACATACAACTCGTCAAGCGCATCGATGCGCGTATCAAAACCGTTGCTCTGTTCGAACCGAAGCGAGCGCCGCTATCGCTTGTTTCCGGGAAGCGCTTGATTAGACGTGCGATTGCTGTGGGTGCTGACGAACTCGCGCTACATCGTTCATCGGTTAATCAGCGCCTCGCATTGCTGGCGAAACAGGCAGGGCTGTCCGTTGTCGTTTGGACAGTTGACACGCCGTCATGGATCGCGCGCGCCGGAGCGTTGGGCGTGAATGCCCTGATTACTAATCGTCCCGGCGAATTGGTGCGGGCGCGAGCATCCGCGCGCGATTGAAGCCGCCGTCCCGCTTCGCGTACAGTGCATTTTCATGACTCGTGTCCGCGGACCCAATTTGTACCGGTCTTTCGTAGACCAGCGCTACTCGATCGATTACCGGCGCGCGGCACGTTTCGATTGGCAAAGTGAAGCGAGCCCCGATTACCGCGTGATCTTCGTGCTAAGCGGTGAACTGAATTTGTCGATCGATAGCAACGAACCACAAATTAAATCCGACGACGTGGTTTTGCTCGAGCCATCACTCACTGCCGCGATTTCTGGAAACAAAATCGAAACGCTCGCGATCAATCTCTCGTCTCAGATGGTGATCGATTGCGCGCTGCGGATGCGCCTCGTCACTTCCGAGACGACCGTTATCTTTCCGCGCCGAGTTTTGTCGCACGAACCAAAGCTTTCCGACTTAGGGCGCACGCTGGCGTCAGAGGTTGCCAGCCAGGACGCGGGCCGCGAGATCGTCATCGCCGCTTTAATCGAACAACTGGTCGTGCACCTGCTCCGTCACCATTCCACCATGCGGCGATCCGGCGAATTAGAATTATCTCGCGTCGGATTAATCGATCGACGCATCCGTCGCGCCGCCGAATTCATGCACGCGCGGCTCGACGAAGAGTTGACGTTAAAAGACATCGCCGCCGCATCGTATCTCTCTCCTTTTCATTTCTCCCGTCTGTTCAAAAAAGTCACGGGAGCCACACCACTGGCGTATCTGAATGGCCAACGCGTGGCGCGCGCGCGATTCTTGTTGGCGCAGACTGATCTACCCATTGCCCAAATTGCGGTGCAGGTCGGCTATCGCACTGCGGGCCATTTCACGAAGGCGTTCGGCCAGATGACCGGAATTACGCCGCGCGAATTTCGTGCATCCGTGATTTCCCGAACCTGAAGACACTTCTTAGCAAGGAAACACAATTTATCAGCAAGATTGGCGGCATGGCATACTTAAAATGCCGGTATCATCTTCTGAGATCAATCAAGCGAGGAAAATATGCCACTTATCAAGAATGCTGAGACGGTCGCGCCAAAAGGAAAGCTGGGAGTGCTGCTCGTTGGTTTGGGCGCGGTGAGTACGACCTTCATCGCCGGTGTCGAAGCCATCAAAGAAGGTTTGGCCGAACCAATCGGCAGTCTCACGCAAATGGGTACGATTCGGCTCGGCAAGCGCACCGACAATCGCGTTCCGGCGATCAAGGATTTCGTGCCGCTGGCCGATCTGAACGATCTGGTTTTCGGCGCCTGGGACATTTTTCCGGATTCAGCCTACGACGCTGCCATGCATGCGGGCGTGCTTGAGAAGGAACTCCTCGCTAAATTGAAAAAGCCATTGCAGAAGATCAAGCCGATGCAGGCCGTCTTCGATCAGTCGTACGTCAAGCGGCTGAGCGGCACCAACGTCAAGCAAGGCAAGAACAAACTGGAATTGGCGAAGCAGTTAATCGATGAAATCGCCGACTTCAAACGCAGGAATAAATGCGATCGCCTGGTAATGATTTGGGCAGCTTCGACTGAAATCTTCATGAGGCAGCATGCCGTGCATCGCAACCTCGAGACTTTCGAGAAGGCGATGCGCGAAAATCACAAAGCTATCGCACCGTCGATGGTTTACGCTTACGCAGCCCTAAAGTCTGGCGTGCCCTTCGCGAACGGTGCGCCCAATCTCACCGTCGACATTCCCGCGCTGATGGACCTGGCAATTAAGAAGGGCCTGCCCGTTTGCGGCAAGGATTTCAAGACCGGGCAGACTTTGATGAAGACAATCCTCGCGCCCGGATTGAAATCGAGAATGCTGGGTCTGCATGGCTGGTACTCAACCAACATCCTCGGAAACCGCGACGGTGAAGTGCTCGACGATCCCGATTCATTCAAGACCAAAGAAGAGTCGAAGCTCTCCGTCCTCGAATACATTCTGCAGCCTGACGTCTATCCGC
>DASQYL010000165.1:0-8529 GCA_035639235.1 Pyrinomonadaceae bacterium | reverse complement strand
CCGCGTGACAACGATCGTTTGATTCACCTGCTGCACAATTTGCGCGACATCGGAAACACCGTGCTGGTCGTCGAGCATGACGCCGAGATGATTCGCTCCGCCGATCACATCCTCGACATTGGTCCATATGCGGGTGAACTCGGCGGGCGTTTGATTTACGAAGGCGATTTTCCGGGGTTGTATCGCGAGCCGCAATCGCTGACCGGCCGCTATCTGCGCGGCGAAGCTCAGATCAAAGAGCCGAAACATCGCCGCGCGCTGCAACTGAAGCGGCTGAAGATCCGCGGCGCGAGCGAGCACAATCTCAAAGCAATCGACGTCGATTTTCCACTGAACATGCTGGTTTGCGTGACCGGTGTGAGCGGTTCCGGCAAATCGACGCTGATCCACGATTGCATCTACGCGGGTCTTAAGAAAGAACAAGGCGAATGGCAGGGACACGTCGGCGCATTTCAAAAAATTGAAGGGATGCAATACGTCGACGAAGTAATCCTCGTCGATCAATCGCCGATTGGCCGGACGCCGCGATCGAATCCGGTCACCTACATCAAAGTTTACGATGCGATTCGCGAAACCTTTGCGGCGACGCGCGAGGCGCAAACGCATGGCTTCGACCCGTCGCACTTTTCTTTCAACGTTCCCGGCGGACGCTGCGAGGTGTGCCAGGGCGACGGCACCGTGACAGTCGAGATGCAGTTTCTCGCCGACGTCGAACTTGTCTGCGAAGAATGCAAAGGCACGCGCTTCAAACAACAGATTCTCGACGTGCGCTATCGCGGCAAGAATATTCACGACGTGCTGAACATGACCGTGCGCGAAGCGATCACATTCTTCCGCGATATCAACAAGATTACTAACCGTCTGCGTCTGCTCGATGACGTCGGTCTCGGATATTTGCGCCTGGGCCAATCAGCGACGACGTTATCAGGCGGCGAAGCACAGCGCGTGAAACTCGCGGCGCATCTGGCGAAGCGTGCCGGCGCCAAGACGCTCTATATATTTGACGAGCCGACGACGGGACTCCACTTCGACGATATCAATAAACTGCTGGCGGCGTTCCGTGCGTTAATTGATGCAGGCGGTTCCTTGCTGGTGATCGAACATAATCTCGACGTGATTAAGACGGCTGACTATGTGATCGACCTTGGCCCCGAAGGCGGTGAAGCCGGTGGTCATATGGTCGCGACCGGAACGCCGGAAGAGATTATGAAGGCGAAAGATTCGTACACGGGAAAATACTTGCGGGAATATCTCAAGCGTTCAAATGGAGACATCCGGCTCGCATCGTAGAATGGAGTTAGAGTACCAACTCTAGTTGGGGTTTTTTTGGCTGCCGGCACAGGCGATTGAAGCCGGTACTCTGACGCCGCAAATTCAACATTATGACACTAAAAGACCAAATCATTTCCGACATGACGGCTGCGATGAAGGCAAAGGATGCGGCGCGAACGTCGACGCTGCGAATGGTGAAAGCCGCGATTACGAATCGCGAGAAGGAAGGCGGCGCAGCGATCACCGACGAAGATGTGTTGAAGCTGCTGCGTTCGCAGGTCAAGCAAAGACGTGATTCGGTTGAGCAATACAAAGCCGCCGGCCGCCAGGATTTGGTCGATAAAGAAACCGCCGAGATCGCGATCATCGAAACTTATTTGCCGCAGGCTGCGTCGCAGGAGCAGATAGACGAAGCTGTTACCGGAGCGATTGCGGAAACGGGCGCTTCATCACCGAAGGACATGGGCGCAGTGATGAAGGCAGCAATGGCGAAGCTCGCCGGCAAGAACGCCGACGGCAAACTTGTGAGTGAAACGGTGAAAAAGAAACTAAGCGCACCTTAGTCCGCTGGATCGTCGTGTCAGTACCCGGAGCGGTAGCGACGGGATCAAGTGATACTGACAATCGCCGACGGACGGCGAGAGACGAGTCAACGTTTAAGAGTCACATTATCCGATCGCTGGCGCTCCCGGTTCTGACACGAGGCGCTTGTGTTGCCACCGATGAACGACTTCATAAACTGGTTCGATCGGGAATTCAAAACCCTTCACGCTGATTGGCGCGCGTCGATAGCGCAACTCGATCAGTCGAACTTTTATTCAGCAAATGAACAGCGTCTATCTCCGGCGGCTGAACAAATCCTCAGGAGCGCGCGTATTGTCGAACAGACCTTCGGCGGGATCACCGCAAATCTTTGGGACGATCCTTTTGAATGGACACTGCCGGAGACTCTGACAACCAGGGACAAATTGATTGGCTATCTGGATGACGTTCGCGATGCGCGCGAACGCGGCTTTCGCTTGTTTCAGGAAGATCAGGATCTTCTGAAATCGGTTATGGCGCCGCAGGGATCGACGCAACTCATCTCTTTGCTGTTGGATTGTTTGGTGCAGGCAAGGCTGCAAGCCAAACAATGGCGTAAGAAATCAGCGGGGCAAAATTGATTCTTCTCTTGCGAGCAATCTTCGTTCATAATTCGCGTTAGATTGACGACTGAGGTTTATCCCCAATGCACTGCCCAAGATGCGGCCAGCAACAAGCCACCGATTCCATGCGTTTCTGCTCGCGCTGCGGGTTTGCGATGGAAGGTGTAATGCATCTGCTGGCGCATGGCGGCATGTTGCCAGCGTATCAACAGCCACCTGGCCACAAGACAATCTCGCCACGGCGACGAGGCGTGAAACAAGGAGCGATGTTAATGCTCCTGGGCGCGCTGCTGGTCCCGATTCTTGGCGTATTCACCGGCTTTGCGCCGGGACGCATTTCTAACGTATTCGAATTTTTCACGGCGATTGCGGCCTTGGTTTGTTTTCTCGGTGGGCCAATCCGCATGATGTTTGCGGCGATCTTTGAAGAGGGCGCGCCGCGGACTCAATACCCGCCACAGTCAAACCACAACGTGCCGGCAGCGGTGCCGCCCGCGCGCGGATCCGCGCTGCCGCCTCCGCCGGCGGCAAATCCTGCGAGCCAATGGCGGCGTCCTGACACAGCTGAGTTGCAACCACGGGCGAGTGTCACCGACAGCACCACCCAACTACTCGATCGCGAACCCAAGAGCGAATAGTCCCCATCGACTCCGAATGAATGACGACCACAGATCCGCAGACTCATAGTTTGGCTGATCGGCTGCGCGAGCGAATCAGGCGTGACGGTCCAATCAGTTTTCATGATTGGATGAGTGCTGCGCTCTATGATGAGCACGAGGGATACTATTGTCGTCGTGATATCGTTCGTCGTGGTCGACTGGGTGACTACCGCACCGCTCCGGAGCGGACATCGCTATTTGCCGCCACCTTCGCGCGCTACTTCGCAAAACTGTTTCGTGAATTGGGTTCTCCTGAGCGTTGGACGATTATTGAAGTTGGCGCAGGTTTTGGCGAGTTCGCTGCCGGCGTTCTGCAAACCTTACAGTCGCGCTACAGGTCCGTCTTCGCGGCCACCCGTTATCTGATCGACGAACACACTGAAGACGGCCGTGACCGCGCGGCGGCAAATCTGACCGGCTTTGAGAGTGTCTACGAATTCTGCCGCAGCTCGGAACGTAACCTCAAATTTCCGGTAGGAATCATTTTCTCGAACGAATTGATCGATGCGTTTCCAGTCTATCGCATCGTTAAGAGCGGCGGCATCCTTCGTTCACAATCTGTGGGCCTCGACGCTCAAGCCGAGTTCATTTGGATCGAACAGGACCTCGAAGCCGCAGTAGCCCAATACTGTGGCAGAGCGAATATCCAATTAGCAGAGGGGCAGATTACCGAGATCAACCTGGGCGCCGATCGCTTTATCGCGCACGCGGCCGAACTCATCGACGACGGGTTCATCATCACAGTCGATTACGGCGATGAACGCGAAGCGCTTTTGACCGATCCCCATCGTCGCCAGGGAACCTTGCGCGCAGCGTATCGTCATCAAATAAGCAGCGATGTGTTACAGCAACCCGGTCGGCGCGACCTGACAGCCACGATTGACTGGACGCAGCTTCGCGAAGCTGGCGAGAAAGCCGGGTTGTCGGTAGTTTCACACCAGGGTCTGGATCGATTCCTCATGGCAGAGGGCCTGTTAGACGAATTGGAAGAGGTGGCACGTGACGTCACTGAAGCCGAGCGCGCTCAACTGTGCGTGGGCGCGCGCGAGATGATTATGCCCGGCGGCATGGCCTCTTCGTTTCAAGTGCTGGTGCAACGCAAAGGCCCCCTGGAAGTTCTCGTATCGTGATTCAGCGAATTGCCGCCCGCCTTTCTCAAAAATCCCCAAAAAAAAGATGCTGGAATTATCGATTTGTGGGTTATTGTGCACGGCACAATCATTGCCGCAGATGCGTCGATTTCACGAAGGAGCAAGTCCATGCGAAACATTCCCAGCTCGCCTTATCTGCTCGTTCTGCTTTTCGTGTTCTCGTTCTCAGTACTGCTGGCGACGGCGGTTGACGCGCAAGTCGGGCCCAAATCATTAGCCCGTTTAGCCGGCCGCGTCGTCGATGCTCGCACTGGAGAACCGCTCACCAAAGTCAGAGTCATCGTCAGCGGCGCCGATCAGGAAACCGTCACGGACGAGAACGGCGCGTTTGCTTTGGAGAATCTTCACCCCGGTAAGATCGATCTCTATATCACAACTGTGACTTTCGGTCTGGTCAAGAAGAGCTTAGTTCTGAAGGAAGGTAATAACCCCGATATTCACATCGCTCTGAATGAGGATGCCGCGGCGTTGACCGAAAATGTGACCGTCACCGCGGCGCCATTCGAAAGCACTGACAGCGCTGGCGTAACGCAGCAATTGCTGAATAAGCGCGAGCTGCAACAACTATCGAGCGTGTTGGTAAACGATCCTATTCGCGCAGCCCAGGCGCTGCCGGGTGTGGCCGCGAACGACGACTATCGCAGCGAATTTTCTGTGCGCGGCGCCGCCTTTGATCGAATCGGTTTATATCTCGATGGAATTCTCACGGAAAATTTTGTGCACACGGTCGCGGGAGGCTATCTCGACAGCGGATCGGTGTCGGTGATCGACGCCGACACCGTAGATGCGGTTGCGTTGATGAGTGGGGCGTTTCCTTCCAAGTACGGCAATCGCACCGGCGGGATTCTCGATATTCAGACCAGAGACGGCAATCGCGTGAAGCCTGCCCGCCGCATTCAAGCGGCGCTGACAGGTTTGGCCGGCGTGCTCGACGGGCCATTCGCCAACAAGCGGGGTTCGTATTTGGTCGCCGGCAGAAAAAGCTTCATTGGATATTTGGTGCGCCGCTTCAACGATGCGCTGAACCCCGGCAACAATCCACCGGTCATTAACGTCGGGGATTTTCAGAGCAAGTTCATCTACGATCTAAGTAAACGAAACCAGATCGGCGCCAGCGTGATCTTCGGCGATTTCTCTTTCGATCAAAACCAGGGACGCGATCTGTTGGGAACGAATCAGGTGGCCACCGGCACGACGCGAAACCTGCTGGCGAATGGGCATTGGACGTTCACCCGCGATCCACATTTTTTGTGGCAAACGCGAGTTTTCGGTTTGCGTACGGCTTTTCGCAATATCAATCGATCCAATCAGCTGCTGGCGGACGAGCACCGTACGCAATTTGGCGTGCGCAGTGACGTTAACTATCAGCTCAAGCAAATCCGGATCGAAAGTGGTTTGTACGTTCGCCATCTCAACGTTGACAGCCTGTCGCAGGAGTTTGATTTCTTTGGCTCGACGACATTCGATCAGGGAAGTTTCAAACACAGCGGCACGGAACAGGGATATTACCTCCAGGACACCTGGGCCAATGAGAAGCGGCGTGTCAGTCTCAGCGGCGGCCTTCGCCTCGAACATAGCGGAGTCACGCACGAAACGAAATTGTCGCCCCGCGCCTCTTTCGTCTGGGCACTGGACGATAAATGGAAGGTCAACGCCGCGGCCGGGCGCTATTATCAATTTCCGGATTTCAATCTGATGTTTGGCTTGTTTGGGAACCCGGCGCTGAAATCCGAACGCTCCACTATTTACAACGCCAGCATCGAACGGCAACTCGGCGATCGCACCAGAATCTTCGCGGAAGTTTACGATCGACGGGAGACCAATGTCTTCTTCAGTCGCAATGAGCCGCGATTGACCGGAACGCTGCTCACTTTCGGCGGACCGCCATTTCAAAACTCGCTCAATGGATATGCGCGTGGGTTTGAGATAACCGTGCAGAGACGAAGCGCGAACAAGTTGGCGGGCTGGGTTTCGTACGGTTATTCGCGGACCCGACTAACCGATTCGCAGGACAAGCTCACTTTCGCGAGCGACTCAGATCAGCGGCACACACTCAACGTCTACGGCAACTATCGTTTCGCCGACACTTGGAATTTCAGCAGTGAATGGCGCTACGGCAGCGGCCAGCCGGTGCCCGGATTCTTTGGCCGCGATTCGCTCGGGTACTTTCTCGTTAATCAACGCAATCAAACACGCCTCCCTTATTACAGCCGCGTGGACGTGCGCCTCAGCAAAGCCTTTCTGTTCAAGAAGGCCAAGCTCACCCTGACCGCGGAAGTCCTTAATCTGCTGAATCATGACAACCTTCGTTACGCAGGCTTCGAGGCATATTTCTCGAATGGCCGCATACGAGGACAACTGCAGCGCGTTTTGCCGATTCTCCCGTCGGCGGGCGTGGTCATCGAATTCTAGACTCAAGGGAACGCAGTCGTCCCTCCGGCTTTCTGAAAGTTAACAATTCTTAACGCGACTCCTAAAATATTAGTTGACAAAACCGGCAACATGCGCGTATAAGTCCTAAACACTTAGGAGCACGCGAGACATCATGGCGAGATCGAAAAGTGAAAACTTAACGCCTTTGGAACTGGAAATTATGCACGTCCTGTGGACTGAAGGGCCGGCGAACGTGCAGACGGTGCAGCAGCATCTGCCGCGGGAACTGGCGTACACGACCGTGCAGACCATGCTCAACATTCTCCATCGCAAAGGCAAAGTAAAGCGCACGCTGAAAGATCGCGCTTACGTTTACAAGCCGGTGGTGAGCCGCAGCCAGGTCGTCAGCCAGCACATGAGCGACATCGTCGATCGCCTGTTCGGCGGATCGGCAGAGAGTCTGGTCATGAGTCTGGTCGAGACGAAACAACTTACCCCAAAGAAGCTGGCGCGTCTGCAGAAGCTACTCGAAGAAGGGGAAAAGAAATGAATACTGTCACCGAAGTTCTGCTCAATTTTCTGCTGAATGCTGCCTGGCAATTGTTTGCCATAGCCCTGTTCGCACTGGCCGCCGATCGCTTGCTGCGTAATGCATCGCGAGTCCGTCATCTCATCTGGGTGGCCGCATTACTGTTGTCGCTCGTGCTGCCGTTATTGTCTTCGACCGCGAGCTTGACGCGCACGAACGCAACCGCTTTGCCGGCCGCCGTGGATGTACCCGTCACTGTCCCGGCGAATATTGAAATTACGACGGCGCCTGATTCCTGGTCACTATCGACGCTTCATCTTACTCAGCGCATGGCTCTGATGCTGATCGCGATTTTCCTAATCGCCGTCGCGTTTCGTTGTTTCAGGATGGGTCGTGCTTGGATTAACACGCGACGTATCTTACAAAGCGCGACGGCTGTACAAATGCGAGACGAACTGCTCAGCGTCGTGCGCAAATGCGAAAGCGCGTTTGGAGTCGCTCATTGCGCCGTTCTCAGCTCGCAGTCACTGCGCACGCCGGCGACCGTGGGCTCGTTCAAACCGGTCCTGATTCTGCCGGAGCAATTGATTCGCGAGGCCGACACGAGCGCTTTGACTGCGGGCGTCGGGCACGAGCTGGCCCACATTTGCCGCCGCGATTACTTATTCAATCTGATCTACGAATTGATCTTTCTTCCCCTTTCGGTTCATCCGGCTGCGCACTTCATCAAGCAGCGGATAACCCAAACGCGAGAGTTGCGTTGTGATGAACTCGTGGCCCAGCGGCTGTTGCAACCTGAAGTCTATGCAAAATCGTTGGTGAGATTGGCCAGTTGGGCCGGGCCTTTGAATCAACGCACGCAATCGATCATCGTCGGCATGGCCGACGCAGACATTCTGGAGGTGAGAGTCATGTCATTGCTAAAGAAAACGAGAGCGAGTGTTTTGAGCACCGTGCTGCTGGCCATCGCAGCGATTGTGCTGCTGGCCATTCCCTGCGTAGCCGCTGCTGCTTTTGTCTTCCATTTCAATGTCGATACGGCGCGCGCGCAGGAGCCGTCACGCGCGGAACAGGAAAGGCAAGAGGTGCGCCAGCAACTGGAAAAAGAACTCAGGGCGAAGATGGAGCATCAGGCTCAGGAACTAACGACTGCAATCCAAAATGAGACGAACGCGGAAGTGAAGGCGAAGCTCCAGCGGCGGCTCGATGAATTGAAAGAGCAGATGAATAGACCGATCGCCGTAGCTATTGCGCCTGAGGGCGACAAGTATGTCTTCTTTGGCAACTACGAAACGCGCCAGCGCGAGGAACGCGAGGTCGAAGCGAAACAGAAAGCGGCGCTGGCCCAGCTGGCCAGAATCTCCATGGACCAGGCAATTCAAATCGCCACCAGCAAGACG
>DASQYL010000164.1:0-6618 GCA_035639235.1 Pyrinomonadaceae bacterium | reverse complement strand
CGCATGTTCGTCGCCCAGCCGCGCGCGTAGCCGAGAAAGAAGCGCTGCTCAGGCGTGAAGCCGTCGATATTAGCCGGTCGCGGCTTGCCTTTCATCGAATTCTGAAACGCCGCATACGCAATTACCAATCCTCCGAGATCGGCAATCGATTCACCTTGCACGAGCCTGCCGTTCATGTTCAGACCCTTCTCAACTTCGAAGCTGTTGAATTGATCGACGATGCATTGGGCTTTCGCTTGAAACGCCTTCAGGTCGGCTTCGGTCCACCAGTTGGCGAGATTGCCGACCGGATCGAACTTGGCGCCCGAATCGTCAAATCCGTGCGTCATCTCGTGACCGATGACCGAACCCATGCCGCCGTAGTTCAATGCGTCATCAGCGTTCGGATCGAAATAGGGCGGTTGGAGAATGCCCGCCGGAAAAACAATCTCGTTGTTCTGCGGATTGTAATAAGCGTTAACGGTTGGCGGACTCATTGCCCATTCCACCCGATCGGCCGGCTTGCCAATCTTGGCCCAGTCGCGCCGTTCGTTGAATTCACTGACGCGAAAACGGTTCGTCTGATAAGCACTACGATCGATCGTCAGCGATGAATAGTCGCGCCACTTGTCCGGGTAACCGATCTTATTCATGAACGCGTCGAGTTTCGCGATCGCTTTTTTCCGCGTTTCATCGCTCATCCAGCTCAGCGTTGTGATGTCGGTCTTCAGCGTCGCTTCCAGGTT
Source organism: Pyrinomonadaceae bacterium (assembly GCA_035639235.1). GTDB lineage: Bacteria > Acidobacteriota > Blastocatellia > Pyrinomonadales > Pyrinomonadaceae > UBA11740. Next base: position 5,893 of record DASQYL010000164.1, on the reverse strand, counting down.
GCGCACCATCTGAAGCGCGCGTTCTTTCGCAGCCGGCGGAAACGCCTTCTGCACGTAAACCGCGCCCAGCGCTTCACCCAAAGCGCCATCGGTGGCGGACACGCACCGCTTCCAACGCGGTAAATTTTCTTTAGCGCCCTGGAGGACTGTACCTTTGAAATGAAAATCTTCGTCGACGAATTTCGCGGACAAACCGGACGCCGCGCGATTGATGATGTTCCAACGAAGATAAGTCTGCCAGTCGGCGATCGACGCCTCTGTCAACTGCTTGTCCATCGCCTTGAAGAAATCCGGCGTCGCCACATTGACGTCGGCGGTTGTATGACCGACGGTGCGAAAATATGTGGTCCAATCGAACGTCGGCGCCAGCGTTTTCAGCTCAGCCTGATGCATCCGATGATAAAGCTTTTCCGGCTCGCGCAACTCGACCGGCGGCAGCGATGCCTCGGCGAGTTTGGTTTCGAACTTCATCACCGCGTCGGCTTCGCTTGCGGCCTTCGCCGAATCGTCGCCCATCAACTCAAACATCTTGGCGACGTGCTTGACGTACTCATCGCGAATCATCTTTGAGCGTGCGTCGTCTTTGAAATAGTAGTCGCGTGTCGGCAGACCGAGTCCACCCTGAATAATTCCGACCGTCACTTCGGCAGCATTCTTGAAATCGCGATTCGATCCCGATCCAAACACCGCGTTGTAGCCGAACGAATGCAGGTGGGCGATCTCGGCTTGCAGCGATTTCTGATCGTTCACCTTGGAGATTAAATCCAGTTCAGCCTGAATGGGTTTCAATCCTTCGGCTTCGATCTTCGCTTCATCCATGCAGCTCGCGTAATAGTCACCGACCTTCTGTTCGTTGCTGCCCTTCTTGGCTGCCGTATTTTTCGCGGCGGCTTCAAGAATCTCGTGCAGCACGTCCCGGTTCTTTTCGTTCAAGACGTTCGCCACGCCCCACGCTGGATAAGCCGCGGGGATCGGATTGGCGGCCAACCATCCACCGTTGGCGTACTGATAAAAATCGGCGCACGCCGAAGCCTTGGTATCCATGCCGGACACATCGAAGTGCGACGACTGACCAAAAATCGCCGTGACGCTGAAAGCGACCGCGAGCAACAAAGAAACTGTTCCTTTAAAACCTCTCATGAAAATCTCCTGATGTTTGATTTATGACTTATTTTGATTGGACTACGCCGGGTTTGAATAAAGACTCTAACGCTTTCTCCCGCGCAACTCCAAATGACTAGTTGAATTGATCTTTTACGGAGATTGCCATTGGTTGGTTTCAAGCCAGGCTCTTCGAATGCTTGACGATTTATCCATTCGCTCGTACCGTCAGGCGAACGGTCAGTACCATCCGCGTGAGCGGATGGATCAAGGGTCTCGTCGATGCAAAGCGAGCGCTTTGATCCATCTGCTTACGCAGATGGTACTGACTTCATCGCCACGATGCCTGACCTTCTTAACGGAACCATCGAAACGCGTTGTTGCATCGCCGGCGGCGGACCTGCCGGCGTCGTGCTGGGTTATCTGCTCGCGCGAGCCGGCGTCGACGTAGTCATCCTCGAAAAGCATGCCGATTTTTTTCGCGACTTTCGCGGCGACACAATTCATCCTTCGACGCTCGAAATAATCTACGAACTGGGTTTGATCGAAGAGTTCCTGAAGCGCCCGCATCAGGAAATTAAAGAGGTCGGCGGTCAGATCGGCGACGAATTTATTCCGCTCGCCGACCTAACGCACCTGCCGACGCACTGCAAGTTTCTCGGCTTCATGCCGCAATGGGATTTTCTCAACTTCTTTTCCGAACATGGGAAGAAGTATCCGCAGTTTCATTTGATGATGGAGGCGGAAGTTACGGACTTGATCATCGAAGGCAACACCGTCGTCGGTGTGAAAGTGAACACGCCGACTGGCGAAATTGAAGTGCGCGCCACGCTCACAGTTGGTTGCGATGGTCGTCATTCGACTGTGCGCGAACGCGCCGGTCTGCAAGTTGAAAGTCTCGGCGCGCCGATCGACGTGCTGTGGTTTCGCGTCTCGCGCAAATCGACCGATCTGGGACAAGTGCTCGGTAGATTCATTCCCGGCAAAATTCTGGTGATGCTGAATCGCGATGAATACTGGCAATGTGCCTTCGTAATTCCCAAAGGAGCCCTTGAAGAAATTCAGCGTCGCGGAATGGACGAGTTTCGCAAAGACATCCTCGCCATCGCTCCGTTCTTGAAAGATCGCGCTCAGGAGATTAACGACTGGGAACAAATAAAACTCCTGACCGTGCTCGTCGATCATTTGCGCAAGTGGTATCGCCCTGGACTCCTTTGCATCGGTGACGCCGCGCATGCGATGTCGCCCGTCGGCGGCGTCGGCATCAATCTCGCAGTCCAGGACGCTGTCGCGACTGCGAACCTCCTCGCGCATCCGTTGTCAGAGAATTATGTTTCGCTGAATCATTTGCAGAAGGTGCAATGGCGACGCGAGTTTCCGACGAAGGTGACACAACGAGGACAGGTGCTTATTCAGGAGCGCATCCTCAGTGCCGTGTTGGGATCACAGCAGCAAGTGAAGCCGCCGTGGTTCTTACGACTATTCAAGAAATTTCCGGTGTTGAGAAGAATTCCAGCAAGGTTGATTGGGATTGGTGTGCGGCCGGAGCATGTGAAGACGCCGGATGCATTATCCGCAGATTAGGAAACGATTAGACATTTTCATGCGGCCTTAAGTGGCAATTCAAATTGACCCGCCACGATGCCAGGAACCGTGATGTCTTCATCCAAATCTTCCCAACGCAATGCATAACCGTTCACTTCGACCTGAACGCGCGCCAGCTGCTCATCGGTTGCGCGAGCGAGGATGCGGAATCGGTCTGCCGGAAAGCCGATGATGCGTCCGTCATGAAGCTCCAGGAATATTGTTCGCCCTTGGGCCCACGCCCGCATCGCCATCGGCTCAACGGCAAGTCGTGGATCATCGATTATGGTGCTCATTGAATGCCTCTCTCAGGACCTCTTGATGCTCGAATGTTAACTGCTCAATACGCCGCAAGTCACGAGGCCGCACACCGCGGTTACGCGCTAACAAGATCGTCGGTTCCAACCAAAACTTGCACTCTCCATCCGAAGTGCGAACGTGAATATGCGGTGGCTCTTGTCGTTCATCTGAATAGAAATGAAACCGGAATGATCCAACTCGCAGGACCGTAGGCATGGTGACGACTTTATCATACTCAACTCAGCATCTTTTCGATCACGCCATAACTCGCCTGCAGAGCTTCCGCCAATTTTTCAGGATGTGAGCCGCCGCCTTCGGCCATGTCGGCTTTGCCGCCGCCCTTGCCGCCGATGATCGGCGCGAGTTCTTTGATGACCTGTCCGGCCGGGACTTTTTTTGTAAGATCGTCGGACGTGCGCACGATGAGCGAAGCCTTGCCGTCATTCGTGCGGCCCAACACCACAACACCCGACTTGATGCGATCGAGCAGCGTGTCGGAGAGCTGACGCATGCCGGCAGCGTCGAGACCGCTCGCTTCCTTCGCCAAAACTTTCACACCCGCGATGTCGCGTGCCTCGTCGCCGTTCGAGGTAGCATTGCCGATCGCGCCGCTGGCGATTTTCAGTTTCAGTTCTTCGGCTTCGCGTCGCGCCTTCCTTAACTCATCCTGGAGCTTGCCGATGACGTTCGGCAGTTCCGCGCGCGAAGTGCGCAGGTTCGCAGCAGCTTCTTCGATCAATTTTTCGTCTTCGCGGAAACGTTCGTAAGCATCGATCCCGGTGATAGCGCGGATGCGCCGCACACCCGAAGCGATCGATTCATCGCTCGTAATCTTAAAGACGCCGATGTCGCCCGTCGCCCGCACGTGCGTCCCGCCGCACAACTCTTTCGAGAAGCCCGGCACGGTCAACACGCGCATCATGCCGGAATATTTTTCCCCGAACAGCGCCATCGCGCCTGAACGAATCGCCTCTTCAACCGGCATGACGTCCGTATCGACTTTCACATTGCGCAGGATTTGTTCATTAACCAACCGCTCGACCTCTTTCACTTCATCTTCCGTCATCGGCTGATAATGCGTGAAATCAAAGCGCAGATAATTCGGCGCAACGATTGAACCTGCCTGCTTCACGTGCGTCCCCAACACTTCGCGCAACGCCGCGTGCACGAGGTGCGTCGCAGTGTGATTACGCCGCGTCGCATCGCGCTTCTCAACATCGACTTCAGCCGTGACCGTGTCAGCGACTTTGATCGATCCTTTGTCGATTTTGACCTTGTGAACGATCAATCCCTGCGCCGGCGAATAAGTGTCGAGCACTATTGCATGCATCGGTCCTTCCGATTCGTGTCGCAACCACTTTCCCACAGCTCTGGCGGTCAGTTGTCCGGTATCGCCGATTTGTCCTCCACTTTCTGCATAGAATGGAGTCTGATCGAGTACGACCGCGCCGTCATCGCCTTCGTTCAACTCGGAGACCTCTTCGTCACTACGAATCAGCGCTAGCACTCTTGCGTCATCAACGCGCGTGGTTTCGTAGCCACGGAATAGAGACTGAATGCGACTGGTGAGGTCCGCGTAAAGCGGCTTCTCTTTGGGTTTCTGCTCGGGCTTGCCGACCGTGCTGCTCTGTTGAAGTCCTTTGAGACTTGCTTCGATCTGGCTCCTGAACTCTTCCTCGCCCATTGTCCTGACCGCCCACGACGAATCGTAAGGATTGTTTGGGTTCAGAAGTATCGCGTCTCGTTCGCCCAAGCGAACGTAAGCAAGGTCTATGGGAGTACCAAAGGTGTCATACAAATACGCGATTTCATTAGGCCAGATTTGAGGTCGATCGCCCAGTTTCAGCTTTTGAAGTTCGTCACTCGATGAGTTTAGGCGTTCCTCAAGTTTTTGTAACGCCACAGTCAACGTGTTGCTGAACCGCTCTTCTTCGAACCGAACTATTCTGTCAATGAACTGGCGCTGCACTTCTAGTTCTGAATAAGCGTCGCGCATTTGATTTATGACGAACTGGCAAACCGTGCCGAAAAATAGCCCATCGAAGCCGAGCGTGTGTCTCCCCTGGTAGATTGCACGGCGCATGATCTTGCGAATGACGTAGTTGCGGCCTTCATTACCAGGAATGATTCCGTCGGCGATCGAGAATGCAGTGGCGCGCGCGTGGTCGGCGATCACGCGCATAGCGAATCCTTCCTGAGTCTCGGCTTCGTATTTCTTGCCGCAAAGTTGCGCGACGAAGTTAACGATGTTCTTAAGCAGATCAGTTTCGTAATTCGACTTCACACCTTGCAGTACGACGCAGAGGCGTTCGAGGCCCATGCCGGTATCAACTGAAGGAGCTGGCAGCGGCGTTAGTTTGTATTGCTTGACGGAGCCCTCCCTCACGGTCGGGCTACTGCCCCGATCGGCATCGACCGTGACTTCACTCCGATCGAATTGCATGAAGACGAGATTCCAAATCTCTGTGATCGTGTCGCCGGGACCGTTGACGTTGGCGGCGCAGTTGTCCGCGTCGCTTGGATCATCGCCCATGTAGTAATGGATTTCGCTGCAGGGACCACATGGACCAGTCTCGCCCATCTGCCAGAAATTATCTTTGCGTCCGAAACGCAGAATCCGGTTCTTAGGCGCGCCGACTTGTTGCCAGAATTTCTCGGCGTCTTCGTCCGGGCCAACTTCGTTGTCGCCTTCAAAGACAGTGAACCACATGCGACGCGGGTCTAGTTTGAATTCATCTACCAACAATTCCCATGCGTACTGAATCGCTTTTTCCTTAAAGTAATCGCCGAAGGAAAAATTGCCCAGCATCTCGAAAAAGGTTTGGTGGCGAGCAGTCTTGCCGACTTCGTCGAGGTCGTTGTGCTTGCCCCCGGCGCGCAGGCATTTCTGTGACGAGCAGGCGCGCAG
>DASQYL010000163.1:0-8356 GCA_035639235.1 Pyrinomonadaceae bacterium | reverse complement strand
ATCCGTGCGCGCGCGTTCCTCGACGGCCTTGTCGAAAATAACGACGCCGAGCGCACTCTCTGCGCCGCGGCCGGCAGCCACGCGCGTGAGAAAATTTGCCGTAGCTTCTTCGCCGGGCCGATAAGTTTCGCGATTCAAATCGAGTTTCAATTTCAAATCGCGATCATGTGGATAGAGAACCGCGCGGCTGCCGAAGCTTGAGTCTTCATCGTACTTGTCGAGCGACAGCGCATAGGCCACGAGTGTAACCGCGCCGGTCAATTCCTTTCGGTACGGAATGAGGATCGAAGCGTGCCCATTTTTTATCTGCACGAGTTGTGACTGGATCACGCGCTCTTCGTTCACCGTATCCAGCGCGAGGGTCACAAAATCAGGATACGCAGTGATCTCCGCGCGAATCGGTTCGCCGTCGCGATAGAGCGCCTTGTCGGTAGAAATGCGCACGGCGGCCCTGGTGTCATCGAGCTCAAACTCTTCCGTATGCTCGCCCGTGCGCCCGCCATCGTCGCGCGCACGAAAGATCAGCGACACCTTATGGCTGTTTGGATCGTTCGGCAGCATCTGTCTGAATTTTGCGAGTCCGTGCACGTCAGTCTTGATCGTTTGCACCGGCGCTTCTGTCTGTGCTTTGCCCTTGTCCCACACACGCGATAGCGCGACTTCGCACGCGGCCGGTGTGCCGTCCGCATATGACGCCGAGATATAAAAATCGAGCGGCAGATTGCGCACCTGCCGGACGCGACTGACGATGTAGAGATGAATCGCGTCTTTAGTCACACGCAGATCGAATCGACGCTGTTCGGTGCGATTAGTCGTGGGATCGGTGAAGTACGCCGCATAAGTCAGATCGGTATAACGCGAATAGTCTTCATCCTTCAGCTTGTCGTGTTCTGCTTCTAGCTTGACGTGCGCAAAGAATTTTCCTTCACTGTTCGTGTCACCTTCGTATTTTTCGCCCTCCTCGGTTTTCCATTTCTGTTCGCGATAGTCCCATCGACGCTCGGTCTCGCGCACCACGCGCACGTGTCCGCGTTTGACCGGCTGGCCGAATAGATAATCGGCGCGCACTTCGACATCAGCATTCTGTCCGGCGAGGTAAAAAGGCCGATCCGGTTTGACGTTGACCGTGAAGTTCGGCAGATCGTACCGACTGATTTTGACCGTCGTCGCACCATATGAATCTTCGAACTTGTCGTCGTCCAAATTGACTTCGACCCGATAATCGCCGAGCCGCGTATTTTCCGGAATGGGCCAGTCGACGCTGGCGACGCCGAAGCGTGATGATTCGATGTCCGCGCGGAACGTCATCGTCGATTCAGGATCGGAGACTTTTAAGGTCGCCTTGCCGCCGGCAATCGCATGACGCGAAGCGTCAAACATTAGGACACGCGCGTGCAGAGTCTGGCCCGGCTGATATAACGGCTTGTCTGTGCTCACCATCACCGAAACCGCGCGATCCACTTCAACATCTTCTTTAGACGTCTCCGAGACGATGCCGTGCGTGGCCGTGACGACGATCTCACCTTCGTCACCTTCAACCTGGCGGGGAATCTGAAAATCAATCGTCGCGAAACCGTTTGCGTCCGTGCGCGCGGTTTGTTTCAAGATAACGTCGGGCCGCTCGGTTCCGTCAAATTTGATTTGCGCTGTGACGTTGACTGCGGCAACCGGTTTCGCCGTCAGCGGATGCGCGGTCTTCACGCGTACGCGGTAGGCCGATCCGGGCTGCGCCTTGCGCGCGGTGGCAACGCTCACATTGAAGAGGTCCGGCGTAATCTCAGACAGCGAAACGACGTTCGTAATCGGATCGAATGCCGAACCGAAAATGGGCGTGATTGAATAATTCAATCGATACCAAAGCAACTCGCGCGCGTTGTCAGACCGATTTCGTAATGACATTGCCAGCGGTATCGTCAATTCATTCGCGCCGGGTTTGATTTGGTAATCCTTTTCAACGGTGACGATCGACGCGTCGTCGGTATCGATCACCTCAATCTTAATTCGCGCGGACGTGGACTTCGCCAAAGAATTCTCAATCGGCAGGATTACTCGCGAGCCTTGTTCTTCAAACAAGACTCTGATCGCAGATTCATTTATGCGGAGGGAAAGCGCGGCGCGTGAAAGCGGCGATAGGCCGGCTAACAACGCAAGGCAAAACAGGAAGAGAAAAAGCCATTGGCGGCTCATGATTGCCTCCTCGAGATTTTCGATCGGGCACACTGCGGCCCACTGAAAGCTCGTGGCTTTCAAAATCGAAAATCAAACTAAACGATTCATTCGCGAGCCTGAGGAGGCGCTCGCTTCAAGACAACTTGTTCATTCAAACAATCGCGATGCCTGGGAAGTTGGCTTCGGGATTTGCGCGTGAGATGAAAAGGCAATAGCGCGGGTTGTCACACGGTGGAAAAATTTTTGGACATGACTACCTTTTTCTGCACAAGGCCGGAGACACATTCAGCAGTCTGCCGGACCCGACGTGATTCGTGATTCGCAGATTCAAGCGAGATGAGGATCTAGCGTCGGACGCGTTACTCTGGCGCACCGCGCGATCTCAAGAGTTTGACAATTTCCGGTTCATCGCTGTCGATCGCCAGCGCGAGCGCTGTCTTGCCAGCCTTGTTTTTCAATGTCATGTCCGCTCCGGCATCGACGAGCACACGCACGGTGTCAACGTCGTCAGCATGCATTAACGCGGTCCATCCGTCGTTATCGACTGCGTTTAGGTCGGCGCCCTGATCGATCAGCAGCTTAACGACGTCGGCGTGTCCGGATTTTGCCGCCACCATGATGAGAGTAGTTCCGTCGTCATCTCTCGCGGCGATATTTGCTCCGCTGTTAAGCAAAATCTTGACGGCGCCCGTCGCATTCGAATTTTCAACCGCCGCCGCCAAGAGATCGTTAAGCTCGTCGACCTTAAGACTAAACGTTCCGCCCGCGTCAATCAGTGTTTTCAAATTGTCGCTCTTGCCGTTGCGAGCGGCTATGGTTACCGCCGTGTCCCCGTTTTCATTCCTCGCATCTATGTCGACACCCGCGGATAAGAGAAACTTCACCACCTGCGGATCGTCATTTTCGACGGCACTCATCAGCAAGGTGTTTCCCTTCTCCTGCATCGCATCGATTCGCGCGCCCGCTTCGACCAGTTCTTTCAATGCCGTGAACGGGACCGTTGAAATCACGTGCATCAAGACTGTGTCTCCCGACTGATCGCGAGCGTTGACGTCTGCGCGTGCCAAAACGAGATCATGGACCAGCTCGGCCGAAGCCCCATCGTTCAAATACATGATCGGCGTGAAACCATTTCGACTTGTACTGTTGGCGGTCGCGCCGGCTGAGAATAATAACTTCACCATTTCGCGATTGTGGTTCTCGATCGCATAAGCCAGGGCATTGACGCCGGTCGCATCGTCCCATTTATCGATGTCGTTGGCTGTGTGAAGCAATTGTTTCACCGCATCCAGGTCGTTCTTAGACGCGGCTTTGATTAGCGGATCGACAGGCTCGCGCATCGCCACTACTCCCATGGTCACCGAAAAGACCTCGCGTGATTCAAGCCGCACCTCCACGTCGGCGGTGATGATCGCAATGGCCAGATCGACATCGATGGTTTTGTTCGCGGACGAGACTAATTCGAGATTTTGTTTCTCAATTACCGAAAATCCGGGCGCATCGACACTCAAGTTGTACGAGCCCGGCTCCAGCAGGGAAAACCTATAAGCGCCATCGTCTCCGGTGATGAAACTGTACGTCGTGTTTGTCTTAGGGTTAGTCAGCGTCACCGCAGCTTGCGGCACAAGCGCGCCATTCGGATCCTTCACTACCCCGCCGATGCTGGCGTCGTTGGTTGTAGTTGTCGTCGCAACTGTTTGCGCGGGCATAACGTTTCGTTTGGCATCCGATTGGGTTTGCGCCGCCGCAGTCCCGACCGTCAAGGCCGCCGAAAACGCGCCAGCCGCGATGCGCGATACTCGGCGGCCGATGTGATGAAGCTTCTGCGGCAGTTGTTTCGTAATGATTTCGCCGCTGGTTCGTTGCACGTATCGTATGCACAGACGGCCGCGCGACTTCGCGACGAAGCGCATCGCTTGCGGCCGCGTCATCGCCGACAGATTGGTAACGTGCAATTGGCAATGCTCGCAGAAGCGCACTTGATCGTTGCCGGTCATTGAATCCCAGTCGGCATCGCACGGTGCAGCAATTGTAATTCGATCGAAAGAACGGACAGACGTAGACATAGCTAGGGCTCCTTTCAAATTGCTGACTCTTGATTGGAGAACCTTGGGGAGAGGCTCTACGGTTTACTGCATAGTTAGACCAACTGCCGGAATTATTGTTCCCGGCACTTCGCTTGCACTAACAAGACGTTGAGCCTGAGGAGTTGCTCGAGATAAAGCCGCTCGTTGAACTTCTAATCTCGAAACCTGGAGAGCCGCGTCGGATTTGTCCGCTGAGATGCCGCAGGTTCGCTCTCGGGTTGGCGAACGATTTCAAAAAATTGTCAGCCGATGCAAATCCCTGCATGGCTGTGCGAAAGGATTGCAGATGAACAAGCATAAGTTTCGAACTCGAATTATGTGGGCCATTGTGGGCGTGGCGCCGTTCTTCACGACCGCGATCGGCCGAGCGCAGGAAGGTCCACCACCACCGAATCAGCAACGCGAACGAATCGATGTCAATCGTCGCGTCTTTGTTCGTTCAACGGCATTGCTGGTGCGCGCGGCGGTGGTGGAAGACAAGCTGCTCAAGAGCGCTGAATTTAAGCAGATGGGATTCGTGATTACGCGCGATCGGCGCGACGCCGATCTGCTGCTCGAACTGCGTCACGACGTTTTGACGATGTATGTGTTCACTGTCACTGACGTGAAGACGATGACGGTCATCGCCGGCGGAAAGTTGAGTTCACTGGGCGGAACCGTTGGGGGAAAAGTCGCTAAACGCTTCGTCAAAGAGATGAATGCGCTGAAGCGAACGTGAGGAAGATCATATCTCATCAAACGACCGCGTGGCGACGTTTAGCGCTTCTGCAATCGCATCTACTTTTTTGCCTCCGCCCTGGGCCATGTCGGGTTTGCCACCGCCGCGGCCATCGATTGTCTCGCACGCTTTGCGCATCAATGCGTTCATGTCGCCAGGCGCGTCTCCTGAACGCGCGAAGACCAAACGGGCCGTGTCGCCCTCACGCGAACCGAGCAGCGCTATGACGTGTGGATGAGTGGTCAGGGCATGCGCGAGATGCTTGAGAGAGTCGGCGTCGCGCTCGTCGAAAATGCGTGTGATGATGTGCGTGTTTGAACCCTCCCTCACGGTCGGGCTACTGCCCCGAACTATTTCGTCCGCCTCGACGCGGCAAGCAATCGCATCGAGTTCGCGCACTCGACGCGCGAGCTTCTTGTTGTCATCGATTAGCTTCGCGACCAGCGCCGGCGAGTCTTCACGGCCGGCACTAAACAAAGCCGCCGTGTCTGTTATCGTTCGATTCATTATTCGATAGTCGTTCAGCACGCGAATGCCCGCCATGAATTGAATGCGCGTCAAACCTTTGGCGCGCTCCCAATTGCGCACCGCGATTACGCCGACCTCGCCCGTGGCGTTTGCATGCGTCCCGCCGCACGGCGTCAAATCGAAATCGGAAATCTCAATCAGACGCAACTTGCCTTCGCGCGCGGGTTCTTTCCTTAAAGGCAACGTCGCAGCCTCTGCGGCAGTCACTTCGCGAATTGCGATCGATAGATTCTTCCAAATCGTTTCGTTGGCGAGATTGACAGCTCGCTCGATCTTCTCGTCAGATGGATCGTCCAGTTCAATATCGATCTCGCATTCATGAGCCAACACGCGAAAGCTCCGCGTCGGTGCGTCGAACAATCTTACGAAGGCCGCAGAAAGAATGTGCTGTCCCGTGTGCTGCTGCATGTGATCGAGCCGGCGCCAAGGATCAACTTGTCCATCGATCGTCTCGCCAACTTCGGGCACCGGACCTTGAATAACGTGCAATACGCCCTCATCTTCGAGATCGATGCAATCAACCACCCGCGCGCCGCCGAGCGTGCCGGTGTCGTGCGGCTGTCCGCCGCCCGTCGGATAAAACGCGGTGCGGTCGAGCATCACGCCGATCGCGCCGTCGTCTCTCTCGTCCACGTCAAGTACCCGCGCGTCAAATTCCAGCAGATGCGAATCGCGATAATAAAGTCGCTCGGTTGCGCTCATTTCGAGTCGATGTTATCAAATCTAAGCACAGGCGTCAGAGTGCCAACTTCAGTTGGGCCGTCGCCGCAAAAAACCCGACTGAAGTCGGTACTCTGACGCGGTCAACCAAACACGTCAATGTATCGATTCAAACTTGCTGTCCTGCGTCTGTTGGCAACCGGCTTTCTGGTCTGCTCGATCACTGGCGTTGCTTTCTCTCAGGAACAACCGCTTCACCTCAAATATTGGCTGGGAATGTCACGGCCCGCTTCGCATCTCTTTGAAGTGACCATCGAAGTAGAGTTGCCTTCCGATTCAAATCTGCGTTCGCTGGATTTTCAAATGCCGAAATGGTCGCCGGGCCGTTACGCGGTGTTCGATTTCGCCAAGAACGTCCAGGAAGTGAAAGCGCGCGAAGCATGTCCCGCGGGCCTTGATTGCACAATGCCGGATTCCGCGGTGACTCGCGTCGATGATCAAACCTGGCGCGTCGATCTCATTAACCGCCATACCGGCATGTCGTTAATGTTCAGCTACAAAGTTTTCGGCAACGATCTTTCTGGGACGTTCTCGCAACTCGACGCGCGGCATGCGAACATCAACGGCGGCTGCGTCTTCATGTATGTCGTCAACCACAAACAGGATCCGGTAACGCTGTCGATTAACGCACCCAACGCCTGGCACATCGTCAATGCCGCGACGATGACGAAGGATCAATCCGAATTTCGCTTTGCGAACTGGGACATGCTCATCGATATGCCGACCGAAATCGCACCGGATTGGACGGAAGACGATTTCAAAGCCGACGACAAAGATTATCGCGTCATAGTTCATTCGTTCGCCAACGAAGGCGGCAAACGGCCGGCGCTGGTTCACGACATCGAAAAGATTGTCCGCGCCGAAACCGCAATGTGGGGTCAGCCTGAATTCCGCGCTTACACTTTTCTGATCACTTTTGCGAACGACGGCCATTCAAGCGACGGCATGGAACATCTCAACTCGACGCAGATCATCGAACCGGGCGCGCTCGCGGACGCGAACATGTATGAAGAAACCCTCGACGCGATCGCGCACGAATTCTTTCACGTTTGGAATGTGAAGCGTCTGCGTCCGATCGAGCTTGGGCCATGGGACTTCACGCACCCGGCGAACACGCGCGGTCTTTGGATCGCCGAGGGCATCACCAATTATTACGGCCACCTGATGCAACGGCGCGCCGGAATTTTCGACGACAAAAAATTCTTTAGCGTGCTCGCGGGACAGATCGCTGAAATCGAAAATGCCCCCGGCAGCAAGTTCATGAGCGCGGAAGAATCTTCGCTGGAGGCGCCTTTCCTTGACGATGCGCCACACGCGCAGCAGACGAATCTCGCGAACACCTCGGTCAGTTACTACCCGAAAGGCGAAACGCTTGGGTTGGTGTTGGACCTTTTGATTAGAGAGAACACGCACGGAAAAGCGTCGCTGGACGATGTTATGCGCGCGATGTACGACGAATTTTATTTGCAGAGTCCCACGGCCACTTATTATCTGCGTGGGCGCGGTTACACCAACGACGATTTTGCCAGCGTCGTCTCGAAGGTGGCCGGCTTTGACATGTCCGGCTTCTTCAAGCGTTACGTGCGCGGCGTCGAACGGCCGCCATACGAACAAGCCTTGAGCGTAGTTGGGCTGCGGCTGCTGCGCACCGGCGTAGCTCCGGTCGGCATTGGCGTCACCGGCGACGAAGACGAACCAGCGAATTTCAAGATCGCGGCCATTCGCTCCGATTCACCTGCGGCGGCTGCGGGTCTGCAAGTCGGCGACATTATTTTTTCACTTGGTGGCGTGAAACTCACGCCCGATAATTTTTTCAAAGTGCTGGGCCGTTACAAACCCGGCGATCGCGTGAGCCTGAGCATTGGACGCGACGGACGGGTGATGAATAAGGAACTGACGCTTGAGGCGCCGCAAGTGTTCGACTATCGCATAGAAGCGGATCCGAAAGCGACTCCTGAAGCCAAAGCATTAAGAGCGGCCTGGCTCGGAGATTTGGAAATAAGAATGGGCGCGCGCCAGGATTAGCGGATCAATCTCGAAGCGATGACTTTCGCCGCCGTCGCGCCGGCGCCGACTGCCCCAGCGATGGTCGGCGCGAGCGGATTGGCCACGTCGCCGATGGCGAAAATATTTT
>DASQYL010000162.1:0-13580 GCA_035639235.1 Pyrinomonadaceae bacterium | reverse complement strand
GAGGTTGTGATTCACCGCGAGCCGTCTCGTTCGCGTTTGATTTGAGGAGCGCGACAAGTCCTCCGCCAGCAATCAGAGCGAGCAACGCGATGACGACATAAATGAGTTTGTTGGAGCGCCCCGGTGTCGGCGCTGACGTTTCGTTTTGGATTGCCGGCGTCGGTAAGACGAGTGTTGCCTCAGGATCGTTTCGCGTCGAAAGTACCGAACCGTCTTCGAGGCAGAAATTGAGCGAGTCGTCGCGATAAGAGCGATGGCAAGTGGGACATTCTTTCAATGTTCTCTCGTCAGATTAGACCACTCAGTGAACGCGCATAACGGTGGAGTTGACGCGGCGGCGCGATTTCACGAACGCATCGCCGGACCAGTCAAGATGCGAAACACGTTCCCGCCGCTCGCGTCCAACGATTTGTTCGGCGCGTCTCGGCAAACACGAAACGAAATCGTCAGCCGTTGCCTTTCGGGCAAATGACACCGCTGCCACTGCAATGTGGACAACTATGGGGATGTCCAAAAACCGGATAAATAGTGCCTTGCCCTTTGCATTGTGGGCAGGTTACAGCGTTGTGACTTGAGCTATCGCAAACGACGCAGTGAGCCATAATCAACCTCCGTTAGGCCAAAGTTTCTGAGTAATGTTGCCAGTGTAAACGTTTCCGTCGTGCTCAAAAACAAGGACAACCATTGAGACGTGTGTCTTAAGGTTGTTAGCCTAGTAGCGGCAGTCGCCCCACATAGTTCCGTCGTTGCCGCAACAGCCGTAGAGTCGGGTGAACGTCTTGGACGCAGGGTCCCAATCGCGAAATTCTAGATTGTTATCCAGGTCAAGGGCGACGTAACCGAAAGGTGAATCGTCATCGAGGAGATAGTCAGGTAAATGTTCCGCAGTTAGGCGTTCAGCCAAGACGAACCAATACTTTAGCAAGTGATGATATGAACTCATCCAGAGATGGATACCTGCGGGTCGGACAGGGCCGGTATAAGGTTCATCAGGCGACCACTGGAAATGTTCCGCGCTCAACGCAATTTCCTTCAGCTTCTGATACTGTTCATTGAGAATAATACCTGGCTTGAGTCCCATGCGTGTAAACCTCCTTTGGGTTTGAGAGTGCGCATAAGCGCCGAACGGTTGAGTTGACGCGGCGGCGCGATTTCATTCAAGCATCGCCGGACCAATCTCGATGCGAAACGCGCCCCCGCCGCTCGCGTCCAACGATTTGTTCGCTGGTCTCCTGGCTAGCGCGAATGCATGGCCTTCCTTCATAACCGGCGGCGCAAGAAGTGATGGATTCTGGCAGGGGAATTATCCACTTTACTCAACAGTCATATTGGGATGCGCCAATAAGTCTAGCTGCCAGAAGTAAACATCCGTCAGAACCCATCGTCCATCGGTATAATGTTTGAAGGTCGCCGTACCGGGTCCCGTAAAAGGTCGTGGCCCAAACCATGACTTGTGTTGAAAGTTAGTAACCTTGATATCTGCTTGGTCTTGGTTTTGTGTGGTTTCCTGCACTCCGATTACTACGACCGTTCCGCCTTCTCTCGTCTTTATCCAGCGGTCTAACGTAGCTTGGGCTTTAGCGGTCGAGAGGCGTCCCGATGAAGACTTGCTTGCCGGAGGTTCACTCGGAGAACTTGTTACAGAACTTGTTTCCTTTAACTCGGCAAGCCACACCGCTGGACCGTTTGGTTTGGTAATTGTAAGTTGGTTGCCAAGAATCTGTCCTGTCCACTCGTCGGGCAACTCCTGTCCTTCGAAGCTTTCCTTGAATTTGACATAGCCATTCTCGTTGATTTCTCCCTTAACCTGATATTCGGTTATACCGCGCAGGGTCGTACCAGTTAAGCGATACCAGTCTCGCTCCAAAGTCGCTTTCATCTTATCCTTCTGTTCTGGTACACCTTCGGAGCGTTTTGTAACCGTGCCTTCAAAAGTTTTCTTGAAAGCCGTAGGAAGTTGCGGCGCTCGGGAACAAGCGGAAAACAAAAGCAGAAGAATGAGAAGTTTTCTCACGTGTGAAATGTGGCTCCCGGATTTGGGAGTTATCAACAGAGCAAAATAACCGGCCTAAGATACTGCTGTTTTCCAAAGAGAGCCAGCGAACTATGTCTTGGACCGAAGCGGTCGGTCGAACGCTCTCGTGTCGGGTCTTATACCGCCTGATGCTGGTTACATGCAACAAATTTTCTGGAAATTGATTCAACAGCCCAGCAGACCAAGCTACGAGATTGGGCAACTTAATCAGTAATTGTTTTGGCGAGTTCGACAAAGCGGCGCGAGTGCGAAAAGCACTCGCGCCGCGTTGCTTTTTGAATCAGTATTCGTCAGGCAAGAGGATAGTAGTTGAACTCCGATCGGCTTCGGTGATGATCCAAAGCTGCTGTCCCTTCGCTGTGCGATAAGCGCTCAACACGCGAAAGCCTTCTCTTAATGAAAGCTCGTTCTCTCTCGCGTCGTCGTCGGATAATTCGCCCCAGTCCTGCGACATGTGACGGCGCAAGAATTCGATCCCCGTTTGTCCAGCGATCATGAGCGCTTCTTCTGCTCCGGGCGTGATGTAAGTTTGACCAAGCGCAAAGCGCGTAATGGTCGGTCGTTGGGTTGTGTTAGTGTTTCGGTACATCAAAGTTTCTCCTGTCACAGTTGAAAAGTTGGTGTGGTGGGTCAGGCAGCGTTAGCGCGCATACCTGACCCTTTTCGTTTCGCCGTCTTTCAGTTCGCGGATTCGGCTGATCGCTCTTTAGTCGGTCGTCCGGCTCGAAGGATTTGATCGGCGGTGCGGAGAATTTTCTGTGCGCTCTTTTCGGGGATCGCGTCGGCGTCGTAACCGACTCCTTGATAGAGCCAGTTTTGAATGTAGCCGCGTGCGTAATCTGCGCCTTCCAGATTCAGAGCCTCACAACAAAGCAAAGCGACTGCTTCCGCTTCGACCTCGCGCAAGTTCCTCGGCGTTCGCTCTGTGTCCGTAAAGTCGCCTTCGGACGTGTGCATGATCACGTGGGCCATTTCGTGAAAGAGTGTCTTGTGCGGAAGCTGAGCCACGGGATTGATCGCGATCTGATTCCCACGCGCGAACCCTTGACAGTTGCCGTCCGTCTTGTCGAATGTGATCCGCTCAATGCAAAGCGTCTTTAGTGCTTGCTCGGCGTCCCACTCAGGGATCGTGATTGGGCCAAGCTCGTTGCCGAAAGTCTGGCTAACGACGAACCATCGGGCGCGATGAACGAAAGCTGTATAAGTCTGTTCTTCGCTCGCTGCGTCGCTGTCGTTTGATTCATCGTTGCGCCGCTTGCGCGTGATTGGCATGCAAAGCGTCAAGGCCTTCTCGCCGCGTTTGACGACTCGGCCTAACGTCTGCCATTTCGGAAACGTATTGATCGGCCCTGGCTGAATGCCGCGCAGTTGGCATTGAATGAGCGCAAGAATTTGGTTTCCAACGGAATACTGCCAAAACGCGCTATACGCTTTCATGATTAAGCCGGGCTTGTTAACAGCCTCCACGAGTAAAGCTGACCACTTCGGAATGTCGGCTGATTGGGTTGTTTGTCTTTCGTTCTGCATTGTCGTTGGCTCCTTCTTTGGTTTGTTTTTGAGAAGGTGTTTCCCCCTCGCAGCGAAGAAGATCGAAACGACTGGGCGCTCATTCGCATCACCCGTAGTGGGCGTAACGAAGTGGAGCACTTGGAGCGAAGCGCAGAGTTGTGCGAATGGGCTGTCGTGAAGAATCGAAGCGCAGAGGGGGAAACTAATCCGTATGAATCATGGCTCGCTTGGATTGAAAAACGAATGAAGGACGAGCGTCGGCGGCACCACTGACGCCGGGCCATTGAGCGGACATTGCTATTGACAGTAAACCACCTACTACGTTAGGGTTAGCATAGCCATCAGCCCCTGGCTGGCACCTGGAGGTAGGATTTTGAGCCTTCGGTCTCGTTTTGGGATCGAGGCAAGATTGCCCAGACTCGATGACAGAGAACGAACAAAATTCGCCAGCTCGCGTGCTAGTGATTGACGACGATCACGTTATTCGAGAAACACTTCATCATGTGCTCTCTCAGTCCTACGAATGCGACACTGCAGATCGCGCGGAGCAAGCGCTTGAATGCTTGGAGTTCCAAGACTATGACGCAATCATTACAGACATTTCCATGCCGGGTATTGGTGGCGTTCAGATTCTAAAACGGATTCAGGTGGGTTCCTTAAGGACACCGGTCATCGTTATTTCAGGCAACGGTACTGAATTTGAGGATCTCTTCATGGAGATGGGCGCGTTCGCTTACTTCACCAAGCCGTTCCGTTTGGAAGAACTTGAAAAAGCTCTTATAGACGCAGTTGCGAAGCACCGACAAAGAGATTCCGTTGTGGGTTAAGATTTCCGGGAGCTCCCCGATTCAGTTTTGGTGCCGCATCAGGGTATAGGAAACGTCAGCTATGGAAGATGCTGCTCCCCTTGTTAGCGGCAGACTGTTAACTTGCCGGGACGCGTGAAAGGTTCGCGTCGAGGAGATTTACGAGCAAGACGATCTGCCTAAGGCTCGAACTCGACAAATTGGTGGGAGCGCAGGACCGCATTCATCGAAGTGCGTAAGTTGAAGCCATGCGAGGAAGCAAAGGACGCAGGCATGCCTAAACCCAGCCCGGCATAGGAGCGAAGTCGATTCGATTGTATCTCTAGCACCGTAAACCTTTCGTTGAACGCCTCGCTATAAAGGGCATTTCGCCATGCAAATTAACTTGCACCCTGTCTTATCATGCGTGGTTCTCACGGTTGATATTTCAAACCGAGCCCAGCGCTTGCGGCAAAAGTCGCGTTAAGTCTATGCTGCGTAACCTAGAAGGTCTACTTGCAATACATAAGCCCTAGGGACCTTCGAAATCCGAGCACACTAATATTGAATAGCCAGTGAGATCTATTCATTGGCAATAGATTTTCTTACTAGATTTCGCGCCCTTGCTGAACCGCTAGAACAGTAACAATACGTTCAACGCGATTTCAGCAAGTGAAGGCAATTCGACTGATGGTGCCTCTGAAACCGGTGCGCCGTTGATGATTTCCGGCGCTATCGGGTCGTCAGCCATTTGAGTGGCAGCAGCACAAGGTGGCGCTTCAACCTGCCCTGGAATCGGTGGTAGGCAGTCAGCAAATGCCGTCAGCCCGAGCACAAGTAATAAAGCGGCGGCGGCAACTAGTCTTTTTAGGTTGGTCATGGTTTCTCCTTAGCCACGTGGGTTGGCTTTACGACTATCTTCAAATGAGTATCGAGAGGCTGGTTTCAAACGCAGACTAAGCTACGAAATTCTCGATGCATGCGAGTTTATCATCGACCCAGAAAGTGAGACCTCACATGAAGTTTGCAACGCAATTGACGACGACAGAATTAACACGGACTTCACAAGCGCGGCAGTGCTGCGAATTGGCAAAACAGTGTGAGAAAGCCGGAGATTATGACGCAGCACGCGAAGCTCTCAGCGACTTTTGGCCTGAATTAAATGGACAACCGATGGTCGATGGGCTCGATGCGCGGACCACCGCCGAAGTCTTCCTTCGGATAGGAAATATTTCTGGATGGCTTGGCAGTGCGCGTCAGTCAATCGGTAGCCAAGAGACTGCGAAGAATCTGATTACACGGAGCGCTACCATATTTGAAGGTCTGGGTGAGCCGATTCGAATCGCAGAAGCTCGCGCTGATCTCGGTCTTTGCTACTGGCGAGAAGGTGCATTCGACGAGGCAAGGGATATCCTTCGAACAGCAATTGCAGCGTTACTCAGTGATAATGATCTGAGAGCAACCGCTCTAATTCGGCTTGCCATTGTTGAGAAGACGGCGGGAAGATTTAATGAGGCGCTGAGTATCTATCGCGAAGTATGGCCGCTGATAGAGACTACGAAGGACGATGCTCTAAAAGGATCTTACCACACCAGTCTCGCAACCTTGCTGAATCGCGTTGGGATCGCAGACGAACGAAGAGACTATATTGATCAGGCGCTGATAGAGTTTGCTGCCGCTAGCTTCCATTTTGAGCAGGCGGGCAACGTTCGTTACTGCGCCCAAGTCGAAGCCAATCTTGGCTTTCTTTTTCTTACCATCAGTCGCCTCCCTGAGGCCCACTCGCACATTGCGCGGGCGCGGGGACTCTACTTTAGTCTTGGCGACATTGGCCGCGTTGCGCAAGTCGATGACACCCGCGCACGCACACTTCTCGCCGAAGGCCGCTATCAAGAAGCCGAGCGATATGCACGCGGGGCGGTGAGGACACTCGACAGAGGTGACGAGTGTTCTTTGTTAGTAGAAGCTCTCACCACTCACGGGGTTACGCTGGCGCGTTTGGGAAACTATTCCGCTTCCCGTTCGGAACTCGATCGAGCCATCGAAGCTGGCGAGAACTGTGGCGATCTGGAAGGCGCAGGCCGTGCAAGGTTAAGCATCATTGAAGAACTATCAGGCCAAACCTCAACCAGTGAGATGGCGGCGATCTATGTGTCTGCATTGCAAGTATTGAAATCGTCGCAGGACCCCTCCACCACACAGCGGCTGTTTGCCACTTCCGAGATAGTTGTCGATACATTCAATGCAGCCGAAAAGCGCACAGAGTTGAAAACCGAGAGCCGGGATGCCGTTTCTTTTAAGAAAGAGGTGCACGCGTTCGAAAGGGGCCTCATCGAACGGGCGCTCAGGAATGCCGGGGGATCAGTAACCATCGCGAGTCGCCTGCTCGGATTTAAGCACCATCAGAGTCTGATCTCATTAATAAACACTAGACATCAAGAGTTACTTAAGACACGGTCCACCGCTCGGAAGCGAAGGCGGCAAATCGTCTCGAAGCCAAAGACCCGTAAGAAGTCGGTTACAGCCAACGCAAAACCTGAGATCGGACAAATCTCGGTATTACACGTTGAGGACAACAAACAGGTTGCTAATGTGATTAAGGACTTTCTTAGTTCGGAAGGAATGCAAGTCGACTCGTGCGGCAACGGTATGACGGCATTGAGGATACTTACGGGTGACGCTCATTGCGACGTGGTAATCGTTGACAACGATTTGCCTGGATTGAACGGACTTGAATTAGTGCGACGAGTTCACAAAATCACGCACCGTCGCAATACGCCAATCATAATGCTCTCAGGAGATGAGATCGAAACGGAAGCTTGGCGTGCCGGGGTCAAGGAATTTTTGCGCAAACCGCAAGACATTGACCGAGTGGCTTCAACCGTGAAGCGGCTTGCCACTACCGGGAAAGAAGAAGGTCGGAAGAAGTAAGGAACTGTGGAAATGCTCGTGGTGTCTTAATGGGATAGAAAAGAGGAGAAGCTATGAAACGGGGAAGATTGATTGCGGCTGGCGGGGCCATTTTGCTGGTCGCGGCTACGACCGGTGCCTGGTCAATTATAAGCAAGCGATCGCGACACGCAAATACGGCGAGTCAGTCGGTAGCTGCAAGTCCTTCCAATCAGGGCAAGAACGCTCCGGCACGGCCAAGCATCCGAAATCTCTCCCTTCAGCCAGAAGCGCTCGCAATGTCTCGGCGTCTCGGCTTTCGCTTCGCGGCTGACAAGCGAGAGAAGTCTGTGCTTGTGGGGACGCTCACCATCGACGGCGATCGGCGAACGGTACAGACAATTCGCACTCAAACTGACGACGGGGAAACAATTGAAATCAAGGTCTCAGGTTCCGGCCCTTCATTGACATGGAATAGCAATCAAGGTTGTCAGTCGGCTGGCAACCGCGCGAGCGACAGCGAGCGAGAACTGATTGAACGACTCGTATTCGACAGTCCTGATCAATTCGTGCTCGCGCAACTACGCGGCGCGAGCTACCTCACAGTGGCACGAAACGTCAGGCCCGCTAATGCCGGAGAAAAGTACACAGGCCCGCTTTTTAATCTCATTCGAACCGATGATCCCGCAACTGACGAATCGAAAGCTCCCCAGAGCAAGTGGCGACTCTATTACGTCAACGCTGTGACGGGCGTAATCGAGCGAGTTGAATCAGAAATTGCTGGCAATAGAATCGTCGCAGAGTTTTCCGGCTGGTCACAACAAAACGGCGAAACCTTTCCTACGCAAATCACCTGGAAGCAAAGAGATCAAGTCTTGATGCAGTACAGCCTGAACAACTTCTCACATAGTGACAAGGAGCAGCAATGAACTCCCGAACGACTCTCACAAATCGATCACATGTCCTTGGCGCTTTGCTCTTGATCTTCTTGGCATGCGGAACCGTTCTCTCTCAACAGCAAGCGGCACGTCCCGATCGCGGCATAATGCCCGGCGCGTCTTACTCGATTTCCGACACTGAGAACATCAGTCTCTCAAATGGAAATCTTAATCTCTCAATACCGCTGGCGTCGCTACCGCCTATAGCCGGAGGAAAACTTAAATTCACCCTGAGTGCGGTCTATAACAGCAAGCTTTGGAATGTCACGCGCGTTCAACATCAGTTGGGGCCGCTGGATGGCTGTGGGAATTGGACAGTCAACACGCCGCAACTTGGGGATGCCGGCGGTTGGCGAATTGCCGCCACCTATGCACTTATGTTTCGCGAAGCGAGCGATGACTTTGAATATTATCGCCCTCAACCTTATCCGCCCGCCGACCCGTGCGGCTACAGTTTGCAGGATCAACAATTACTTCAGAACCGTTGGTACAGGGCTGTTGTGGTAACGCCTGACGGCGCTGAGCACGAGTTACGCCCCGTTGATTCAAACTCCACCTACTCGGGTTCAACATCTTCGTTTCTATTCAACTACTACAGTCAGACGCCAACTAACAGCAATTCGTCGATGCGCTATTACTCGGTCGATGGGTCATATATTTGGGCCGTGGTTAATCCCTACGGTTCATCAGTCCAATGGACTTTATATCTCAACGACGGTACGTCAGTGATTCAGTATGGCGATGGTACTCAGCGCCTACGCGATACCAATGGCAATAGCATAAAGATTTTCACCGACACCGAGGGAGCGCATATTCAGGACGAACAAACTGGGCGAGAAATCAAAACTACTTATGATCCATCTGGTAATAACGGGCAAGGCCAAAGCCACGTCCTTTATAAGACTGTCGGCGGCGTTGGGTGGCAAAGCATCGATATCAACTACGGCACTACGCATGTGCAGGGAAAGGTTTATCCGGTAGAAGACTGGATTTACAACGGTGGAGAGACTGGCAACGGCACAGTCTGTCACCACTCGGCGCTGCTCGACTCCTATGTACCGGTTATTCGCAGCATAGTATTTCCCGCCACTGAACCGGGAGTAGCAGCACGCCAATATTCATTCGGTTACAACGCCGACACTACTGAAACGGCTTCGGACACAGTGCAGTGGGCTTGCGGCATGGCTCCCCAGGCATACACCCGCCAAGCGTCGGTCGGGCTGGGTGATTTGAACCAGATGATTACGCCAACCGGCGCGACTGTAACGTACGCTTACAGCCGAGATTCAGAGGATTCATTTGCATTTGATCCAGATGATATGCCGCGAGAGACCGTGAGGCAGAAAAGCGTCACTCATGACGGAGTAACGGAGACTTGGCATTACGACATCGCGGAGTTTAACGCCTGTGGCGGCACTGTGACCGGCCCGGACGGATCAGTCATCACGGAAAACTGCGAACCGCGCGATGCTGCGCGTGGTTCTTATTCGATCTCTTTACCGAAGGGCGGCTTGGTATTTCGAACTAACAATTCAAACAAAACAATCGTTGAGCGCCATTGGAGTCTACTGAAATTTACGGGCGCAAATGGAGGCGCTGCCGGTAACTATGGCGAGATGCCATTCAATCCCGTCGTCGATGCCGAATACACCTCTCTGCTCGATGATACGCCCAGTCACAGCGTCATCAAGATGTCCGCCAAAACTTTTCAATATGACTTCAACGGAAATCAGTTGAGCGAGACAGATTACGATTGGTTCGATCCAACGGGAATTCCAAGGGATAGCGATGGTGTGCCTACGAGTGTGCCTGCCGGAGCAGTTGCGCTGCGCACGGTGACGAATACTTATTACAACGATTCATCCTCTGCTTCGTCGGGAAATGTCTATGCAAAAAGATCGTTGAGTACGGCGACTCCGTTGATTCTTAGCGCACCGCGCGACACAACTCTGGGATCGGCGATTACGCGATTCAGTTATGACGGCCAACCGTTCGACACTGCGCCAACGGTCGGCAATCTCACCACGAAGAGTGTCTGGGATGATGTCGATAACCATTGGATTACCACTAGCAGCACTTACGGCCTCTACGGAAATCTCGCGACGGTCACTGACGCTCGCTCCAAAGTCACAACTTACGATTACGCAAATCCAGCTAATGGTTTGCCCACCAGTGTCACTGTCGATCCTCAGAACGGAACGGGTGTGCAAACAACCACGACTGCCTATGACACGTATACAGGCTTGGTGACCAGCACGACCGATCCGAACAACGCAGTTTCTCAGATTGACTACACCAATCAATTGCTGGGCTCGATCGATCCATTTGGTCGCCCTGGCGTGGTTATCAGCCCGCCCAACATAAATGGGCTACATCATAAAACCAGAACGATTTATGAAGATAACTTGCGACGCGTCACGGTCGAATCAGACCTGAATACCGAAGGTGATTACGTCCTGAAGTCTCGAACCACCTCTGACTCGATGGGCCGAGTTGTTTTGACTGAAAAAAGCGAAGACGGAACGAACTATACTCTTTTCTCGAAGAAAGCTTACGACGCAGCCAACCGCGTTACTTATTCATCTGCACCGATGCGTTGCGCGGCTCAGCCAACAACGCATGATTGTTCTCCCGATCCGCTGCAGTATGTTTTGAGCACAACAACTAATAGTTGGACACGGGTTACAAGCGACGTACTGGGACGCGCAACCGAGGTCGCTACTTTTGCAGGCGCTTCCCAACCCGCTGCAACCGGCACAGGCGGCGTGTGGACCGGCAGCGTCTCGACCAGCTATAACGCGAACACTGTTACTGTCACCGATCAGGCGGGCAAACAGCGAAAGAGTGTCAGCGACGCGCTGGGCCGCTTGACTAATGTGTTCGAAGATCCAAACGGACTTAATTATCAAACGATTTATGACTATGACGTTTTTGGAAACCTCCGGCACGTCACTCAGTCTCCACAAACTCCACGCACGTTCACTTATGACTCGCTCTCGCGGTTGCGGAGCGCGCAAAACCCTGAAAGCGGAACTGTAAGTTATTCGTATGACGATAATGGAAACTTGGTGAGCAAGACAGATGCTCGCTCCATCACCACGAATTATGTTTATGACGCATTGAACCGGGTGACTTCGCGAAGCTATCAGAATGATCCGAACAGCACTCCTCCCGTCACTTACACCTACGACACGGCCCCAAATGGGAAGGGGCGGCTGGCTTCCTTCTATTCGAGCGTGTCCATTTACGGCTTTGGTGGATATGATTTACTGGGGAGAGTTCAAAACGCGACCGAGACTATCAACGGGCACGGCTATGGAATGGGTTATGGATATGACCTCTCGGGTCACACGACCTCGATGAGCTATCCTTCTGGCAACAGTGTGAGTTACACGTTCGATCCTGCCGGACGAAATTATGACTTTCGGGGCAATCTTGGCGACCACGCATCGCGTGTCTATTCAACCGGAATAATTTATTCCGCGCTCGGCGGCATCAGTCAGGAACAGTTCGGGACTTCTACAGCGATTTATAACAAACTGTTCTACAACTCGCGCGGACAGTTAGCAGAGATTCGAGAAGGCACTTACAACGCCGACAACACCTGGTGGAACCGTGGCGCGATCATCAATCACTACAGTAACAACTACGGTTGTTGGGGCGCGAGCTGTAACGCACCGGACGACAATGGCAACCTGATGAAGCAGGATGTTTACATTCCAAGCGACGACAACATCAGCGGCTACACGATGTGGTGGCAGCAGTATTCCTATGACAGTGTGAATCGTTTGGATTGGGTGCGCGAGATATACAACAACGCGGAGATTTGGAAACAAGCGTTCAGCTACGATCGCTACGGCAACCGCACGCTGAATCAAGGCGCGACTTACGGCGACGGCATTCCGAATCCTTACTTTGGCATTAACCAAACCACCAATCAATTGACACCGCCTGCTGGTTACACGATGCATTTCGACGCTGCGGGCAATCTGGATAACGACAATTACACTGGACAGGGGCAGAGAACATTTGACGCTGAGAACCGAATGACGGCGGCGCAAGGCGGCGTGAATGGTCAGTGGCAAAACTATTTTTATGATCCTAACGGGCAGCGTGTGAAGCGTGTTGTTAACGGCGTCGAGACTTGGCAGATATATGACGTTAGCGGCGAATTGCTGGCAGAGTACGCCGCGAGTGCTTCCCAGTCATTACCGCAGAAGGAATATGGGTATCGCAATGGACAGTTGCTGATCACGGCAACGGGTCCCGGTTACATCGCGGAGAACAGAACCAATGTCAGTGACGCGTCGAAGAATTTGCTTGCGCTCGCCAAGATCGAAAACTTGCCGTTGGAAAAGAAAGCAGATAGTAACGCGCTCTCAGATAGTTCGACCCCGCTGTACGGGCCGATGCCGCAATCACTCTCAAAGATTGCCTTCGCTAGCAACCGCGAGGGAAGCTCACAGCTTTACTTAATGAACACGGATGGCACGGGGGTAACGCGCTTGACCAACAACGCGAGTAATGACGATGCGCCGCGCTGGTCACCCAATAACTCGAAGATCGTGTTTGACAGCGACCGAGACAGTTCGCTCTGCGGCATCTTTGACATTTACACGACGAACGCGGACGGAAGCGGTCAGACTCGGCTGACGACCGACGCCAATGATGATAGCGCGCCCGTGTGGTCACCTGATGGGTCGAAAATCGCGTTTCAGAGTTTTCGGAACGGTGCGAATTATCAAGTCTACATAATGAATGCGGATGGGAGCGGTCAGACAAACGTCAGCAACTCCGGCCTGAATGATACGCAACCATCATGGTCACCTGATGGCACAAAGATCGCATTCACGCGCGCGACTACGACAAGCTCACACGTCTTCGTAATGAACGCAAATGGCGCGAATCAAACCCAACTGACCTTTACTGCCGATCCGCTTCATGATGAACAAGCAGTGTGGTCACGCGACGGTCTAAGACTGGCTTTTGTCAGCACGCGCGATAGCGTGATAGAGACGTGGCAAGAAACAGATGACTACGAGATTCCTGATGACGACGGACAAGTCTTTACGAAGTCGCGAGTGAAGACTAACAAAGAAGTCTACGTCATGAACTCGGACGGCTCGAATCAAACCAGGCTGACGAACACCTTGGAGAATGACGACGCGCCGTCATGGTCGGCGAACGGAAGTCGGATTGTATTTCGTAGCGACCGCGAACGCGAGGGATATGATCCGTCGGCTCAAGTTTGGATGATGAACTCTGATGGAACCGGACAGATCAACCTGTCGAACAATGGCGGTAATGACTACAGTCCCGATTTGCAGACAAGCGGGACGATCAATCCGCCGCCCTCGCCAACGCCGACGCCCGCTCCATCAGGACCTTCACCGATTGGTGTTCACTGGCTGGTCACGGATCAAC
>DASQYL010000161.1:0-8353 GCA_035639235.1 Pyrinomonadaceae bacterium | reverse complement strand
GCTGACGATCGGCGCCCCGAGCTGGCCGGCGCCGTTACCCAGCAACACGTTTATGCGACCATTCGCATCCAGCGTTGCGACATCGAGTTTTCCGTCGCCGTCGAAGTCCGCGGCCACCACCGATTCAGTGAAGGAATTAGGCACAGCAAACTTATTCGTGATGAAACCGCCCGTGCCGTCTCCCAACATAAGCGATACGCCGGACGAAGTGCCGAGCACAAGATCAGGTTTGCCGTCCGCATTGAAATCGCCACGGGCCATCCAAAAACCCCGCCGCCCGCTGGACCTGCGCTAAAACGAAAACCACCCTGGCCATCCCCGAACAGAATTCCGACACTATTCGTGCCCGCCGTTCCAAGATCCAACTTGCCGTCCGCGTCAAAGTCTGCGATCACCGTATTCGAACCGGGAGTAGCGCTGCCGCTGCTGGGGCCGTAAAGGAATGGGGCGCCAAAATTCCCGCTGCCATCGCCTAACAGGACCGTGGTGCCCGCAATGATATCGCGCTTCCCATCGTTATTAAGATCGGCTAGCGCAATGACACTGGGACGGCCCTGATTGAGCACGTCGAAGCTCGCGCCGGCAGCAAAGCAACCGGATCCGTTGTTAATCAGAACTTGGATTTTAGCGGACAGCACATCGACGGCTACCAGATCAGTTTTGCCGTCGCCGTTTAAGTCGCCCGCGGCAATTCCGTTGGCTGAGCTTATCGGGGCGGATGAATTAGGTTGCCGGGTGAACGTTCCGTCTCCGTTCCCAAAAAAGATCTGCACGGGGCCGCCACTGCCGGCAAGATCAAGCTTGCCGTCCCCATTGAAATCGCCAACTGCAAGCTGTGAAACAGTTGCGCTCGTAAAGACAGAGTTGCTGAATCCGCCCGATCCGTTTCCCAGCAGCACGATTAGGAGGTTGCCGACCGACGCGGCGACGTCCAATTTGCCGTCGCCATTGAAATCCCCTACCACCATCGACTGCGGCGTTTGTGGCGAAACCACTCCGGCGGCGTGAAATAATCCGGCGCCGTCATTGAGCAATACCAAGATCCCGTCCGAATTGACCACAACGAGATCGGGCTTGCCGTCGCCGTTAAAATCACCGGCTGACAATTTGATCGGGGAATGACCCGCACTAAAACTGTTAATGGCAGGCGGCGCGCCAGTGCCGAGCTTTGTCAAGACGGTCAGACTATCAGAGCCCATGTCGACGGCCGCGAGATCCGGCCTCCCGTCACCATCAAAGTCCGCGGTCGCCATTGCACGAATATCGGTGGTGCCAATTGGATAAACTGGGGGCTGAGTGAAGCTTGACACGGAACATGTCTGCGCTCGCATCGTCGTGGCGCCAGCGAGTATGGCGAAGCACAAGGCAAGCGCCTGATGAGGGAAGGAAGCTGTCAAGAATTTCTTGGTCATTGTAAGACGTGAGAACAAATAAGCTGCAATATGATCGAGGTTTGCGATCGCGGCCGGGAGGTCTTGAGAATACCTTGCTTAAGCGCATTATCCTGATGAAGTTTAGGTCGAACCGGTTGCTTGCGCCGAGGAATTCATCCAGGCAAATCACGACGAGCGAACGTCAGGTAATCGCTCCCCCATCCACGATTACGATCTCGCCATTCATAAAGCTGTTGCGATCGCTGCACATGAAGGCGGCGTATTCGGCCAATTCTGCCGGACGACCCAGGCGGCCGGCGGAAACCCAGAAGTCGTGCATCTGCAAGAGTCGCTCCGGCAATGCTTGCGCCAAATCGGTGTCGAAGATGCCGGCGGCAATCGCGTTTACGGTCACGCCAAAGGTGCCGGCCTCGCGCGAGAGGCATTTCGTAAAACCGATCATGGCTGCCTTCGACGTTGCATAATGGACTGAAGTCGGCAGCGACCGCATGGCGCCGATTGAAGTGATGTTGAGAATCTTCCCTTGCCGCTGCCGGATCATCTGCTTGTAAATCGGTTTCGTCACTGCAAACAAACTGCCGACGTTGGTGCCAATCACTTCATCCCAGGCCCGGTCGGTCGTCGTCGCAAAATTGTCGCCGCGATTGATGGCGGCGTTGTTGACGAGAATGTCGATGCCGCCCCACTCGTGGACCAGCTCGCGCGTCAGGTGCTTCATCCCGAAGCGATCCGTAATCGACACCCTGAAGGCCTTGCTCTTGCGGCCATGCCCTTCGATCTTGCGGGTCGTCTCAGCGGCCAGGTCTTCGCGTGAATTGTAATTGAACGCCACGTCGGCGCCTTCGCGCGCGAAAACGTCGCAGAGCGCCGCGCCAATTCCTCGCGTTCCTCCGGTGATGAACGCGCGTTTACCTTCGAGTAACAGACTCATGCTTTGAGATCTCCGGGAGGAGATGACAACGTTAGTCTACCTTGGGTTTCGGAATTCAAAAACGACGGGATTAAATCGCGAAGCCAGCGTGCCAGTCAAGAACCGCATGAACCGACTTCACGCGGCATGTTCAATCAAAGGCTCATCTGCGCCCGCGTTTTCGGGCAGCAGCGCGGTAATTTCTTCAACAATCCGCTTCGTGGCATTCGGTATGGCGATCGAGATCGTGGCCGCCCGCAACGCAGCGTAATGCCTTGAATCTTCAATCATGCGATGAACCACCGGGACGATATCTGAGGCGCGCTGAAGCATCACTGCGGCGCCACTCTTCGCAATTAAATTGACGGTGCCGGCTTCCTGAGGCATCGGGTCGGTGGTGACGTCTGCGATGATCGGTAAACGGCAACTGAGCGCTTCGAATGTCGTCAGCCCGCCCAACTTGGAAACCATAACGTTGGCCGCGCTCATTAGTTGCTCGACTTGATCGGAATATCCGATGACCTTGATTGGGAAGTGCGCCTCGGCGGCGATTCGTTCGGCTGCGTTCTTCAGCCCTTGGTTCTTGCCGGCCAGAAAGATCGCTTGCACGTCGAGTTCACCGCGCACCAATTCGCCAAAAATTTGTGGGATATTGCCGCCGCCTTCCCAACCTGCATTGACGAAGACCGTAAACTTTTCCGGATCGAGCCCCAACGCCTGACGAGCCACGCGCGCGGCCTCATCGCCGGGAAACGAGAATTTCGGATGCACCGGCATACCTGAGACTTTGATTCGCTCGGGCGCAATTCCGTAGTCGATCAACTGGCGCCGCGCTTCGTCGGTCGCGACGAGATACAAACGCACGTCGTCGCAAGCCCAGCCTCTCCAAAATCCGTAATACGGATCGGTGACCACAGTAATCAGCGGCACGCGATCGGCCCAACCGAACTCTTTCAGCACGCGTGCGAAGATGTGTTGCGTCAGCGGATGAACGCTCACCACGATATGCGGACACCAACGCTCGATCACGTCGCGGCAGTAACCAATGCAGCGAGAATGAAAAAATTCACGCGTCTCTGGCCGAAAGCGATTGATCAGCCAGTAGTAATACTTCATCCAGTGCTGCTTGTGTCGCAGCAACCAGTTGTAAATCGCGACGAGTTTGGCGGCGAGCTGATGCGACTCTTCAACCGCGCGAATCACCCGCACCGCGTAAGATTCGCCTTTCACAAAGTTCTCAATACCCGCCACGATGGCCGCCGCGGCAGATCGATGCCCCCCGCCGGTGTCGGAAGAAATGATGAGAATTTTTGGCGCGTTGGGTTTCATCGATCGTGTCAGAAGCCCGACCGTAAGGAAGGGCAACTTGAATAATCTTTAACCATAGAGTGTCGAAAGTTGCCCTCCCTTACGGTCGGGCTTCGAACACTTACACCTTCACCGCAATTCCGTCCGGCTGTTCGTGTGTCTGCATTTCCAACTCGCGCGCTGCCTTCTTCATTTCGCGCTCAAGCTTTTTAATCTGGATCAAGTGTTTCGGATTGAACGGAAGCGACGGGTAATAACAATTTGATTCGTGCGTGCAGAAGCAACCGTTCGCCGCGTGCTGGCGACGCTCTTTCATCGCCGGCGACAACCAAAGCCCCTGAAAGTTCCAATCGTGATCGCGCAAGTTGCCAATCGGCGCCAGGTTCTCGCACGAAGACAAAGTTCCTTCATCGTAAATCACCGCGCCGGCCGTGCCCGCATAGCAGGTCAATTGTGCTCGCTGCGTCTCTTGAGTCTTGGTAATCAAGCCGTGCATGTAAATATCGATCGCTGCTTTGAAGAATCCGGCCTTGCCGCCGTAATTGTTTTTGATTGCCGCATGACGCGAATCGTCATCAATCATGTTCGCCAGCTTCGCATAGCGAGTGAGATCTATGTCCAATTCAATTGGATCCGCTGATGGCGGACGAATGTAATTGAAATTAACTTTGTCCGGCTTCAGATCATGTTTCAAGAAATCGTACCAATCGAAGATCGTGTCCTGGTTCGAATGCATGAAGCAGGTGCAGGTTTGCAGGTCGAGCCGCGGATACTGTTTTTTCATCGCCTTCAGCTCGCGCGCCGTTTCGATCGCAATCGACCAGGACCCGGGCTTCTGCCGAATCTTGTCGTGCTGCTCCTGCAACCCATCGATGCCCATCGCAACTGTGACGTTAAGGTTTGGACACTCTTCGAGGATGCGCGTGACGTCGGGAAAGATGCGCTTCTGAATCTGCCCGTTCGACATCAGATAAACCGATTCGAGATTGTTGTGGCGATAAAACGAGCTGACAATTTCCGGCAAATCCTTTCGGGTGAACGGCTCGCCGCCGGCGAGGATCAGCACACCCAGATTGCCGCCGAGCGTCTGCGCGATGCGATCGATCTCGTGAGTCTTCATCTGCAACTTCTTGCGGGGACGATCATCCAATTCGTCCGTAAAAAAGCAATGCGTGCAACGCATGTCGCACACCGACGTGACTAAAATATTCAATAAAACCGGCGCGAACGGCTGGCCCAAAGCCATCTTCGTATAACGCTTCAATAATTCTCGGGTGGTGTAATCCATAAAACTAATTTTCTAAATGTTCATCTATAAATAAGTCATCGACTGCCATTGTCCAGCCCGGCACGGCCGGTTCTGCGTGGGCAATTTCGCCGCACTTGTAGACGCGTGGCTCGGTCTCACCGGCGCGGTACGATTTGATGACAGCGTCACTCAATAAGTCCACATCCCAAACAACCAAAGTTCCGGCAGCAAAATAATCGGCCCGCTTTTGGGCCATCGCCCGTTCGGCGGCTGGTCCATAATCGCCTTCGCTGCGAACCTCGGCCGCGAAGACCGGCGCGCCTTCAAAGAACTTCATTCCAGTCCATTTGCCCAAGTGATAAGCGGCGTCCGGACTGAATGACTTGCGATTCGGCAATTGAACTTGAAACGCCGCGTTATCAGCCACCGCGCGGCCCTTTTTTGTACGCCGGCAATACTCGCGAAGGCTAAAAGTAATTTCCATCGAGGCGTAACTCGGAGCGGCTCCGGTGGGGGACATATGGACAATCTCTCCATTGACGATCTCTGCCTTACCGTCGACCCGGTAAAGATCTTCAATTGTGGCCTCCAGGTTCGCTACCATCGCGCGAAAATTGTAGCACAGTCTGAAACCGGAAATTAGCCGGGAGACTTCTGGATTATTGAGGATTGCTGTGCCGTTTCGATCTCCGGCGATTTACCGAGACAACTCGCGGCGCGAAATATAGCCGCCGATAGAAAAAGCATTCCATACATGATGAATCCTAAACAAGTAAGCCATCGACTAAGGAACGTCCCAAGGAAAGTTTTCGTCGTCAGGGTGGCAAAAACAAACGAGAGCACCACGAGCACGCGGAACAAACGATCTGTGACTAACCGGTTATACCAAAGATGGGTTACGTATAGATAAGGAGGGACCAGGAAGACGAGATGATTGATTTCAGTCCACGTCGAAAAGCTCGGAACAAAGCTAAAAACCAATGCGAATCCGCCCCATTGCGAAACCAGACTGGGGGAGCTGCGATACCGGTGAGCGTACAAGACTATCGCCAATGCGATCATCGACATGAGTAACAATTCGATGAGCACAATGAGTCGAGGCGGAAGCTGGACAATCGTGAAGTCATAATAGCGCCCTTGATATCCAAAAGCCGGAGCGCCGAGAAAAAACCGGCCTAGCTGTGCCCGTATAGAAAGGTTGCCGATGCCGATGGATTCCGCGTCCTCGGCGGAATTCTTCAAAAGGACGCGATCGAACCATTGCTGGTGATAGTAGAAATCTTTCTTAATCCCGACCGCAAGCGCAGGAAGAAGGATTCCAATCAAACAACCCAGGACGATCCCAGCCAGGACTTTTTTGTTGCGCCTTGCCAGGAACCAGAAGACGAAAGGGACGGTCAATATTTTTATGATAATGGAGAGGCCAATCGCAATCCCGGAACGAAGCTTATGCCGCGAAAGGGAAACCAGACCGAGGACCGCCAGCGCCAGCACGACGATGCTCGATTGCCCGACGCTTAAATGAAACATGGTGAATCGCGCCGAGAGGAGCGCGGTGAAAAAACAGACTGTCCAACGAGTCTTCTGTGGCAGCGAGAAAAAAGGCCGCCCGGTCATGCCGCTATAAAAAGCCGTCATGCTCCAACCAAGCAACACCGCTGAAGCGATGTTCCAAATAACGATGACCGCTTCTAGCGGCAGAAAAGCCAAAGGAATATAGAGAAAAGCGAAGAGCGGTGGATAGACATAAAACATCCCGTAGTGATCCGGAACATTGACTATGTCCTGCCCGCGCAACATCAAACGCGCGGCGTGAGTGAACACAATAGTGTCGCTCCCCCAGCGAGTGTAATTAATCTGCTGGATGGTGCCGGCTGCGATCGTGATGAGGATCACGACTGCGGCCAGGACCCGATAGATCGGCAGTCTCTTATAAAACTTGTCGTCCGACATTATCCGATGGTTGGGCTGAAGTTCAGTGTCGGCGGCAAAACTCAAAAGATCCGAGATGGATCAACCCAAGAAGCCTAGCTTGATATCACAATCAGCTCAAAAAGCCTAGATGCGTTCATCTCTTACATTATTGATTCCCAATGCTCGCATCCGGCGATACAGATGACTGCGATCGATGCCCATCAATTCCGCTGCGCGCGATACATTGCCTCCAGCTTCCTCGATTTTTCGCTGGATGAATTCGCGGT
The DNA here is from genome assembly GCA_035639235.1 of Pyrinomonadaceae bacterium. Lineage (GTDB taxonomy): Bacteria > Acidobacteriota > Blastocatellia > Pyrinomonadales > Pyrinomonadaceae > UBA11740. The sequence goes on along the minus strand of DASQYL010000161.1, from coordinate 1,291 downwards.
GGTAGGCGTCGCTTGCTTCTTTGAATGAAGGAAAACGATAAGACGACGCGGGAGGCTCGGCGTCGCCGAAGGCCGGCAGGTCTTTGACCCGCACCCGATGATTTTGATGCATGATAACAACGCGTTCGATCGTGTTTCTCAACTCGCGGACATTTCCGGGCCACGAATATCTCTGCATGACTTCGATCGCATCCGCTTCAAATTGCTTTGGCTTGCGGCCGTAAGCCCGGGCAAATCGTTGATTGAAATGATCGATTAACAACGGCACATCCTCAGACCGTTCGCGCAACGGCGGCACCTCGAAAGGAATTACGTTCAGGCGAAAAAAGAGATCGGCGCGGAATGTTCCCTTCTCGATCTCTTCGTCGAGACGCTTGTTCGTTGCGGCGATCACGCGCACGTCAACGTCGACGGGCGTATTGCTGCCGACGGGTTCGAACCGCTGCTCTTCGAGCACGCGCAGGACTTTGGCCTGCACATTCGCGCTCATGTCTGACACTTCGTCGAGAAAAAGTGTCGCCCCATCAGCGAGTTCGAATTTTCCTTTCTTGGCCGCGGTAGCGCCAGTGAACGATCCTTTCACGTGGCCGAAGAGTTCTGATTCGATTAACTCTTCCGGAATGGCCGCAGAGTTCACTTCGATAAACGGCGCCGCGGCGCGACGCGATTGCGCATGTATCGCGCGCGCCACCAGTTCTTTGCCGGCGCCCGACTCGCCGGAAATCAAGACGCGGCCGTCGGTCGGCGCTACTACCGCAATCTGTTTTCGCAGGGCGCGCATCGCGACCGATTCGCCGACCATGGCGTATTCGGCGCTCAACTCTGCCGCCATTTCGGCATTCGCGCGCTCGAGTTGTCGCTGTCGTATCGCGTTCCGGACAGTCAAAACGGTCTTCTCGATTGAAAGCGGCTTCTCAATGAAATCGAACGCGCCCAACTTTGTTGCGCGCACCGCCGTTTCCACATTGCCGTGGCCTGAAATGATTACCACAGCAGCATCAGAATTCGATTCACGCATTTGCTTGAGCGTGTCAAGTCCACTAATCCCGGGCAGCCACACGTCGAGGAGCACGCAGGCAAACGCCCGTCGGGCCAGCTCCTGTAGACATTCTTCACCTGAGGCCACGGCTTCGACCGTAAAGCCTTCATCGCGCAGCACAGCGCTCAACGATTCGCGAATGCCTCGTTCGTCATCGACGATGAGAATTGATTCAGACATTAATGGAATTGGGCTTGGTCCTTTGCGCTTGGCACTTCGTTCTGATAATCGCGGATCGCAAATTCATCGCCC
>DASQYL010000160.1:0-10228 GCA_035639235.1 Pyrinomonadaceae bacterium | reverse complement strand
TATCGATCTCAACCTGCACCGGAGTCACGTCAGGAAAGGCGTCGACGTTGAGACGGCGCAGCGCAAGAATGCCGCCGGCGACGATGAGCATCGACACGACGGCGACGAGCAGACGTTCGCGATAAAAGAAAGCTATGAAGTTGTCGGTCATCTGAAACCCTATTTTTCAAGAGACTCAATGCCCTCTCCCTCTGGGAGAGGGTTGGGTGAGGGCCAACTGTCCAAACCCGAACAAGTCTCCGGGTGGCGAGAGATGAATTCGAGCGAATTCATCTCTCGCCACAACTCTCAACAATGGCGATGAACATCGCTAGGCCCTCATCCCCAGCCCTTCTCCCAAAGGGAGAAGGGAGAAGGGAGAGTACGCTGCGTTACAAAATGAAAGCGGCGTCAAGCCGCCGCATTCCACCTCATTCCTCCGGCTTACTCTGTTGCAGCAGCAAATAATTTCCTTTCACGACCACTCTGTCGCCGGCATTCAATCCATCGATCACTTCCACCCGATCGCCGCTCTGAATACCAAGTTGGACCTGCCGTTCCTTGTAGGTGTTGGCCTCGGCGACAAAGACGACCTTCTTCCCGCCGTCGTCCAGCACGGCAGATTGCGGCACCGACTCGGCAGCGGTGTTTACGTCGGTGATTATCTCGACGGTCGCGAACATGTCCGGCTTCAGCCGGCCATCGGGATTTGGAACCTCGGTGCGCACTTTCACGGTGCGCGAATCAGGGTTGACGACGCTGTCGATGAAAATGACTTTGCCTGAAAAAGTGGTGCCGGGAAACGCGGTTGTGGTTACCTTCACGCCTTGTCCATTGCGGATGCGGGGCAAGTCTTTCTCAAATACGTCGGCGTCAATCCATACGCGAGAGGTGTCGATGATCTTGAAAACGTTTGCGTCGGTTCCCACGGTCGCACCAATTGTGGCGTTGCGCTCCACCACCGTTCCGTCGATCGGTGAATTGAGTGCGAAGGTCGCAGCCAACCCGGGCTTCTTATTCAAATCGTCGATGGCCGTATCAGTTAAGCCGAGAATCAGGAGGTGCCGCCGCGCCGCCGTGAGCGTGGCTTTCGTCGACGCCGCGTTGTTCTCTGCCGTAGCTCTGGCGACTTCGAGATCGTGCTCGGCGGATTGCAGGTTCTTGCCGGGGACGACGGTCTTCTCGTACAGCGTCTTCGTGCGATCGTAAGTCTGCTGGGCCAACTTGATTTCCGCAGCCGCCGAACGTTTCGCGTTTTCGGAATCGGCGACCGCTTTCAGATAGTCAGCTTCGGCTTGATCGATGTCGGCTGATTCAAGCTCGGCAAGTTTCTGTCCCTTGCGCACGCGCGATCCCTGTCCTGCGTAAAGTTTGACGATCCGGCCTTCGTTGACTGGACCAATGACCGCAGTGCGATCTTCGGGCACGAGAATTTTTCCTGTGGCCGTGACGACGCCGGAAATTGGAGCAGTCGTCACGATCTCAGTTTCGATCGCTTTGTCCGCAACCGCTGGTGTCGCGGGCGCGATGGTCACAGTAGTCGCGGGGTTCGTCGATCGCTTGCAGCCGGCGAGTGTCGTCAAGCCTATGAAAATAATCAGGATCTTCGCACATTTTGTCATAGATGAAATCCTCTTATCTATTTCACGATGGGCGTGGCGGTTGCCAGTTCGAGATCGAGCAACGCCGATTGATAATCAAAAAGCGCCTGATAGAAAGCCGCGAGCGTGTCACGGCGCGACCGAATCGCATCGAGCAAATCGAGAATCGAGCTCTCGCCGGCCTTCAATGAATATTCGGTGAGGTTTTGAATGTCGTTGACCTTCGTCAGCACGCCAGTGCGATAAAGATCGACACGCCGCTTCTGCAGTTGATATGCAACGAACGCCTTGTCGACGTCGCTGATGATTTGATTAGTGACGAGCGCTTCCTGATTCAGCGCCTTTTCTTTTTCGATTCGCGCTTTGGCGCGTTCGCCCTGATTGCGATCGTGAATGGGCAACGCGAAGCCGATGCCGAAAGTGTAGTTGCTTCCGCCTTCCGGCACTTGCGTAACACCGGCGCCGAGATTTATGTCCGGGACTTTCTGTGCGTCCTGAAGCCGAATGGCGGCATCGGCGGCTTTCTCGGCCAGCTTCGCGGCTTTCAAGTCAGGCCGCGCGGCGAGCGCCTTGTCGCGCAGGTCAGCAAACGTGAAGTCGTAGTTTTGCGGATCGAGGCTAACGCTGGGATCGATTTCCATCGCGCGATAGTCTCCGCCGAGCGTTACCCGCAGATCGCGCAACGCGACTTCGTAATCGCGCTGTGCATTCGCAAGATCGGTGTCGAACTTCAATTTCTCGACTTCCAGCCGCGTGAGATCGAGACCCGCCAATTCTCCAGCCTGGACCAACTCTCGCGTGTGCTGCACAGTTTCGGCGAATGTCTTCTCGTTTTCCTGGGCAAGGTTAAGCAACGATTGATTTAGAATGACCGTATAGAATTTCTTTTTCAAATCGTTGGTCATCTGCCAGACGGTGGTTTCGAAACCAGCCCGGGCCACGTCGGCGTTCGCATTCGCCACGTCGATTCGCTTGGGCCGCTTGCCGGCCATTTCGAAGGTCTGCGCGATGCTGTACGAGTACTGTTGCTCGGTTAGTAAGTTGCCGCTCAAGTTCAACGGCAGCCCTGAGAATCCGACGCTGACCTCTGGATTGGGTCGCAGCCGCGCCGTCAACTTTTCCGCTTCAGCGGTATCGATGTCGTAGCGGGCCGCGATCAATTGAAAATTGTGTTTTAAGAAAATCGAAACTGCGTCGCTGATCGTGACTGATCGCGGCGCGGAGAGAGCGACTGGTTGGCTCGCAGTTGATAAGGCCGCTAAGTCTCTCTCATCGCTGAAGATTTTCGAGTCACGGTTTTGAGCGACCGCGCATGCACACATAAACACCACTACCGCGAGCAAGACAATGAGTCTTCTATTAGGACTGAGCATTTGAATTCCTCTCTTCGCGTTGAATAGGAACATTTGAGCAATTGTGAACGCAAACAGTAACACCGCAAAACCTCAAGCAAAACAGAAGGGGCAAGAGGCTCATGTCTTATACATGACCTCTTGCCCCTTGCGTTAATGGTCGGCAGTCGCCGGTTCCGGACCGTTAGAAGGTTATGCCGGTCTGCACCTGAAACGCGCGCGGCGTCACGAAGTGCGTGCCACTGAATGTCGACTCAAAGTTATAGAGCGCGTTCCTGTTTGTCAGATTAAGTAGCGTGAACCGAAGCGTAAACTTGGTGCGATCGCCGCCAAACAAATTGTCTGAACCCGCGCTGAGGTCGAAGAGATGACGCGGCGCGATGCGTGGTGGATTTGTATCGTCATTCTCCGCTCCGTCGGCAGGAATGCGTACACGCAGAGCGCCGCGATTCGCGCTGTTGCATACCGTGATCGGGTTTGCCAGCGTCGCGAAGGTGCTGCCACAGAAGAGTCCGATTTGCTGTTGCTCGTCGGCCGTGAATCCCAAGGCGGTCGCGTAGTCAGTCACAGCGCCGGCGACCAGTCCACTGTCATATCTCCAGGTGAAGGCGACGTAAGGAGATACCTTCTTCCAATGTTCGAATCGATACTGAAGCTGGGTCGTCTGCTGATAATTCTGATCGTGGTCGATGCGGAAGACACCAGCCGGTAAATCCGAATTGAAGAAGAGACCGCCACTCTCAGGCGGGAAGTATCGCGCGCGCGAGTGGCCCGCAACCACAAAGGCCGAGAAACCTTTGTAGTCGGTGAAGTTCACCCGTGCGCTGACGCCGTCAAGTTTCGATCTCTGCCATGCAATCGGGAATACGACGGAAGTATTGAAGAGCACATTGAAGTCAAATCCGTTTGTGGTGCGCTTGTAATAGTAGTCGCCGTCGAGAATCAGGTGCCGGCCGATTGACTGTTGAATACCGGCGTTGAACTGATTTCGGCGGCCGGGCGCCAGCGGAAGATTGCTGGTATCGCCGAGAACTCCGTTGGCTAAACCGCCCGCGCCGGTAATGCTGGAAAGGATCAAATTTTCGTTGTATGGAGTCTCGAAGTTTCGCGTGTAGGAACCACGCAGAACCGTATTCGTTCGTTTGATCAGATAGGAGACGCCCACTCGAGGTTGGAACAGGTTCGCTTTCGTGATGCCGTCGTAATTATCAAAGCGAGCGCCAAGCATGACTGTAGCATTTCCCAGAGTGATGCTGTCCTGTGCATAGACTGCTTGTTGTTTGATGACCTTGTGACCGTGAAATTGGAATTGACTGCCGCCGCGCGTCAGATCGTATTGCAACAGCCCCGGCAGAAAATCTGGGCTTGTTGGATCGTTGAAGTCTGGATCGGTGATTCCAAAATGAAACCCTTCGGTCAAAGAGGTGTTGTAAATCTGACCACCGAACTTTGCGTTGTGCTTTCCTTTAACGTACGAGACATCTCCCTTAACACCATAATTGTTCAGCCTCCGCGACTCACCGAAGGTGAGAGGCAAATCTGAAAAGATGTTAGAGCTGGGAAAGTACTTGACCGTGTCGACGCGGTAGTAGGGAGTGATCGATAAGACCGTTGTAGGACTGAAGATGTGGACCCAGGACGGCGCTAAATTAATCGTATTAATCGTCTGCCGCTGCGCTTGGCCCGCCGCCGCTTGGTCGAAAGTGTTCGGTGTTTGAAAAGTGTTGCGCGCGAGAAAGATGTTGAAGTGAAATGCGTTTTTCGCGCCGCGACTATAGTCGATGCGATCGAAAAGATTTACCGCCTTGCCCTTATCGTGCAGTACGGTGAATTCTGGCGCGTCGAGAAAACGGTTTGACCTCTCAAAGTTGAAAGCGAGGAAGTTTCCCGCCTTCTTGTTCCCATAAGCCACGGAAGCATCTTCATGCGTGGTGCCGAACTTGCCGAAGGAGCCGTCGATGCTGCCGGTTGGTTTGGTCTGGTTCAATCCTGAGCGCGTGATGGCGTTTACTACCAGACTCGTCTTGTCTCCAAACTCAGGCGGCACAGCACCGGTGATTACTTCGATCGATTGAATTGCGTTTACCGGCACCTGGGTTGAAAAGAATTTGCTCTGCTGATCAGAAATCGGCTGACTGTCTAAAGACATGCCGGCTTCGAAGTGATCGCCGAGCGGATGAAAGCCGCCGTTTGAATCTGCGGCCACGCCGCCAGCCGACAGAGTTACGACGGTGCTTAGGCCGCTTCCGGGATCGCCCGCCGGCAGCTTGTCGATCAAACTCTTATCGACGTCTACGTGGGCTGAAGGATCGTTTTCGATTACCGAAGCGGCATTGGACGATATGTTCACCACCTCGGTTGCGGTGCCAACCGCAAGCGGAATCTTGACGGTTATGGGCACCGAGGATCGAACGTCCAAAGTTTGTCTGGCCGTTGCGAATCCCGTCGCCGAAGTGATCAACTCGTATGGATTTGGCGGCACGTTGCTGAACTGGAACGCGCCATCTTTGTCGGTAGTTGTGTCTCTATGGTAGCCAGTGATGGCATTGGAAAGCGTTACGGTTGCATTTGGGACTGTGGCGTTATTTGGGTCGACGACCACGCCGCTTACGGTTCCGGCGGAAAGCCCCTGGCCATTCGCCGAAATCCCGAACGACACTAAAGATAGCGAAAAAACAACTGCGTATAGGAATCTAAGAACACTTCTCTGGGCCTTATTCATGAATTACCTCCTGTGTAAATGAGCCAGACGGACCCCTCACCCTAAAGTCGGATCACGGAGCACGTCGCTGGCCTTTGGAGAACGCGCAGCATTAGCTAGGCGCGCAGGAACGGCGATTGTGGCTTAGAGAATTGTGGGCGGAGCGCGGCCGCGTCGATTTGTTGAGAAGTCGGCGCGGTGGAAACTAACTTCGGCGCTGGCCGTGAAAGAATGTGTTTCAGTTGGTCCAGTGGCCAGAGTATGAGTGACTGTGCTGTTCGAGAGATTCTGATGTAGTTGACAGATCAGGCACTCGGCGGCTGACTTTGAACGCGATGAGGTTGTGGTTGATTCAGATAGGAGAACGTTGGCAGCGACACTGTCAAAGGTGCGGACTTCAACGTTACTCACCGGTTGGCTGGCGCGATCGCTGTGAGTGTGCGTGAATTCGGCTACCGTGCCGCACGCCAGAGTAAACAGCAGGAACGATGCGAGCCAACGGGGGCGCGCATTAGTCGATCCTGATCTGAACAGCTTGCCGGTCACGGATGAGCTTTGATGCTAAACTCGCAGTCTAGTTAGCCTGGCGTATCATGTCAATACAAATGCGCGCGCTTTCACTGGCACATGGTCTATTAATATTCAGTATCACCGCGTTCGTTCTTGCCTTACCCGCAAATACATCGGCGCAAGACCTGAAAGTCCGCATCAAGGTTCTTCCCGAATCGAGACACGCCCTCATCGATGTTCAAACGGCGCCCCGATTCGACTGGTCATTTCGCGACACCTACGCGAACGTCATCGGTCTAGGCAGCCGCATTGAAAAGTTTCAGCTCTTTGGCGAAAAAGGCGATTTGATTGCGTCCCAACGGTTGGCTCCCGGACAATTCAAATCTCAAATCGCAGCCAGTAATTTCAAGTACGAAGTGAACTTATCGCCTCCGGTCTTACCTGCTGATGCAGCCTTCGTTTCATGGGTCACGAAGGAGCGCGGGCTGCTGATGCTGGCCGATCTCCTGCCGGTGCCACCTGTGACGAATCGCACGACCTCGGCTTCGGTGACAATCGAGACCACCGGGCTAGAAAGCATTCTTTCGTCCCAAGCTAAAGACGCGGTCGGGTCGTATCAGGTTTCAGACGTCGCGCGCGCGGTGTTTGCCTTGGGTGAACATCTGCGCGTCACGAGCGTGACTGAATCGGGGTCGGCCTTTGATTTAGTGGCTGACGGCGACTGGGCGTTCGCCGACGGGGAGGTTATTGATCTTGCTGGTCAGATACTGAAGGCGCACAGACAGGTGTCTGGCGTTATGCCGGGCAAGCATTTGCGTCTGGTTCTGTTTCCTTTTCCCCAAAGCGCCGGCGGAAACCAATGGACGGCCGAGACTCGCGGTGAAACTGTGACGTTGCTGGTCGGCAAGCTGCCTTCGAAGGTTGCGGCGCTCGCGCAGTTGAGCACACCGCTGACCCATGAATTCTTTCATCTGTGGGTGCCGAACGCGTTGGCGTTAGACGGCGACTACGATTGGTTCTATGAAGGCTTCACGATGTATGAGGCGGCGCAGGTTGGGGTCCGTCTCAATCTACTTACGTTTCAGGAATTTCTAAATGCAATCGCCCGGGCGAATGATGCGTACCTGAATGATCCGGCGCGCGATCGTTGGTCGTTAGTCGAAGCATCAAGGAGAAGATGGACTGGCGGCACTTCTTCCATCTATTCGAAAAGCATGCTGGTGGCGATGATGACCGATTTGAAGCTGCGGGAATCAGGAAACAAGCGTGGGCTTGATGATGTCTATCGACAGTTATTTGCGAAATATGCCCAGGGCCAATTTGAGAAGAGCCAGTCGCAAGACGGTAACGATCGCATTATCGATCTGTTGAAGAGTGAACGTGCATTGCCGACAATCGGCGCGACTATAACCGAACCGACTACGATTGATTTGAGAAGAGAGCTGCTGGCTTACGGTCTCGTGGTCGAAAATTCTGGCGTGCGCACGCGCGTCACTGTTGCCGAAAGTCTGACGAAGCGCCAACGCGATTTACTCGCCGAGTTGGGTTACAATGCAGCCACTCATTCGCCAAAATGAACGCGAGTCATGAGTTAATTAACAAGAGATGAGTATTATCAACGATTTAAGAAATAGGAAGTTGTGGCTGCTGCTTCTGTTGGGAGCAGCTCTTCTAACGACGGCCAGTTGTACGGCGATCGCCGGTCATACCAGTACCGGTGTGGTTGTATCTCGCAATGCGCAAATTCGCAGTTCGACCGCTGTCGTAGCAGCCGACCTGTTGGAAGTAAATCGCGGCGATCCGGTCGAAATCCTGGATACGCTCGATGTTCCCGATCCGAGCGACAACAGCAAGAAGGAGCGCTGGTATCGCGTTCGCGGTCAGGACAAGGACAACACTGAAGGGTGGATCGAAGCCCGCAACATCATGCCTGATGATGTGCTGGCAAAGGCGCGCAAGCTCGCTGATGAAGATAAAGACCTGCAGCCGCAAGCTACCGGGCAGTTGCATGCCGGATCGAACCTCCGTTTGAATCCCGATCGCAGCAACAACGAGAACATCATGATGCGGCTCGATAGCGGCTCAAGCTTTGAGATTATCGGTTGGAAGCGTGTGCCGCTCTTCAAAGGCGCCGAAGGAACCGAGAGTGACACCGCGCCCAAGCCCGGCACGGCAACGAACAGTAACAAAAGGATCCAAAACGAAGACGAAGACAATTCCGACGAGCAGCAAGAGACCACTGAACTTTGGTACAAGGTTCGACTCGCGCCATCGATCTCACCGGCGCCGGAAGGCTGGATCTTCGGAAAGCAGGTCGAGCTCACGGTTCCGAGCGACATCATTTACTACCGCACGGGAAGGGAATTCGTCGCGTGGCGAAGATTGGACGAGGATACGAGCGACGATTCCTCGACAAAAACAAAGGATGTGGCAAAAGATACTCGCCCAGGTAGTTGGGTAATTTTGGAGAAGAGCAATCCGAAGGATGAACCGCACAAGCTCGATGAACCCGACTTCGATCGCATCTACGTCCTTGGTTATGAAAAGCATGATCAGGATCACTACACGGCCTATCGCAGTCAGGACGTCGAGGGTTATCTGCCACTGCGAATAGAGGGAAAGGGCGCCAACAAGACCTTCACCGTGCGAGTGAAAGATAATGGCCAGGTAAAGGACATGACGTTCAAACTGTATCGCGATGATCACGGCGTCATGCGCGTCACGCCGCCGGATGAGATGAAGGCGGTAAGAAAGAAATGAGTTGCCGTGTGGCGGCGATCACATCGGCCGATGAAAGCCGGACAACCGCAGACCGAATTCCTCATCTAAATGCGGGTTCATACAGAGCGCGGGCAGCGTCACGCTGAACCGCAACGAAGTTGTCGGTGAAATACTTTGTTCCTGCGCTTGACACTCACAACGCCGTTCGTTAGAATGCGCGTTTGCTTGGGAGGATAAGTTCCTCATAAAGGCAACTAGAGTAGTTGCTAACCCATCCAAGCTTGGATCACAAAAGAGCGCAAGCTCGAATCCAAAACAATTCGATCTTTGAAAACTAGATAGAGCGTGTCCGTCTCAATTAGACCTTTGAGAGTCAACCGCGAACGATAAAGTTCGCGTCAAAACTCTGAAGAAGAGTCATTATCGAGACTGAACAAGAAAGACCAGTAAGAGATAATGTTGCTAGGAAACAATTCTTAACGAGAGTTTGATCCTGGCTCAGAATCAACGCTGGCGGCGTGCCTCAGACATGCAAGTCGAACGCGAAAGAAGCCTTCGGGTTTCAAGTAGAGTGGCGTCCGGGTGAGTAACACGTAGGTAATCTACCTTCGGGTGGGGAATAACGCAGGGAAACTTGCGCTAATACCGCATAATGCAGCGGCACCACATGGTGACAGTTGTTAAAGCGGGGGATTTTCGAACCTCGTGCCTGAAGAGGAGCCTGCGGCAGATTAGCTAGTTGGTAAGGTAACGGCTTACCAAGGCGACGATCTGTAGCCGGCCTGAGAGGGCGGTCGGCCACACTGACACTGACATACGGGTCAGACTCCTACGGGAGGCAGCAGTCGGGAATTTTGGGCAATGGGCGAAAGCCTGACCCAGCAACGCCGCGTGAAGGATGAAATCCCTCGGGATGTAAACTTCGCAAGAATAGGAAGAATGAGCGAGTACTAATACTGCTCGTGATGACGGTACTATTTGTAAGCTCCGGCTAACTCCGTGCCAGCAGCCGCGGTAATACGGGGGGAGCAAGCGTTGTTCGGATTTACTGGGCGTAAAGGGCGCGTAGGCGGCCACAACAAGTCACTTGTGAAATCTCCGGGCTTAACTCGGAACGGTCAAGTGATACTGTCGGGCTAGAGTACAGAAGGGGCAACTGGAATTCTCGGTGTAGCGGTGAAATGCGTAGATATCGAGAGGAACACCTGCGGCGAAGGCGGGTTGCTGGGCCGACACTGACGCTGATGCGCGAAAGCCAGGGGAGCGAACGGGATTAGATACCCCGGTAGTCCTGGCCTTAAACGATGGATGCTTGGTGTCTGGAGTTTTATAGTCTCCGGGTGCCGTAGCTAACGCGTTAAGCA
>DASQYL010000159.1:0-3463 GCA_035639235.1 Pyrinomonadaceae bacterium | reverse complement strand
CGATGCCCGCGACTGGCGACCCCGTCGTCGATCAGCCACGTCAAGATGCGTTCGCGCGCAGCCAAATCTCCATAGACAAGGTTCTCACCAATATCGCCCGACCACGAGCCGAACGGTTTCACGCGTTGTTCGATCATCATGCTGTCCGCGCCGGCGTGACCCGTTGCGCCCGTGCCGCTTTGATCTTTAACGTGCGACAACGCGGCGAGACATAAACCCTGTGAAGCATCGAACGGCGGCAGCGGTTCCGCGGCAGTCATGAACTTGATGGCGTCTTCAACCGCGTCCCAACCTTCCTGGGTTTGTACCGCCACCGTTTCGGTTCGGTACTCTTTGCCTTTGAAAAGCGGTTTGAGCTTTTCCAAATAGCCGGCGTAAATCTGTGGGTGCGCACGGGCTTGATTGATCTCGTTCAGCAAATCCGTTTCAGCCTGAGAGAGCGTGGGCGCTGATTTCTTTGATTGCGAGTGCGTGGTGCCGGGATTAATCCATATCATGAGAGCGAACGCGCAGCACAGCGCGAAAAGCCCAAACAACCGGAACTTCATTGAGGGAATCCTTTCATTATTTCGAGCTTAGCAGATGAATCGTCGGCGTTCGGGATTCGCCGGAATTGACGCGGGTAACTTAGCGAATGGTGGCATCTCTGTCAACCGAGTAGTGGACAGCTGGAAACGAACAGTTTAGCATCAGATAGAAGAGCGCCCCCCAGAGGCCGAAAGCGTATCGTTGTTCATGGCAATTCGGCATCCACCTGATAATAATATTCCCCCAGTCATTCGTCGCTACCGTGGCGAAGCGCCGCGCGTCATGCGCTATGAAGGACCGCAGTCGGGATTTGCCAGGCGTCTGCTGCGATTCTTCGTTAAGCCTTACATCGTCATCCCGATTTTTTTGGTCGTCGGTTTATCGATCGCGGTCCTCGCTTACTACTGGGTCGTTTTTTCTGCGCGCATCGATAACTTGCTCCGCGGCGATGTGTTCACCCGGTCGGCTGGGATTTACGCCGCGCCGAAACAGATTCGCGTAGGCCAGGCGATTTCCGAAGATGATTTGATTGGATACCTGAAACGTGCCGGTTACGTGGAGCGCAATCAGCAGGCCGATAGCGCGCGCGGCCGCTATGCGATGAGCGGGTCGATGGTCGATATCGATCCGGGAGCCGACTCCGTCGTCGACAACGTCAAACCGTTCGGGCAACTGCGCGTCGAGTTCAGTCGCGGCGGCAAATCGATCGCTTACATCACCGACCGGCAGAACGGTGGTCGTCTCGAGCGCGCGCCACTCGAACCGGAGTTGATCAGTTCAGTGACCGGACGCGAGCGCGCGAAGCGCCGAGTTATCGGCTACAACGATGTCCCGGAGAATTTACGTAATGCGATCGTCACCACCGAAGATCGCTCGTTCTTCGAACATCATGGTGTGAATGTCCGCGGCATCATCCGCGCGCTGTTGCGGCGCTACGACAGCGATCCGAATTCGCCAATCGCGCGTCAGGGGGGTTCGAGCATCACGCAACAACTGGTGAAGAATCTCTGGCTTTCACCGGAATACAGTCTGAAGCGAAAAATTTCTGAAGCCTACATGTCGATCATCCTGGAGACGCGGCTGTCTAAGCAGGAGATTTTCGCGCTCTACTGCAACCAGGTCTATCTGGGCCAGCAGGCGGGCTTTTCGATCAACGGATTCGGCGAAGCGTCGAGCGCTTACTTCAATAAGGATGTGACAAACTTGACGCTGCCTGAATCGGCGTTCCTGGCCGGCTTGATCCGCAGTCCGAACCGTTACAACCCGGCTCACGACGCGGACACAGCGCGCGCGCGTCGCAACCAGGTGCTTGAGTCAATGGCCGAAACGGGCGTGATTACCGACGCGCAAGCGAAAGATGCCGAAGCGACTGAACTGAAACTCGCACCGGCGAAAGGCCGCATAGATATTTCCGACGCGCCTTACTTCGCTGATTACGTGCAGAACCAGCTCGGCGATTTGATTAGCGGCGAAGGCGCGGATCACCTGCGCATCTACACGTCGATCGACATGGACTTGCAGCGCGCGGCTTACACGGCGGTGACGAAACAGCTCGCGGCGCTCGACAAGATTGAAGCGAAGCGCGTTCCGGAAGGAACCGTGCAAGCGGCGTTGGTCGCCATGAATGCGCACACCGGCGAAATCGTGGCGATGGTTGGCGGCCGCGATTATTCGAAGAGCCAATTAAATCGGGCTGAAGCGCTGCGACAACCCGGATCGGTTTTCAAGCCGTTCGTCTATGCGACCGCGCTTAACACCGCATACGACCCGGTGCCGCGCTTGATTACTCCCGCCTCGATGTTCAAGGACGAGCCGAAAACTTTCACGTACGACAATCAGGAATACTCGCCCGGCAACATGGGCGATAAGTATTCGATGCAGCCGGTAACGCTGCGCGACGCGATGGTCCACAGTCTGAATGTCGTCACCGTCGATGTGGCGATGGAAGTAACGATCGGCCGCGTTATGAGTCTCGCTGCGAAAGCCGGGTTGCCGCGCGTCTCGCACGCCTATCCGGCGATGGCTCTCGGCACCTCGGAAGCGACGCCGCTGCAAATGGCGTCAGCATACTCAGCATTCGCGGCGAACGGAACGCGCACGACGCCGATAGCAATTACGCGCGTCACTTCGGGGAGCGGCATGACGATCGCGCAACCAACTGCTCAGAAAAACGAAGTGCTGCGTCCGCAGATTGCTTACGTGATGACTTCATTCATGAAGGACGTCGTCAATCGCGGCACGGCTGCGCCATTGCGCGCGCGTGGATTCAAATACAACGTCGCCGGCAAGACGGGAACTTCGCGCGATGGCTGGTTCGCCGGATACACACCTGATTTGGTTTGCGTCGTTTGGGTTGGATTCGATGATGGATCGCAACTGGGACTGACCGGCGCTGCGTCGGCGTTGCCGATCTGGGGCGACTTCATGAGCGCGGCGTTGACCACGCATCCTGAATGGACCGGCGACTGGCAGATGCCCGACGGGGTGCAGCAGGCCGATATCGATCCAACGACGGGCGATATCGCGAAAGCCGATGCGACGACGAAGCGCGGCGAGTTCTTTATCAATGGAACTTTGCCGGGAGCGAATAACGAAGCGCCGGAAGACATGGCGCAGGATTCGTCATCGAGTGATGATGAATCGCAAACGGAACCTGCGAGTCTGCCGCCTGACGTTCCCAAGCCCAAGGCCACGCCGACACCGAAACTCGATAAGAACAAAACACACAGCGACAACTATGAACCCGCGCAGATCGACAAGCTGCAAGGCACCATCACGCTCGACATCGATCCCACGACTGGCTTAATCGCAGTCGATAGCTGTCCGGTGATCAAGACCAAGACATTCATCATCGGTCAGGAGCCGAAGAAGTACTGCGGGCCTGAATATCACAAGAAGAAGCCTTGAACTCCTGCCGCTGAAGTGTCAACTCGAC
>DASQYL010000158.1:0-4451 GCA_035639235.1 Pyrinomonadaceae bacterium | reverse complement strand
TTTCCTCATTGATGACGTGGACGCAGAACTCGACGGAAGCCGCATTGAAAGCCTGCTGGAATACCTCGACGGACGCACTCAAACGTTCGTCACCACTTCAAAGCGAAACTACTTTGAGAGGTTCAATCTGAGGGCGAATTTTTATGAAGTGCACGACGGGCAAGCAGTGCCGGAGACAGCGTTCGCTCCACAGTTAATGAGGGCCGGCAATGTCAGCTGAAGATTCTGATAATACAAGCGAAGGTATTAACGATTTGGCAACACCTACATCGAAAATCAAGAACAAGAAGGAAACATACGATTCATCTTCGATCGCAGTTCTGGAAGGACGCGACGCGGTGCGCAAGCGCCCGGCGATGTACATCGGCTCGACCGGCGAACTTGGTCTGCATCATTTGGTTTACGAAGTTGTGGACAACTCGATCGACGAAGCGCTCGCGGGTTACTGCGACACCGTCGAAGTAACGATTCATCTCGACAATTCCATCACAGTCATTGATAACGGCCGCGGTATTCCGGTCGACATGATGAAGAAAGAACGCAAGTCGGCGGCGGAAGTTGTGATGACGAAGTTGCACGCCGGCGGCAAGTTCGATTCGAACGCTTACAAAGTATCGGGCGGTCTTCATGGCGTGGGTGTCTCATGTGTCAACTTTCTTTCCGAATCGCTGCACCTGGAAATTTGGCGCGAAAGTCTGACGTACGAACAGGAATACGAACGCGGTATTCCGGTGGGACCCTTAAAGCAGACCGGCAAGACGCGGAAGCGTGGCACCAAGATCACTTTCAAACCTGATACAGATATCTTCGATACCACCGAATTCAGTTTCGATAAATTGTCCGAACGCCTGCGCGAGAAAGCCTTTCTCAATAAAGGCATTCGTATCTCGATCAAAGACGAACGTGAAGAGACTGAGAAATCTCATGAGTTCTACTATCGCGGTGGTATCGCGGAATTCGTCAAGCACCTGAACAAGAACAAGAGCGTACTGCACGATAAGCCGATATATTTTGAAAAGATCGGCGACGCGCTATCGATCGAAGTCGCGATCCAGTACAACGATGGTTACGACGAAAAGGTCTACTCGTTCGCGAACAACATCAACACCGTCGATGGCGGTACGCACCTCTCAGGATTTCGCTCAGCGTTCACACGTACTATCAACGCCTACGCACAATCGTCCGGTCTCGCAAAGAACTTTAAAGGCAACTTGAGCGGTGATGATGTCCGTGAAGGCCTGGTCGCGGTGATCTCAGTCAAACTTCCACAGCCACAATTCGAAGGACAAACGAAGGGCAAGCTCAACTCGGACGTAAAAGGAGCGGTGGAATCGTTTCTCAACGAGCGCCTGACTGAATATCTCGAACAGAATCCAACTGTCGCGCGTCGCATCGTGGGCAAGTCGCTCGATGCTGCGCGCGCGCGCGAAGCGGCACGAAAGGCTCGCGAAATCGTGCGCAAAGGCGCGCTCGGCTCGACGATGCTGCCGGGAAAACTTGCCGATTGTCAGGAACGCGATCCGGCGCTTTCAGAAATTTACATCGTTGAAGGCGACTCGGCCGGCGGCTCAGCCAAGCAGGGCCGCGATCGCAAGAATCAGGCGATCCTGCCGCTCAAAGGAAAAATTCTGAATGTCGAAAAAGCGCGCTTCGACAAGATGCTGGCGCATAACGAAATCAAAGCGCTGATCATGGCGCTGGGCACCGGCATCGGCAAAGAAGATTTCGATCTGACGAAGCTTCGTTATCATCGCATTATCCTGATGACGGACGCCGACGTTGACGGCTCGCACATTCGCACGTTGTTGTTGACCTTCTTCTTCCGGCAAATGCCCGAGCTGGTTGAGCAGGGTTACGTCTACATCGCGCAGCCGCCGCTCTTCAAAGTGAAGAAAGGCAAAAAGGAAGAATACATCAAAGACGAAGGTTCGATGATTCACTTCCTGATGCGCCAGGCGACGACCGACATGAAGGTCACCACCGGCAACGGCAAATCGAAAGCCGTGATCGAAGGCGCCCAGCTCGCGCGTAACCTCGAGCGCATGGTCGATCTGCGCCGCTATTGTGAGAAGGCGACCCGACGTATGCGCGGCGATTCACACTTGCTTGAAACCTTACTCACGGCTTTTGGCGGGAAAAAGGGAGTATTGCGCGAAGAAGGCGCGACGCTCAAGCGCACGTTCCAGGATGAAGATGCGATGGCCCGCGTCGAAGGCGTGCTCGACAAAGCGGGCTACAAAACGGATCTGAAAGAAGACGAAGAGCATGGCCTTTGGGAGATCGAAACGGTGACGACTTCCGGCGCTACCGTAGCAATCGATTACGACTTCGCCAGTCACGTCGAATTTCAAAAAGCAGTCGAGCTATTCACGCGGCTCGAAGATCGTCTGACGCCGCCCTTCATCGCCGGCGAGAACGGCGCCAGTGAAGAGATTGCTACGCGTGAAGCACTGCTCGATCGGGTATTGACCGCGGCGAAGAAAGATCTTTCGATCCAGCGTTATAAGGGCCTGGGCGAAATGAATCCCGAGCAACTGTGGGAAACGACGATGAATCCCGAGACGCGCACGCTCCTGCAAGTGCGCATCGACGACGCCGTCGAGACCGACGAAATCTTCACCGTGTTGATGGGCGACTCAGTCGAACCCCGCCGCAAATTCATCGAAGACAACGCGCTGGATGTGAAGAATCTGGATATCTGACGATGCCGGAAATCAGTCGCTTCTTCGGCATCGTAATCGCCATTTACTACAAAGAGCACGGGATTCCCCACTTTCATGCAAAGTATTCTGGACAGACCGGCGTGTTCTCAATCACCGACTTAAAGATTCGAAGGTCACTTACCGAAGCGTGTCGTCGCGCTCGTGCTCGAGTGGGCATTTGAACATCGAGCGGAGTTGCTGGAGAACTGGAATCGCGCAATTGCGCAGCAGGCATTGCAACCGATCGCTCCGCTGGAGTAAAAAGTAACTCTGCACTTCGTTCGAGCCGTCAAATACTTGTCTGACTACAAACTGCAATTGAAGTTTGAGGACGGAACTGTCCGGGAAGTGGATTTGGCACACCACCTCGACGGCGAAGTGTTTGGAACCGCTCCGAAGGCTGGAGCGATTTCAGAGCGTGCACCTGCACTCCGAATTAGACACGATCGTTTGGGACAACGGGGCTGACATGTCACCAGATTTTCTTTACGAGATCGGTGTGCCGGTTGCCGAGTCCGTACCAGACGCCTAAAGAATCTAGCTTTCTCGCGCTCACGCACCCGTTCGTTAACAAATGGCATCGTATTTCCGTCTACGTCACATGATGACCAGACGGCTGCTAGCAAATTTGATCTTGCTGGTGCTTAGTGTATTTTCCCCGCTGTTTGCGCAATCCTCATCTCCCCATCCGGAATCGACTGACAAGGTCGCCGTCGTCACAGCAACACAACTTAACGCCGAAGAAGCCCGCACTAAAGCCGATGCAGTCCTTGCGAAATACGTAACTGCACTAGGCGGACAGGCCGCGATGGAAAAGATTACCAGTCGCGTCTCAAAAGGCAGGTTCGAATTAAGCGGCGTCTCGACGAGCGGCCCGGTGGAATTGTACGCTAAGGCGCCGAACCTAAGGCTAGTCGTCTTCAAGCTGCCCCGTCAGCAGGTTGCAGAAGATGGATTCGATGGCCACGCCGGATGGGAACTGACTCCCGACGACGGCGTGAAAGATAAGACCGGACTCGAATTGGGTTCGTTCGCGCGCGATTCCGATTTCTATCAACCGCTCAAATTGCGCCAGCAATATCCCAACCTGTTCTACAAGGGCACCGCGAAGCTGGAGCTTGGTAAGGCCAGCGGCAAGATCGAAGACTGTGAGACGCTCGTACTCGAGGCGCCGCGTGCCGGTAGTCCGCGCCGTTTCTTTTTCGACAGCGTCACCGGGTTGTTGCTGCGAACCGAGGATTGGAACGCGGCGGGAAAAATGGACGAGGCAACTGAATACCAGGACTATCGCATGGTTGACGGTGTGAAAGTACCCTTCATCATCAATCAAATCGAAAATGTCGTTTTCACGATCAAGTTCACCGAAGTGAAGCACAACGTCCCCATCGATGACTCGATATTTGTGAAGCCAAAGAAGTAGGAACGCACACATCCCTGCATGAGGTGCGCGAGCATCCCTGCTCGCAATTCGTCAATCGCCCGCGGCTCAACCATACCGCAGATCTCAAGATTCTTGTTCTATGAATTGCTTCGTGATAAAACTCCGCCCGCCCCGGACTAAACATCTCGACTTTCTGAGAGGCTTCATATGAAAAGGCGCATCTGCAAAATCGTTTTAGCGATCTATCTCCTGCCCGTCCTGACTGTCGGACAATCTCCATCGAATCTGAACGATGAGATCAAACACGTCGAGACAGGTCTGCTTCCGCCATTCACTGTCAAAGGCGAACCCGGTTGGACCCTCGAAGA
>DASQYL010000157.1:0-3047 GCA_035639235.1 Pyrinomonadaceae bacterium | reverse complement strand
TCAAACGGGAAATGGGTTTCTCAACCATCGATTATCTGGTCCTGTTAGCATACCTCGCGGGCATCACAGTGTTCGGCGTGATGTTTCGGAAATCCCAGCGAACAGTCAAAGACTATTTTCTGGGCGATAAGAACACCTCATGGATCGTAATCAGTCTTTCGATCGTTGCTACTGAAACGAGCACGTTGACGCTCATCGGCGTTCCCGCGCTGGCCTACGCGAACTACGCTCGGCCAGAGCAAGGCGGCAACTTCACTTATCTGCAAGTCGTGCTGGGTTACATCGTCGCGCGCATCATAATCAGCCTGCTGTTTATTCCCGCGTACTTTCGCGGGAACCTGTTGACGGCTTATGAGCTTTTAAGAAACCGGTTCGGCGTCGGCGCCAAGAATTTTGCGGCGTCGTTGTTTTTGGTGATGCGCGCACTGGCTGAAGGCGTGCGCGTGTTCGCCGCGTCACTCGTGTTGAGCGCCGTACTCAGCTCCAGCATTCCCGGTTTGCCGCATCTTTGGCTTTGGTCCATTGTGATTGTCGGTGTGCTGACGCTGGTCTATACATTTGAAGGAGGCATCGCCGCCGTCATCTGGACCGACCTGATTCAACTGATCATCTACATCGGCGGTTCGTTGCTGGCCGCTTACGAACTGATGCATTTCGTTCCCGGCGGCTGGCCGACGATCGCGTCCGATGCAGCCGCAGCCGGCAAGTTCCAGTTCGTCTCGTTCAAATGGGATTTTAGTGTGCCATTTACATTTTGGGCGGGATTGCTGGGCGGAACTTTTCTCACAATGGCCTCGCACGGAACCGATCAACTGCTGGTGCAGAGATTGTTGACCTGCCGGAACAAACGCGAGAGTCAGAAGGCTCTGATTCTCAGCGGCTTCGTCGTGTTGTTTCAATTCGTGCTGTTCATCACGATAGGTTTAATGCTCTACGCTTATTATCAACGAGTGCCACTGCCGAACTCCAGCTTGAATGCGAGCACCTGTGTCGCCGCGAAAACCTGCGATCCAATTTTTCCGACATTTATCGTCCAGCATCTGCCACACGGCATTTCAGGTTTGGTGATCGCGGCGATCTTTGCCGCTGCCATGTCGAATCTGAGCGGCTCGCTGAATTCCCTTTCATCCAGCACGGTGATCGATTTTTATAAGCCGCTGTTACGGCCGAACGCCAGTGATGAGGACTTGCTTAAGCTCTCGCGTTGGCTAACCGCTGCCTGGGGCTTTGTCTTAATCGGCATCGCTATTCTCGCGCGCAGTTGGGGATCGGTATTCACGACGGGATTGACGATCGCTTCGTTGGTGTATGGTCCAATGCTGGGAGCATTTCTGCTGGGGGTGATCACTAAGCGCGCAAATCAAATCGGCGTGATGACGGGAATGGCTGTGGCGCTCATGACGATGGTTATAATCTGGTTCAGGACTTCGTTGGCGTGGACCTGGTACGTCATAACCGGCACGGTAATCTGTGCAATCGTCGGCTATCTCGTCAGCCTGATCACGGCATCATCGGGTGAATCAAAACCAACAACCGGGGAGGACGCGACGCTTTCGTGAACTGAAGTTAATGCGAATTCGATTATTACACTTAGCTTTGATCCTCATTCTTTTTGCTGCGCTCTCATCGGCGCCTGCGGGTCTTTTCAACCATGACGCGGCTGCGGCCCGGAGCGTCACCGCGCCGATACCAACGATCAAACCTTATTCACGTCACCCATCGAATAAAGCGATAAAGTGGGCAGACAAAGAGATCAAGCGAATGTCGCTGGACGAAAAAATCGGCCAACTCATTTCGATCGGAGTGAACGCCACGTTTCTGAATCAGGACAGTGAAGCCTTCAAAGCTCTGCGTCATCAGATCGTCGACAACCATATCGGAGGGATCGTTCTATTTCGGGGGCCGGTTTACGAATCGGTGATGCTCGTAAATCGCATGCAGGAACTCGCGAAGTGCCCGCTATTGATCTCGGCAGATCTTGAAGCCGGATCAGGCATGCGCTTCGACGATACGGTGAATTTCCCCTGGAACATGGCGATCGCTGCGACGGGAAATCCCGACTACGCGCGCCGCGCCGGCGAACTGACCGGCCATGAAGCGCGCGCCATGGGAATACAGCAATTGCTTGCGCCCGTTTCCGACGTCAACAACAATGCCGCGAATCCAGTCATCAACGTCCGTTCTTACGGCGAAGATCCGAGAGACGTCGCGCGTTACGTTTCGGCATTCATCGAAGGCGCCCAGAAGTCCGGCGTCATCGCCACGGCGAAACATTTCCCTGGTCACGGCGATACCGCGACTGATTCGCATCGCGGTCTGCCGGAAATCGATGTAACACGCGAGCGATTGAACTCGGTCGAGTTGGTTCCCTTTCGTGCCGCGGTCAATGCAGGCGTGGGCGCAGTGATGACCGGACACATCGGCCTGCCCTTGATTGATTCAACTCAGATCACGCCGCTGCCGAAAGACGTTAAGCTAAGAGCGCTGGACACAACCGAAGACGGCGAGATCGTCTCGGCGAAAGGCACAATGCCGACAACGCTGTCCCCGGTAATGAACGGGATGTTACGAAATGATCTGCATTTCGACGGATTGATCGTTACGGACGCGATGAGCATGAGCGGTCTGACACTCTACTTCACCCAGGAGGAAGCGTCGGTGCGCGCCCTCGAAGCCGGCGCCGATCTTTTGTTGAAGCCCGCCGATCCAGACGCCGCTCTGCGTGGCGTGCGCGACGCGGTGAACAAAGGCAGATTGACGCAGCAACGCATCGATCAATCCGCGCGAAAGGTTCTGGCGGCGAAATATGATCTGGGTCTGGCGCGACAACGACTGACGCCGTTGGATGCGATCGACCGCGAGGTGGCGGGCAAAGCCGCGACGATTCTGGCCGATGACATTGCGCGCGACGCGATCACTTTGGTACGAAACGATGCGAAGTTGTTGCCGCTGAATCTCGATTCAACCACACGCGTATTCAATCTGGCGATCACCAATGGCGACGATCGCGCGTTCATTGCGCAACCATTCATCGGCGCCATGTCGCG
>DASQYL010000156.1:0-2115 GCA_035639235.1 Pyrinomonadaceae bacterium | reverse complement strand
GGTTCTCGAATTGCTGAAAGGCCACGGTAATTAAGTGGCCCGAGATCATCCCGACACCATACCGGCTTTTGAGCCAGGTTTCGGCCCACGTCTCGACGTAATTGAGACCAAAGACTGCGGCCAGTAAACCGAGTAGGTGTGATTTGTGGTTGAGCATTATTCTTTCAAGAGTGCCAGGGGTTTAAATTCGATTCGCAGCGATCTGGCACCATTCTCCAAATCAATGTCTCGCTTCTGAATTCTTCCCAACAGCCAGGCGCTGAGTTTGCCGTCCACCAGGTCGCCGTTAAGAAAGGCTTCCTTGGGCAACGTAAAGCTCAGGACCATCCGGTCAGCAGAAGTTGAGTCAGAACCGTTTTGATAGTTGATGCTTTCGTGGTATTGAAAGATTCGCTGTCCGTCATTTTCGGCAGTCAGTTGCCAGGTTTGATTGAAGAACGCGGCTCTTGGCAGGCTGAGGTCCAACACCTCATGAAAATGTTGGGACACCAGGCTCTGAAGGAACGGGTTGTCCCGCGAAAGTACTTTGTTGTGTCCGTTGAGAGTCACTTGAGGGGTAACTTGATTTCGTTGCACCGCGTTCAGGGCGATTATGTTCAGGGCCTCCCATTCCAGTTGCGTGCCCACAAAAGGCGCCAAGAGTTCGCTTTCGATTAGAAATGGAACTACACCCGATAGCCGTTCCGGATCGTCAACCGCCGTCGGGTCGTAAATCCAGGTGTAGTCAATGCTGCGCTCCACTCCGGCTCCGAGTCCGACGTAATCCTTTATCAGCGGAATCTTGGCAAACAGGTTCCAGCCAGTTTGGATCCTAACCGTGCTATTAATTTGGGCGCTGTTCTTGAGGCCGGCGATGAATTTTTCCAGAAATGCGCGATTGCACCAGATGACATTCGCGCCCGCAATTTCTCGTTTTCCATCGCTGCTTGTAGCGCGCCACGATTTGTAGTATCTGGCCAAGGTGCTTCGATACATTTGTTTGAGATCGCCCTGAGCTGCTTCGGGGACCGCCGCGCGAGTTCTGCGCCGGAAATCGTAAATTGCCGCCAGCGCCGCCAGCCCTAACACGATTACAAAGCCATACGTCATCGTCTTGAACATCAGGCTTTCATCATTAGGTCTGATCAAAAGCACCTGGTAGGAAACATTGCTCATCGGGTCGAATCCCAGACTGCGATCGTGTTGCAGAATGAAACCGTTAAGACGCAACGTATGAAAATCTGATTTGACAACATTGACATCGAAGGCCAAGTCTCGGGTGGCGGCGTCTATGCGTGGATCCTGCCAAACAACTTTGCGCGCTCTGATCAAGGAGCCCGCGCTTATTGCGAAATCAAAATCGCGAATGACCGTGGGCGTCTCATCTTCATAAGGCCAAATGTAGCGAATTCGGTGCAGCCGGGAATGGATCAGTTGCGAAACCCGCTTGCTTAAATCTTCGGCATCGGTGAACGAAATCGGAATCACCTGCGGCTCGATATCAAACCCATCGATTTCGCTGGATAAAGAGATGGCTCCGTCATGCGTAGACGAGACGGTCCAGTTGTAGTCCGCGTGTTTGTGGTAGGCAGGATCGTACGGCACAAACTCAGTTTGCGACAGTTTGATCCCCCGATTGATGGCATCGAGACTGGCTTGGCTAACCAACGACCCACCCGGGCTTGAGACTCTTACCGTTACTCCATAGGCGTCAATCTGGGCCAAGTGGCGCAAATTTGCGAGCGCCTGTTCGGCGGCGGGGGCGCGGCCCATCGTCACCCATGAATAAACGTCTCCCAGATCGTTCGTCTTGCCCATTTCTTCCGCCGTGCTCCTGAACGTCTTGTTGTCGATTGCGCGCGTGATTGAATCTTTTGTTTGGTCGTTCAATTTCTTCGAGCACACCAGGAGATCGTTAGGAACCGCGTAGGGAAGAGAAATGAATACCACGTCGTCGTTGGGCTGTGTGTACTTCTTAATGGTTCCATCCCACACGGCCGCCAGATCAGCCTGGTCGTTTGCAACCATTGTGATCAGGTCGCTACTGCCGCTAACGTTGACTTTCTCGCTGTGGATCGGGATGAAGTCTTTGCTTGCATCCTCCGGTTGAGCGATCGAGAAAATATTCTTGCTACG
>DASQYL010000155.1:0-14949 GCA_035639235.1 Pyrinomonadaceae bacterium | reverse complement strand
GCTCGTTGCATCGACCTTACCTGGCTCAGTTTTGCCGCCGGCTTTAGCAACGTCGATTACGTTTTCTTTACGTTCAACCCTTGCGGGCTTTTCCGCGGCGGCTTTCGCCTGCGTCATCTTGCAACCTCCTTCGAACACCGCGCCTTGTTCGATCATCAATGACGGCGTTTGAATGTTGCCCGTCAGTTTGGCCGCGCGGCCCAACTCGATACGATCGCTCGCGATGATGTCACCGTTGACGATGCCATGTACTTGCGCGACGGCGACTTCGATGTTCGCATCGACCTGGCCACCCGAACCGACAATCAACGTGCCGCCCGTCGAATTAATCCTGCCTGAGAACCGGCCGTCGACGCGCAGCATTGATTTGAACGACGCTTCACCGGTAATCACGGTGCCGCTGCCGACAAACCCGCTCAGACTTCCGTCTTTGATTTCGCGGGCAATAGTTTCGCTTTCGGTAAAGGCTTTCTGGGTGTTTGCAGCCTCAGGCGCGGGGCGATAGGTTTCCGTGCTTGGTTGCGGGGTATAGCTTCTATTCGCGTATTCGTCGGGCTGGCTCTGTCCCTTCTCTTCTACATTCTTTCCCATTCTGAGCATAACTAACCTCCGGTTGTGGAATCGCCCGAGAAATCGTCAACCGGGAGTTGCCAAACGATGTCATGCGATCCGTTAGCTTATTTGGAAATTGGCCGCGATGACCAATCTTGAAAAGAAAAACCGCCGAAGCGGGGGCGACGATAATAAACAAAAGACGAGGCACTGTCCAGAGACATTTTTTGGCAGCGGTCTCTGAGTGACACGGGCGTCCCGCGCCCGTGCGCCCACGCTGCCCGTCACCGTCGCAGCCGTTCGAGCAAAGTCTCGATCACGAAATCTTCGCGAAAGTTTTCGAGATACGGAAAGTAGGACGCGTTCCGATCCAGCGCTCCACGCGGGATTAGTCCCACGATCTCAGCGCTGAGGATTTCAATCCGCCGGGCAGCCGCCGCGTCGCGGACCGCGTGGAACGCGCGAGCGATGCCGGTATGTTCGTAATCGATCAGATTCATTGAAACTTGCACGACGCCGCGACTCCGCAATTCAAATCCGAGCGCCTTCACGAACGGCAAGCCGCCGTCGCGTTCCCGCACCTCGCGCGCGATGCTGCGCGCAATCGACAAATCATCTGTGCGCAGATTCACATTGAAGGCAATCAGAAACGGCCGCGCACCCACGACCGTCGCGCCGGCGCTCTCGTGCAATTTCTGCTCGCCCACGTCGGGTGCGCGCTCCGCATTTCTTTCCACTTCATGACGCAACCATTCAAAGCCTTTGCCGCGCACGTGCTCGAGGCGAACTCGATCTGGCCGCAGCGCCGCTCGTTCATAGAAATAAACCGGGATCGATAGCTCGTTCCAGATTCGCCTTCCAGCTTCGTGGGCCAGGGCCACGCATTCATCCATCGTGACGCCGCTGATTGGGACGAATGGCAAGACATCCGTTGCGCCGATGCGCGGATGCACTCCCGCGTGATCTCGCAAATCGATCAAGTCTCTCGCCGTCGCTGCCGCCTTAACTGCGGCATCGACAATTCCAAAGGCGTCGCCAACGAATGTGATTACCGATCGATTGTGATCGACGTCGACGTGCCGGCCTAAAATGACGGCGCCGCCGACAGATTCAATCGCCGTCGCAATGCGTTCGACAGTTTCAGTCTTGCGGCCTTCGCTGAAGTTTGGTACACACTCAACGAGCATTGTGTATTCTTGATTGCCGATTGCCGATTTGTGACGACGATCAGCCTCGGCGCGATTCTAAAACGAAAATCAAAAATCGAAAATCGGCAGTTGGCAATGTCTGATGCCCATCGATAAGTTCATCAACGAACGCAAGAACGTTTGGCAGCGGCTCGAGGAGTTGCTGCAACTGCTCGATCGCATGACGCTGCGCAAGCTGCATCGCGAAGAAGTGCGCGAGCTAGGCCGCATCTATCGTCGCACGGCTTCCGACCTCGCCATCGCGCGCGCTGAGTCGCGCGACCCGCGACTAATAAACTATCTGAATAGCCTGGTAATTCGCGCGCACGGCAGGATTTATCGCGCCGACGCGCAAGGGGGCA
This sequence comes from Pyrinomonadaceae bacterium, assembly GCA_035639235.1. Taxonomy (GTDB): domain Bacteria; phylum Acidobacteriota; class Blastocatellia; order Pyrinomonadales; family Pyrinomonadaceae; genus UBA11740. The sequence continues at coordinate 12,848 of DASQYL010000155.1, read as the reverse complement.
AGCGGATTCGCGATTTCTTCGCCCGCGATTTCCCGCAAACGTTTCGCCGCACGCTGCGTTATACAGCGACCGCGTTCGGCGTCTTCTGGTTATTTACCGCGATTGCTTTTTTTGGAACGAGGCACGATCCCGATTTCTCAGAATTTGCCGGCGTCAGTCCTTCCTTTCGCGAATACGTAATCAACCACCGCATGCACTGGTGGGAGCGATTGAACGACGCCAACCAAATTGGTTCGACGGCGATTTTCACCAACAACATTCGCGTGACGTTTTATGCTTTTGCGCTGGGCGCGATCTTCGGCTTAGGCACGCTGTATGTGCTGGCGTTCAACGGCGCGTCGTTCGGCGCGATCATCGCACTCACTTATCACGCCGGATTTGGAGACGATCTTTTGTTCGGCTTTGTGATCTCACACGGCGTGATCGAATTGACTTGCATCTTCATCGCGGGAGGCGCAGGTCTTTTGATCGGCACTGCTCTCTTAATGCCCGGTAATCTGTCGCGCGCCGACGCGTTGAAGTCGCGCGGCATGGAAGCAGTACGCTTGATCGTCGGTTGTGTCCCGCTGCTGGTCGTCGCCGGAATAATCGAGGGCTTTGTCTCGCCGCAGCTAATTCCGCACGCAATTAAGATTGGCATCGGCGTGATCACCGGAATTACTTTGTATTCGTATCTGTTTCTGGCGGGAAGAGAAAAGCACAACGCTCTCGCCGGCCCTAACCAACGGTGATTCAGAACCGTTTTGTGAATAGCCAGCGATTTTGCTTGACTGATCACCACGAAACAACTACCCTGCCACGAGATTTTGTGGTATTCAGCCCTGCGGACACTAACGTAGCAGTTATGCAATGGAACCGGAACGTTAGACTGTATGCTCACGTTGAATTCGGAGTTTTTCAGATCCCACTTCGGCAATCCAATTGAGGCGTTTTCTCAATTCCTCCTGTGGGCTACCCCGAATGTCGGCTTGGCCCTCTTGCAAATATTTCTGTTATTGCTAGTTCTCTGGGTGGGCAACATTGCACCTCGAAGCGAGCAGGTTCTCGCGAATTCCGTTCTCTTGTTTTATGCGACGTCGTTGATGGGAACGACGGTGTATTCGATGCGTAAGAATTCCCAGCGACTCGGCGGTTACGGCCTGACGCTTTTGCTTTTTGTTTCATTGATAACAGCGGCTTTCTACACTTGGGGTGGGGTTATTGCCCACGACTCTGGCATCACCGTCAAGCCTATGTGGCCCAAACGATTGTTTGTTGAAATCAACGTCGCAGTCCTCGTAACCATTTTCGCATTTGCTAACGACGTAGCCGAGAGGTCAGCCTAATGCCAACTATTGAATTGTTTCTGGGGCTGAACGATTGGTGGGTAATGTACGCCGTTGCCGGTATCGGCTATCTTCTGTTGATTCTGTTCGTTTATAACTCCAAAGCGCGTGCGCAATCTGCGCCGAGCACATTGGGTGAGCCTCTAGACTTCACCGGTAACATCGCCAAAGAGATTAATGCGATTCACGTCCAGCAGTTCCTGGCGAATGAAATCACCAGACTGCGTACCTTCCTTCACTTCAGGGACAAACTACATCTGACGACCCTACCCGCACTTAACAGTGCATTTCCCCGTCGAGTACGTGACGACACTCTACCCGAAGAGGAACTTGAAGCCACTATAGACGCAGTCGCTCTAAACACACAACTAAACAAGAGCGACATTGTGAGGCACATTAATCAAGACCGTGACGTGTTTTTGGAAACTCAACAGAGACTTCCTATGAATGGGGATTTCCAGAAACTTGATATCAGTAAAGTGGTTGTGGAAATTGAGAACCAACATCCTAACTTCAACGCATTTGAGATCCTTCATAAAGATGGTTTGCGCCGGATCTGCGACGGAGAGGGGCTAAAACTTCTCCCCTTCCAGAAAATGGAACTGCTCGCGGGCGTTATCCAGTACGAAGACAGCTACGATAAGTCAAACCACCACGCGATCATGGTCAATGAAGGCGCCGATGTCCATCCCGCTCTTGAGGAATTTGTGCTGGCTCACGAACTTGGCCACTGGTTTGCGCATATAAAGAATCGAAGTTACAGAAATGTCGATTACGCAAATTATTATTTACATTCGTTCCATGACGCGGGACCATTTGAAAACGAAGCCGATAAGGTTGCGATGATTGCATTGTTCCCGACGCCTTATCTGTCTTGGCGTGATGTTCTCGGCAATCTGAATGTGGACTTTCTTTTTGAGGAGTTCACCAGCAATAGAGGCTGGCCAGCCGTCACTAATAAGCTAGCAAAAATAATGCGCGCAAATATAAACCGACGAATCACGAGTTATCACAATTATCGAAATCTGAAGCTGCAACAACTGAATCTTGGCAATGACCCGTTGCGCCAAGGGACTATTGAGCAATTGCGTCATGACGTATTAAAAGAGCGTTCATGGGCAAGACTTGATGAAAACGATATCGTGGTTGACGCAAATGAAAAGTACTCCGCCCTACTTGGAATGAGTGTCGAGGAATTGCTGAAGAGGAAGTATCACATTTGTGACGACTTGACGGCAGCAGATTTGCAGCCAGACATGCGAAAGCAGTTGGAAGAAAAGCGACGATCGCGACAACCAAAGTTTTATATAACCAGATACAAGAACCCGATCACCAACGAAGAAATTCCTGTGGCAATTTACGCCTTTCCAATCATAAATGACGCAAACCAATACGTGGGTGCCTTTGGCGTCGTTACTGATGTGCGCCGCGGCGTCTAACGCATCACCATACAGAGCTGAGCACACTTACAGCAGTCCTCTCTCCTTAACTCGCAAGTACGTCTCCAGGACTTTCGGCGCGAGCGCGGCGGCAGTCACATCGAGCGCGAGTCCACCTTGTGATTCCACCAAACGCAACGCAGCTTCGCGCAAGTAAATGATTTCTTCGGCAACCGACTGCGTGAACATCTCGCGTTCATCTTTCGGCGGCTCACGCACTACTGCTTTCAAATCTCGATCGGCGATTGTCACTACTAAAGGTAGATGTCGCGGACGCAGCAGCTTGAGCGATGAAAGCAATTCGCGCGAGCCTTCTTCATCGACCAGGTCGGTGATCACGACCACCAGCGAACGTCTCTGACTATTCGCCGAGACGAATTCGAACGCGCGCGAATAGCTTGGTTCGATCATCTCCGGCTCGACGGCATACAGCGCTTCGAGCGCCGCGTCGAGGTGTTCCGCACCGCGCTTGGGCGGCAGAAATGCTTGAATTTTCCGGCCAAAAACCAGCAATCCCGCGTTGTCACCGGCGCGCGCGGCGGCCGACATCAGAGCCAGCGTCGCGTGCACGGCTGAATCCAATTTCGTTTCGTTTTCGATGCGCGCCGTCATCAATCGCCCCGCGTCGAGTGCGATCAAAATTGTCTGATCGCGTTCCATCTGATATTGCCGCGTCACCAACTTGCCGCGCCGCGCCGTGGCGGTCCAGGAGATGTGACGCATCTCGTCGCCGCGCACATAATCGCGCATCGATTCGAAGTCGCGTCCTTCGCCGCGCCACTGTGACTTGCGGCGGGCCGCGACGAAAGACCGCGCGCCCAACGCTTTTAATTCAGCTTCACGCGCGCGCCGCATGTTCGGATAGACCTTGACCGTCGTCGATTCTCCCGCGCGCGTTTGCTTCCAGGCCAAACGCCAGTGCGACAAAAAACGAACCGCAATCAAACCAAATTCGAAACGGCCTCGCTTCGGCGGGGTCAGCCAATAAGAAAATGACGCTGCGGTCTGCGCATCGACGTTCACGCGAATTTCACGTGCGCCGCTTAGCTTCATCTGCGGCGGATATTCGTCTTTGAGAATTAATGAAAGATCGCGCGGCGTGTGATTAGCGATCTCGATCCGCACTTCGGTTTCAGCGCCGACGGCAAACCGGCTGCCGAAGTGTCGTTCGATCTGCACGCGCGGCGGGAGCTTACTGTTCCAAGCGTCGAACATCGCGAACCCGAAGATAACGACGTCGTAAGCGATCGCCAGCCAACGCAAGATGGGCCGGTTCCATGAGAGTGATAATGGAATCAGGCCAACGGCCAGCAACGCATAGAACATCCGGCTGAAGACAAAGCGCATGAGGCTACCGGGGGACTTCGGCGGTCTGTAAGATATCCGTGATCACGGAATCCGGTGTGGCGCCGTCGAGTTCCGCCTCGGCACGCAACGTCAGACGATGACGCAGCACCGGCCGCGCGCTATCGCGCACATCGTCGGGCGTGATGAAGTCGCGCCCACGGATTGCCGATAATGCTTTGGCGCATAAAAGGAGCGCTACGGCGGCGCGCGGACTGGCGCCGTAATGCGCTGCGGCGTGATCGCGGGTGCGCCGAACGATGTCCACTATATAGCGTTGCACGCCCGGCTCGACCCTCATATCTCGTACTTCAGCGCGACAGCGCGAGATCGCATCAGCCTCCGGCAGCGAATCGATTTGAATTTGATCCAGCCTCCGCGCATTGAAGCCTTCGTCCCAACGCGCAATCACCTGATGCTCTTCGTCGGCAGACGGATACGACAAAAGAATCTTCAAAAGAAAACGATCCAGTTGCGCTTCGGGCAACGGATACGTGCCTTCGTATTCGATGGGGTTCTCGGTTGCCAGCACAGTAAATAATGGCGAAAGAGAATGACCTTCGCCGTCGATCGTCACCTGCCGTTCTTCCATCGCTTCGAGCAAAGCAGCTTGGGTCTTTGGCGGCGTGCGATTGATTTCATCGGCCAGCAGAATGTCGGTGAATATGGGTCCGCGTCGCAGACTGAATGTCGACGTCGCCATGTTGAAAACGTTGGTGCCGGTAATGTCAGAAGGCATCAGGTCGGGTGTGAACTGAATCCGGCCAAAGCCTGCGTTCAAGATCCGCGACAGCGTTTTGACTGTGAGCGTTTTGGCGGTTCCCGGCACACCTTCGATCAGCGCGTGTCCTTCAGCCAGTAACACTACCAGAATTTGTTCGATAGGTTCGTCCTGGCCGACAATCACTTTACGCATTTCATTTTGAATATGGGCGACGGTGGTTGAGACGTATTCGGGCATTTAGGGTTAGCGTCCGATCCTTCTTTGATTTTTTGATTCTCGGTCTTTGTTCTTTGGTCTTAGGTCTTCGCCTTGTCTTTGTATTGATCCAAAGATCAAAGTCCTAAGACCAAAGACCTAAGTCCGCACATCGCGTTGTTTTGCGTCGCGCGCGCGGCCTTGCAGGCCCAGCCGCTCTTCAACCTGGCGCAGCCGCCTCACGAGACGCAATGTTTCTTTCGCACTGGTCGGCGCGCCGTTAATCGTATCTTCACAGCTTCGCATCAATGATTCAAGCTGCTTCTCGTTTATCTTTGAACGCAACGCGACGCGCTGCGCGATTTCTGCACGTGGGCTGCTCTGATTGAGTCCGGCGTAACGCACCAGCACGCGCCGCACGCGGCCGTAGATATTTTCCAACGCGAGGTCGTGTGCCTTCGCCCGCTGCTGAAGCTCGGCCATGGATGCGACGAATTCCAGGCCCGAACGGCGATCAACCTGCGGCAACGGCAAAGGCCGTGCGAAGCGCGTGCCTCGTGACCATACAAGCGCTAAAGCGATCAGCATCAACTGCGCGCAGATCGCCAACACGGGCGTCCCTGCGAAATATTTGATCAAGGCGTTGTTGCTCGAACCGCGGCCTTGATGAAATTCGTCGAAGGCAATAACACCGCCTGCGCCCGTCACGATATTGATCGCCAACTGCAAATTGTCCGCGCGGCTGATTCCATTATTCGCGACGATGTATGGATCCGAGAGCAGCACGATACTGCCTTTGCCGTGCGGATACTCGGCCAGCAATGCACCATGGTCGTTGCGGAAAATGGCGATCGGGGCCGGCGAGACTGCTTCTGCATTCTTAGTTGGACTGACGGTCTCGGGTTCCGAGTCCAAAGCATCATCATCATCGACGTGTTCGGATGACGTTTTCTTTGTTTTTGGCGGCATCCGGGCAAACGTAAACGCGCTCGCAAAACGTGAAGGGAGAATATTTTCTACGTTGGTGGCGATGGTTGCCGCTTGCGACGGCGGCACGGGCTTTACTTCCCGCGTCATGGCTTCGAAATTCGCCGGATCGAGATCGTTCCAGGGAAAGTTGGTCATTACCTCCCGCACGACCCATTCACCGCTTTGCGGCAGCAACGTTTGCGGCGGTGAGCGATCGATGATTACCAGACGCCCCCCTGATTGAACCCAAAGCAGGATTTCATTGCTCTCGACTTTCGTGAACGGAAATTTCGTCTCTCCGACTACGACTACGGTCGCGGGTTTTGGACCAGTAGAACTCAAGAGCGACGAAGTTGTGTCACGCCAACGCGTAACTTCATAACCTGACTCATGCAAAAAATCATAAAGCGCTCGCGTTCCGGTCGGGCCGGCGTTGTAAGTCGAACGATCCGGCGCGCTCTCAGTGTCCGGCGTCGCCTCAACTCTCACGTACGACGCCGCGTTGATTAGCACCAGTACGACGACCACAACAATCAGAGTGACAATGATGATTAAACGTTGGCGCATCGAAGATCAGTCATGAGTCATTACTCATCACTCCCGAAATACTTTTCGATAACTGTCACGAAACTCATTCCATTCGGCTTCGCCTGCCGGCGCAAAACCATACCAATGCAATTCGAAAATGCTCGTGAGCTTCCGCATCGACGGATACAACGAACCCTTATCTCGCACGGCGTTCAAATAATCACGGTTAGTCTTGTAATGGGCCAGACTGATGATCTTGCGATCGCCGAGTTCGCATAATAGCGCGATGTATCCCTTGCGAATCGCCGCGCGCAGGTTCCCCTGCCGCGCTAGGTTTTCAGCCTGGACCAGCAAGTCTGCGGCTGTTTGATCGGGTTCGAGTCTTTCACCAAGCACGATGCGCGCTTCGCGTCGCTTCTTCTTTTTGCGGCGTCCGCTTATCAGGCGTGGCCCGTAACGCCAGATAAGCAATCCAATTCCAGCGACACATAATGCGATGATCGCAAGCTGCACGATATTACCGACGAATCGCGAGCTGCCTGGTTGGATTGGCTTCGGTTTCGGAAACAACCGTGACAGCCAACGAAAAAATCCATCAATCAAACTCTCCAACGCACTGCTTTGCGGCTGAGGATGAACGTTGTATTCCGGGCGACGAAGTATCTCGGCTAATCTGCCCTTGTCGGCGTCTTTGTCACTCGCGACACGCGTGCCTTTCTGTAGGTCAAGGACGTGCTCGTGGATCGCCTGCAATCGTTCGGAGATGCGCGCGAGCGCGTCGCGACGATCGTCGGCCTTCGTCGATTTCTCGAAATCTCTAATGTCTGCCTCCAGCCAGGAATTGTCGACCTTAACTGGCTGGCCATTGACTGTGACCGTTTCCTGCGCGGGCAGATACTGTCGCACCGGCGATAGACCTCCAGCGACTTGTTCAGATCTGACGAGACTGTTTTCGTCCGCATAAGCCGCACGGATTTGCTCGACCAATGCAATCGAGCGCGAGAGTCTGTCCGCATAATCATTTAGAGTCGCTGAGCGCGCGGCGCCGGCGCAAAGAAACAAACCCACGAGAGCGACCGCTAGTACGAACGCAATATGTTTTGATTTATATGCCGCGTTCACTTTCGTTTAGCGCAATCCTAAAACCGTTCCCGTGTGCAAAGGTTCAGTCTGCGGCGGTGGGGCTACGAATTTCGGCGCGCGCCCGGTAACCAGTGCCGGCGCGAAGGGCGAAACGACACCCGGCAACGTCGGCATCTCCGGAAGCTGGCGCGCAGCCATCAATTCGATGTCATAGCCTTCGTGCCTCACCCGCTCGTCCACATAGAGCAGTGACAATCCGAGCATCCAAATCGGCGCGAGCAAAATGTGGCTGCACTGCAGGATGACTTGATAACCGATGGCGTACCAGGTGGGCCATCGCGAACCGAACGGCGAGACATCGACGCCATTCAGATTTCCATACCAGCCAAGCGGAATCATGAGCAGCATCAACGCCGAGTAGGTCGCAAAGAAAGTGAATAAGGCCATCGCCATCAGACGCCGCACATTGCCGCTGGCTAACGAGAAGCTGCGGCCGATTGCGGAAAAGACCGTGCGGCCTTCGACCAACATCGCTTGCGGCACGTAAGCCATTCGCCCGGCCAGCAAAAAGAAGAGAATCAAACCAATTGCAATCGCGACGAGAATCGCCAGGAAGACGATTAGGGTGGTAAACCACGGAGCGATCTGTGATCCCAACGCCACCGCCATCAACACCACTACCGAAACAACTCCGTATCCCATCGACGCTACAAACGCTGAAAATGCCAACCACATCGCCACCAGAATGCTGGCGCCAAGCAAGGCCCAAAATCGTGACTTGACCGCGAGGTAGGTGGCGCGAAAACTGACCGGCTCGTTCCAAATTAAATGCGACACCAGATTTCGGGTGGCGCCCCCCATGACAATTAAACTAAAAAGCGAGCCGCAAATAATGATTGCCCCTCCGCCCAGCAAAATCATGACGTACAAAAAAACCTCGAACTCACTCGACGTGGAGCCAATCTCTCGAAACGCTATGGTGGTCAGCGTCGATCCAAACGCGGAAATCAAAACCGGCGGAGCGGCGATGCGAATGAGCGTGAAGAAGTGGCGACGATAGAGTCTGACGGCACGGTCGATCAAGTCTCCCGCACCCAACGGCGCCAACGCCAAATCGTTCGAGAATGAATTCACTGTGAGGGATGATCCTTATTTTGCCTGCGCGACGCAAGCATGAATTGCTAAATGAAAAGAGCGACGCGAAAATATTCTGCGTCGCTCTGGGATCTTTCAGTATGAGCCGGGGTTAGTATTCGAGTGCTCCCTGATACATCATGTCGGCTCCTTTGAACCGGCGATCGAGTTCGCGTTTGAAAATGACGCGGGCGCCGAAACCGTCCTCCCCGGCGGCACACATTCATCGAGAAACGCACATCGCCACGATGCGGTCAGTATTCGAGTTCACCCTCATACATCATGTCGCCGATTTTGAAACGGCGATCGACTTTGATGTTGCCGAATTGGGTGAAGAAACGAATTTCCTTCATGTCCTTATCGATGAACGGCTTCCCGTCCATCGTGCGCAGAAAAATAAACCGAGCCCCAAAACCGTCCTTGCCTGGCGGGACATATTCTTCAAGAAACAGTTGCTTGCCGTCGGGCCGTTGAAGATAGGTATTGTTCTTCAACGTGGCCGTAATCGCGCTATTGAAGGCTTGCATCACTGGATTCACCGCTCGTTGATCGTTACCCTTGTAAGTTACCGTCACGATGATTGAATCCGCTGACTTGACTTCGGCAAAACTATGCAGCCGGGTGACGGCATCAGCCGGCATGCCGGTTTGACTTAGTTCGATGTTGCGCGCCAAAGCCTGCCTGATCGGCCGTGCCGAGAAAAACCTGACGTAGTAGGTTACGTTCGTGGCCTGGTTTGTCGAACCCTGGGTTAGGCGCTGGTTATCAGTCGACTGAGTCCTGCCGCTCATCTGCGGATTATTAGCCGGTGAAAACATCTGCTCAGACGTATCAGTGTCTGTCTGGACTTTGGCCCAAGGCGAATCGTTGAGCATCTTCTGCACGTCGCTCTTGTTCCAGTCTGTCCACTTCTTGTCCTTCTGCGCGAGGGCGTTGCCGAGCATCGCTAACACGATCAGAAGGGGAATAAGAGCAAAGGATTTTCTTTTCATTGGAGGATTCCTTTCCGCGGCGACTCGCCGCCGGTTCGATCAGTATTCCAGCTTCTGATCGTAAATCATATCGGCGACTTTGTACCGCATGTTGAGTTTGAACGAGTCGTTGAATTCCGCATAGAAGCGGACGGTGCCGCTGTCGGATTTCAGAAACGGCTGGCCATCGACCAGCCGCGGAAAAATAAATTTCGCGCCCAAATTGTCCGGAATCGGCGCGATGTATTGCATGAGAAACAAGCGCTGGCCATCCGTTCGCTCGAGATATGCGTTGTTCTTGAGCGTGCCGGTGGTGGCGCTGTTAATGGCCTGCATGATTGGCCCAGAGAATCGGCCATCAGTCGAAGTTACGGTCACGGCGATCACAATATACTGGCTGAAGTCTCGCTCGACGAAAGACTGTAGTTGCTTAACGAGCTGGTCGTTAGGCTCGCGTTCCGCCGCGAGAATGGTTTTTGCCAACGCCTGCCGCACCGGACGCGAAGACAGAAAACTGATGCGATACGAAGTGTGGATCGCTTCATTGACGGCGCCGCGATCGGCGCGGTTGTTATTGATTGCCTGCTGGTCCGACACCGTGCCCCGCGAAGCATCAGCTCTTCCGACGGAAGAAGTGCCGGCCTTTGTAGGCGAATAGAACGACTCAGTCAGATCGGAATCAACCTGCGTCTGCGACCAGGGAGAGTTGGTTAACATCCGATCGGCGTCCTTCCTTGATAGTTCGATCCAGGAAGCGTCTTTTCGTTGCGCCAGGCAAGTCAGGCCCAAGCCCAACATCAGCAGACAGATGGTAATTATCCGACCGCGGGTTGTGGCGGTTGCCGTCGCGCCGATCGGAATCTCGCGATTAGTATTCACGTTAATATTCAAGTTTGCCGTCGTACATCATGTCGGCGACTTTGAATCGGCGGGTCAGTTTAGTCTTGCCAACCTCGATGTAAACGCGGATCTCACCGCTGTTACCGTCGAGAAACGGTTTACCTTCGACCATTCGTGGAAATACGAATTTGGCGCCCATGCCATCCGGTCCCGGCGCTCGATAATCTATCATCTCGACGCGTTTGCCGTCCTTTCGCTCCAAGTATGTCGTGCTCTTGAGGTCTTCCGGTTTCGAACTCGTCAGCAACTGCAGCGCCGGTCCAATCTTCTTCCGATCGTTGCCGTCGAGTCTGAGACTGACGACTATATATTGGCTAAAGTCGCCGTCGATGAACTTGCGGCGTTCTTCGACCTTCTCCTTCGGCGTATCCGGATTCTTCATTTCGATAAATCGAATGAAAGCTTGCCGCACCGGCTTCGCAGACAAAAACGACACGGAATAGTTGACCGTCAGCGTTTGGTTCTTCCGTCCCATGGTTTCACCAGATTCAGACGAACTCTTATCCTTGTCGGACATCACCATGTTGGCGCTGTTTCCATTTTGCGCTGCGCTGGTGATTGTCGGACCGCTCGGCCCGCTCGCGTCGCTCAATTCCTTTTGGGTTTGAGCCCAGGCAGAATCGGTCAGCATCTTCTGAACGTCTTTGTCGGTCCAGTCTGTCCAGGGCTTCTCCTTTTGCGCGTAAGCACTGGCGGCGAACAGAACTATCGCCGAGCAAATAAAAACAATTTTCCTCATGATGGGCTCCTTGAAATTATCGGAACTGCGGCACAACGACTTACGCGCATTGCGCGACCTAACTCCAGCGGTCATGTCGAGGCTGCACAACCGTAATCGTTGAAAGTTGAGAACCGATCCGAACCGTGATCCAGAGAAAGATCGCGTCGCACGTAATCGAGGTGAATGACCGACATCAGAAGTGTCGCCTGTTCATCCACCAGCCGCAGGGTCAAATCGTGCGGGCCAATTCTTCCAGATGCCACTTCTGAAAGCAAGTAATGGTGCGTGGCGAATGGCGGCACTTCACCGAGTTCGATCCTGGTCACCAGACCACCCGCAGCGAACACCTCGACCACCGGACGTCCGGTCAGTTCTTTATCGTCGATATTGATAATGCCGATGATTTCGTCACGGATATTTCGCGATTCTTTCCGCTCTACGCGCGCGCCACAAGCGATGTAATCGGTCGCCAGCCCGCCACGCGGCGACGACCCCTGGTAACCGCGCGCTGATTGCAGTCCGGGACGAAAATGAGTGAAGGCGTGCGCACCCCATTCCTTCACGCGCAACTCCACCTTCATCAAAGTGTGATTCGTCGTGGGCGCCACGGCCAAGGACATCCCGCCGGCAAAAGTTTTTGGCAGCGCAAGATCGCCGGCGGCGAAAGTGCAGTTCTGCATGCCGCCTAGTTTTATCGTCTCGCGCTGAATCTGTGTTGGCGAAATACTGGCCGGAAACGGGGTGTCCGCGGTCGCTTGCCAGGCGACATTCCCTTGCGCGTCGGAGATGAATGGCTTGGCCCAGAGAAACTCTTCGATCGGCGCACCGGAGCTAATGTGAAAATGCGAATCGATGGTAACAGCGCCGATCTTCTTTTCATGAAACACCAGCGGCGTGTACAAGATGTTCTTTGGTTTGAAGCGGCCCTGACTGTCGAACGGCGCCGCGGCAGCCACTGGTTTGAACGGCGGCTGATGAATCGGATGTTCGACGCTGAAGCGAGAACTGCCGGCACGCTTAATCAAAAGATAGCCAAATGACTTGGTCGATCCAGCTTGATTTACAATCGCCAGCGTACCGCCCGCCGAAGTTAGAGACGACGCACTTGCATGACCGCGCTTGTTTGAAACAAAAGCGCCGGCAAAGTCGCTGACGAATTCGCCGCGACGCAGATTGAGCAACAGCGACGCGTGCGGCTGCAGTTCGTAGGGCAGAGTCTTTAGCTTTTCGCCCGACTCGCTGTGCAGCGCGATCGTGCCGATACTTTTGTCAGCGTTTGGATTGAACAGGCTGAACACACATTCGTAATTGTCGAGCGGCGGGAAAGGCATCGAATAGAAAAAGCTCTCCGGCTTTTTCCATTCCCAAGGGTCGGGATTGGCATGGACGTTGTCGAATGAATTGTCGGTCTGCCAACGGACAAAGGCCGAACTGAACAAGTCGCTGGCATGCATTGCTTGTCGGCCCTTAGGCCGCAAACGAATTTTCATGCCGCCCCAAAACGTTTTCTTATTC
>DASQYL010000154.1:0-23693 GCA_035639235.1 Pyrinomonadaceae bacterium | reverse complement strand
CGGCGAACGAAACAGCGTCACCATCGGCAACGATCCGACTTGATCGATTTCGGTTTTGCTCGGCAGGCAGTTGAGCAGCGTCGGCGCGATGCGAAACTCGACGCCACGGCGACGGCCGGTTTGAATCATCACGTCAAAGAGTTTCTCGCCCGGCACGTTCGGATCGGAAATAATGACTTCGTTGGCGCGCGATTCACGGATTGCTTCAGGCAAACTCTCCAGGTTGCCAATGACGGGCACGCCTTCGAAGTCGCCGTCGCCTAATATTTGCGGACGCTCATTATCGACGATGCCGATCACGCGATAGCCGAGTTCGGGACGCGCCCGCATCTCGCGAATACACAACGCTGCCTCAGCGCCGCGACCGACGATCAGGGTGGGAATCAGATTGATGCCGCGACGGCGAATCATTATCTGGCCGCCGCGAAAAATCATTCTGACCACACTGATGCTCGCGACCACCAGGGCAAAATCCAAAACGAATATTCCACGCGAATAAGAAAACGTGCGAAACGTCACGCCACCGCGATACATGAAAGCAGCGGCGACGATCAATAGCGAGCTGATCGCCGTAGCTTTGAAGACGCGCGCGATGTCATCGACGAACGAGAACTCACCGCGCACTCGATACAGATCGTAATAGCGCAACAGCAGTACACGAATGGGAATGATCAGCGGAAGCAGGACGGCGTAAGGCGCAAAGTCGCGGCTCCAACTGAGTGACCCGCTCGCATTGCGATTAACAATCGATTGATAATGACGAACGTAAAACGCTGCGACGAAACAGAGCAGCGCGAGCGCCGCATCACCGAAAACCAGCGCCATTTTGACGAGCGGCACCAGCCAGCGAGGAGCGCGCGCCGGGACGCGCACGGCGCTGGCGACGGTGAAATCCTTAATCGTGCTCTGAGCTTTCATCGCAAGCAACCGGTCTTCATTCCAAAATCAATCGAACAACCTCTTCGCGCACGCCAGTCGCACGGCGCGCATGCAAACCTGATTTTTTGGAAACGCGCAAGGTGCTAATCTCTGCCGGCGAACTGATGCGGCGCAACCGCCCTTCGCCCACCAATTCTTCGTCGATTGCCGCCCACTTGCCGGCGTAGACGCTGATGGCCGGCACGCCGAGTGCCGCAGCTTCACGGTTCATTGTGCCGCCGGCGCTGACAACCAGGTCAGCCGCCGCGATCAAATTCGCGCCGTCGAGCACCTCTCGCGGCATGATCAGGTCCGCTAAATTTCTGTTTTCGAAATCGGCGCGCTGCACGTCCGATCGTGGCAGCAATATTACTCTCGTTCCCGCTTGCGAATTCAAATGCGCGATCAAGTCATCAAACAATTCATTCTCAAATCTGTGATACAGAGCGTCGCGCGCCGGCGGCCGCGCCACGACGAGGACATCATCGCTCGCAATATTCAATTTGTGCAATCTTTCGGAGAAAGCCGGATCGGGAGCGAAGTCAGCCAAATAAACATCTTCTTTCGTGCCGTGATATCGCTTAACCTTGCGCAGCGAGGCCCCGTACTTTCGCAACTCACCGGCCGGAAAAGCATTCGGCACAATGACGCGCGACGCCAAGCGAAAGGCGAGATGATTCGCCGGCTGATGTTCGTAATCCATCAGCGTGATGCTCTTAATTCCGAGCGCGGCAGCGGCGGCGATTTGGGCGTAAGAGTTATGACTGATGGCGAGATCGAACCCGCGGTCGCGCGCCCACTTGCGCAAAGCGGCGGCGCGGCCCACCAGGTTTCCCGCCTTTCCGGTGATCGAACCGCCACCATGACCGCCGATGACGTGGGCCATCATGCCGGCCTTGGATGCCAGCTCGACAGTCTGCGCGAAATCGCGCGCGCTGATTTCGACCGTGTGACCGCGCGACGTGAATTGAGGAATCAATGCGCGGAAGAAAGGGACGTGAGGCGAATTGGCGAGATCGATCCAGATGTGCATCGAGTTCGGCGGTAACAGGAGAATCATCCACAGATGAACACAGATTGACACAGATGGGAATACCGGGGTTTTGATCTGTGTAAATCGGTGTTCATCTGTGGCTGGGTCTAGTCTTGGGCGATCACAGGATTGCGCAGCGTGCCGAGCTTCTCAATCTTCACTTCAAACACATCACCGGCTTTCAAAAGGACCGGCGGCTGGCGAAAGACGCCTACGCCGTCAGGCGTCCCCGTTGCGATCACATCGCCCGGCTGCAGCGTGATGCCCTGCGAGAGATATGAAATCAGGTACGCAACTGTGAAGATCATCTTCGAGGTATTTGACGACTGCATCACCTGTCCATTCAGCACGCCTTCGATATTCAGCGACTGTACATCATCGATCTCATCGCGCGTGGTGATGAATGGGCCCAGCGGCGCAAACGTGTCGAGACTCTTGCCGCGTGTCCATTGACCGTCGCCAAACTGCAAATCTCGCGCGCTCACGTCGTTGATCAACGAATAGCCGAAGACATGATCCAGTGCGTCAGCTTCATTAACCTTCTTCGCAGGTTTGCCGATGACCACTGCGAGTTCAGCTTCGTAATCGACTTTTTCGCTGATGCGCGGCAATACAATCGGCGCGTTGTGCGCGCTCAGGGCATTGGGCAGCTTATTAAAAAGCAGCGGCGCCTTTGGCAGATCGGCTCCGCCCTCGGCCGCATGCTCGGCATAATTACGGCCGATCGCCATGATCTTACTCGGATAAACTGCGGGTGAAAATTCAATCGAATCAACCGAATAGCCAGCCGTTTGCCCGCGCGCCGAATGCGGCGCGCCGCTATCGACGAGCGACGCAATGTCAGCAACCGCAGTGTCGCCGCGATTAATGATCGTCGACATGCTTTTGGGTTCGAGCAGCCAATCTGCCGGAGCGCCTCCGGCACTTTTGACGGCGCGCGCCAGCTCAGCGAGATCGCACACCGCATCATCGCCGATCAGCAGACCAACTCTCTTCCGATCAGAATCGTTGGTTTTGAATTGACAAAGTTTCATAGGGGAATTATCAGAAGCCCGACCGTCAGGGAGGGCCAGCTTATCACACGCGCCCTCCCTTGACGGTCGAGCTACTGACAAATTATTGAATGCGTTCGGCGCCGTCCGCGGCCTCGCAAATATAAATTTCGGGATCGCGCTTTGTCTTTTCAGAATATCCGGTCTTGATTGCCCGCTTGAATCGATCGACCGCTTCCGTCACGACCAGATTTATCGTGCACCCGCCAAACCCGCCGCCGGTCATCCGCGCGCCATAGACACCTTCGACTTCGCGCGCCAGGCCGACCATCACATCGAGCTCTTCGCAGCTTACCTCATAGTTGTCGCGGAGACTTTCGTGCGACTTGTACATCAGTTTGCCGAAGGTCTGCAAATCGCGTCGCCGCAGCGCATCGGCCGCAGCCCGTACGCGATCGTTTTCGCTCGTCACGTGCAAACACCGACGATAGATGACCTCAGGCATTTCAAATTTCTTCAGATCGTCCACCGTCACGTCGCGCAACGATTTCACCTTGTCTAGATGTTTCGAAAGGATTCTGACTCCTTCCTCGCATTGCTCGCGACGCTTGTTATATTCGCTAGAAGCCAACTCGTGTTTGACCATGGTGTTGCAGACAACCAGCTTTACCTCTTGCGGGATCGGCAACGCCTGTGATTCCAGTGAGCGACAATCGAGCATCACCGCGTGTCCGGCTTTTCCAAAGCAAGCGATGAACTGATCCATCAAGCCGGTGTGCGCGCCCACGAACGTGTTTTCGGCTTTCTGACAAATCTTCGCCAGTTGCATGCGATCGATTCTCTCTTGCGAAATATCCAGTAATCCTAATCCGGTGGACACTTCAATCGCCGCAGACGAACTGAGGCCCGAGCCGAGCGGAACTTCACCGTGTACGAAGACGTTCGCTCCCGAAATGCAATGGCCCGCTTCCTGCAGCTTAACTGCCACGCCGAATGGATAACGACTCCAGTGCTTGCCACCGGGCGGCGGCACATGCGCGAGATCGAGAGATGCATCTTCGTTGAAAAGATCGGAATGGATTTTGATTTTGCGATCGTCGCGCGTGGCCATCGCGACGTACGTCGAAAAATCGATCGCCGCCGGCATCACGAACCCTTCGTTGTAGTCGGTGTGCTCGCCGATCAAGTTCACGCGGCCGGGTGCGCGATAGATACGCGGCTGTTCGCCGTAGAGATTCTCGAAGGCGTTCGAAACTTCGCGAACCATGTTCACCGAGTGCCGGCTATTCATCTGTTCGTTCAGAAACGGCACTTGTGCCAACGCTAAAGAGCGGCGGACAAGTCCACTGTCTAAACCGATTTATCTTGATGAAGAGGGGCCGAGTGAATCTTACGTTAGCGTTCGCAGGGCCGCAAATCGGCGAGCCGTGAGGCGACTCTCAATACGAGTCGCCAGGGTTATTTTGTGCTTGTTCGGCGGGAGCTTTCGGATCGAAAGGTGTGTTGATGTACTTCTTTGCTGCGGCTTGCGCGTTGTCGTAATTACTCCCGGCGTTGATGGCTTTTTGATATTCGGCGACGGCGCGTTGCCGCTCGCCGCGCGCATCGTACGAGTTGCCCTTCTTGATGTGCGCCCAGGTGTCGATCCAGTCCGGCTTGCCGCTGGCTGAATTGATCGCGGCTTCGAAATTATCGCCGGCCATCTGCCAGTTTTTCTGCTCGAGATAAATAAGGCCCAGATTGTAGTAGATCCAACCGTTATTTCGATCGAGCTTCAGCGCGCCTTCGAGTTGCTGTTGAGCTTCGGCGTATTGACCCTCCTTGAACAGCTCGATACCGCGGCGCGCGACGATCGAAATCTTCAGATCGTCGGACATGCGGAGAATCTTGTCGTTCGGATCGATTTCGGCGCTGATCGGCTGGCCCTGCGATTCGAAATCAAAGTCTTCGCTCTGGCCGGCTAGATAGATGGTCTTGGTTTGATTGTCGCCTTCCGAATGCAGAGTGATCTCGACGGGCATCTGCAGGTTGTCGAAATTCTGCCGCACCGTGCCGCGCGTGCGAAACTTGCCGGTGCGCGTGCGAATGATTTGGTAGTCGACGCTGAACTCCGGCACGCCCGTGCCCTCGATCCAGCGCGCAAAAAAGTACCGCATGTTGCGGCGGGCGACCTGTGTCGTCAGTCGTTCGAAGTCGTCGATCGACGCGCTCTTGTTGCGATATTGGTCGAGGAATTTTCGCAGCAGTTGATTGAATTCTTGTTTACCCAGGGTGTCGCGCAGCATGCGAAACACCATCGCGCCTTTGTAGAAAACGATCGATTGATAAGCAGCCGATTGATCGTCGAGGGCTGACGGCGCCCGCACGATCGATGAAGTCTGCTCGAACGTCAACGCGCGCTCCTGTTCTTCGCGCTGCGCGGCATCGAGCTGGGCGCCGCTCAAAGCGGATTCGCGCAAAGCGAACGCGCTCCATTCGGCCAGGCCCTGCGAAATCCAGGCGTCGTCGAACGACTTCAAGCCAACCGTCTCGCCCCACCACTGATAAGCGACTTCGCGTTGCAACCTGGGCGCATCTGAAGCGTGGGTCGAATCGAAAAACTTCGAAGCGAGGAAAAGCATCCCCGGCCCCGAATAGGCATCCATCGTTTCATCGTCGGTTTGCGCGATCACAAAGCGGTTGCCAAACGCCGGCTCGCCGTATTCCTTCGTGTAGTATTCGAGCGCGTGACCCATCAACTCGCCAAAATTGTCGATGCGATTTTCACTGCCGGGTTTGACGAAGAACTGCAACTCGTATTTGCCCATCCGCAGCGACTTCGCAACGTACTGTCCCGCGACAAAGTTGCCGATGAGCACCGGCTGCTTGTTGACGAAGCGAAAACGAGTCACGCCGGTCTTGTCGACTTGCGGCGTTACCGGTTCATCGCTGATGCCGCCGACCGTCATTCCCGTCGGCACGATAATCGTAATGTCCGAGGTCGCGCGGTCCGCTGCATAATCATGAAACGGAAACCAGCGCGATGCATACATCAGGTAGCAACCTTCCGGTCCCACATAAGCCAGACGCTTGTTCGCCAGCGGTCCGCCTTCGGGCGAAACCAGCGCGCCGCTCCAACGAATTCGCACCGTCGCCGGCTGAGCCGCCGGGATCACCTCGCCAAGATCGATCCTCACATTCGGGCCCAGCGCTCCTGCTCCCACCGCGTCCTGAACAAATCCGGTAAGCGCTTTGCCGTCTTTCTCGACACTGTCCACCTTCAGAGATCCATTCAATTCAAAAACAATTGAGCGAGTCGCCTCCGCAGGCACAAAGGTGACGTCGGCGCCGGCGCGCAAAGTGTGCTCCGCCGGATTCAACTGTGCTTCGATGTGATAGTTAGTGACGTCGAATTTTGAACCGGCACTCGGTTGTGCCAAAGCGGTCGAGACGCCAAACAATGTCAGAGCTAGAGCGGCGATGCTAAGAGAGAGCGATCTTGATGTCAGCATAGTGATATTGCGTTACAGTATATTTCGCCTTGTCGTTGGACAGCCAGCCGGAGAGGCACGCGATGCTTCCAGTTCGACAAACTTAAGTTTGTCGTACCGCCATGAGCAACCTTGGGCGCGATCTTGGATGGCGGAAAGTTCCCGCCGGTTGGCTGAATTTGTGAGCAAAAATCGCTCTCCCCTCGAGTGTGACGGCTTGACTTAAGGTATGCGCGAGAATAGATTCACAGCCGTCCATTTTGGGGTTGCCGGGATGCATTAATCTGGGGCGGCAGCTCTAACCCAACAACATGTCCTGTCGCACAAATCCACTCGGGAGTTTATCCGTATGAGACTGCACAAAATATTTCTTAGCGCGACGCTGGTCTCGGCGCTGGCCACGGCGGCGTTTGCCCAAAGCAAGAACCCGCAGGTCGATTTGAAGGAGACGCGGCTGGCGAACGGACTGCGCGTGATCACAGTCGAGGATCACAGCGCGCCGGTTATCGCCGTCAACGTTACCTACAACGTCGGCTCGCGCAATGAAAAGCCTGGCCGCACCGGCTTCGCACATCTATTCGAGCACATGATGTTTCAGGGTTCGGAAAACGTCGGCAAGTCCGAACACTTCATGCTGATACTCAACAACGGCGGCACGATGAACGGTACCACGAACGAGGATCGCACCAACTACTTCGAAGCCATGCCGGCAAATCAATTGGAACTCGCGTTGTTCCTCGAAGCCGACCGCATGCGCAGTCTCGCGGTGACGCAGGAGAACCTCGACAACCAGCGCAACGCAGTGCAGGAAGAACGCCGCATCGGCTTGGATAACGCCGCCTACGGCAAAAGCGGCGAAGTGCAACAGGAGTTGATGTTCGACAACTTCGGTTACAAACACGACACCGTCGGATCGATGGACGATCTCAATGCGGCATCCGTCGAAGACGTTCGCGCATTCTTCAAAATGTATTACGCGCCGAACAACGCTACGCTCACAGTTGTCGGCGACTTTAATCCGGCGAACGCACTGGCGATCGTCAAGAAATATTTCGACGCAATCCCGCGTCAGCCCGATCCGCCCCTCTTCGATCCGGCTGAGCCTGAACAGAAAGCGGAACGCCGCACTTCGGTTGACGACGTGCTCGCGCGCGCCTATCGCATCGCAATTGGGTACAAAACCGTCGCCGGCAATACGGCTGACTTTTATGCCTTGCAAGTTCTGGCGAACGTACTTGGCGGCGGTGGTGGCTTCGGCGGCGGCGGTGGCGGCGGCAGTTCCCGCCTGAATCAAAAACTGACGCGCGATAAGCAACTGGTGACCAACGCCAGCAGCAACGCGCGCGAAGCCCGCGGCGTCGGTGGCTTTTACATTACCGCAACTCCGCGGCGCGGCGTCGACACGAAAGACGTCGAGACAGCTGTCTATGAAGAGATCGCGCGCCTGCAAAACGAGCCCGTTGCCGATTGGGAATTGCAGAAGGCCAAGAATGGCGCGCGCCGCAACTTCATCAATGGCTTGCAAAGCTCGCTCAACCGCGCGAACACGATTGGCCAGTACGCGGTCTATTACAACGATCCAAATCTGATCAATACGCGGCTTGACAAGGTCATGGCCGTAACCAAAGAAGACGTGATGCGCGTCGCGAAGAAGTACCTGGTCGAGACTAATCGCACGGTCGTCATCACTGTTCCAAAGGCGCCGACCGGTAATTTCGGAGGACAGCAGTAAAGGAGGATAAATCATCATGACTAAAACGATCAAAATATTCGCACTCGTTCTCCTCGCCGGCCTTGCTTCGACTGCGCGATCGCAAGAAACCGCCGGACAAAATCCGAACAGCACCAAAGGCGCCGTCGTCAAAGGCAAAGCGCCGGTCAACAAACAAGTTCTCGCCGTGAAATTGCCCGCGGCGCAGGAAGCGACCTTAAAAAATGGGATGCACGTCGTGCTGCTCGAGAGCAATCACCGTCTGCCGCTCTTTTCGCTGGAGATGGTGATTAATAGCGGCGGCTTTTCCGACCCCGCAGACATGCGCGGCCTTGCCAACATGACGGCGCTTTTGATGCGCGAAGGCACGGCCAAACACAGCAGCCGCGAAATTTCTGAAGCCCTCGACACCATCGGCGCGACGGTTGGCGCAAACTCCGGCGTGTCTTCATTCACTACGAGCGTAACCGCTGGGGGCCTCACCGAAAACCTCGATCAGATTCTTGATTGGTATGCCGAAATCATTCTGACGCCGAAATATCCCGCGGATGAAGTTCAACGCTACAAAGATCGGACGCTCGCCGCGCTCCCGCAACAGCGTGCCAATCCGAACTTCCTGGCGCAGGAACGTTTGTACCAGGCTATTTATCAGAATCATCCCGCAGCGATGGTGATCGCATCGCCGGAGGCGATCAAGAAGATCACCGCCGGCGATCTGATGAAGTTCCACGACGAGAACTACGTACCCAACAACGCGACGCTCTACATCGCCGGCGATGTCACTATGAAGCAGATGTTGCCGAAGCTGGAAAAACTTTTCGGCGATTGGAAGCCCGGCAAAGTCACGCAACCAACGCTGCCGCCGATTCCTTCACAAGCTGAGACCAAGATTCATTTGATCAATCGCCCCGGTTCAGTGCAGACGGTGTTCCAAATCGGCAGCTTGTCTTTGGAGCGCGCCAGTCCCGATTACGTCGCCGTGAGAGTGATGAATCAAATCCTCGGCACTGGTCCGCCATCGCGGCTCTTCCTGAACATTCGCGAAGACAAGGGCTACACCTATTCCGTCGGCAGCAGTTTCAGTGCGTTGAAATATCCAGGCCTCTTCACCGCGCAATCACCGGTGCGCACCGAAGTGACCGAAGGGACGATTCGCGAGTTCATCAACGAGTTCAAACGGATTCGCGATGAGAAAGTTACGCCTACGGAGCTCGAGAACGCTAAACGTGCCATCGTCGGCAACTTCGCCTTGTCGCTCGAAAATCCGGTGGGCCGCCTCAACAACATCATCACGCAGAAAACGTATGGGCTGCCCGCGAATTATTGGGACACTTATCCCCAAAAAGTAAATGCGATCACGGCCGAAGACGTGCAACGCGTGGCGCAGAAATACATCGACATCAATCACCTGCAAATCGTCGCCGTCGGCGATGCCTCGAAGACGCGTGACGTGCTGGCGAAGTTTGGCAGCGTGCAGGAATACGACGGCGATGGTAAACCAATGAAGACTGCATCGGCGGGAGGTCAGAACTAAGGACGAATCGTTTTAGCGACGGGCTACAAATCGAACAGCATGAACCTCGGGCGAAGATCGCGCGGGGTTCATTTTTATTTCAATGTGCGGTATCCGTTGACTTGCGAAACTACGGTGAGGGAGTCGGACTCGAACTGTTGCTGGCAGCATTAAACCCCGGCCCAATTTTGTCATTGAGTCCATCCAACGTGCCGTTCACTTTCTTGTAAACGTTCTCGATGATCGAACGGCGCGCGGGATCGGGTGGTCCACCGACGTAGGACTTAATGTAATAGAGCAACGCCTGATCGTTCTTGCCGCTGGCTTCCAAAGCAGCTCCCAAATGCCAGAGCGACGAACGCCAGAGTGGTGTGCCTTCGGTTGCGGTAGTAGCCGCGCGACGCAAACGCACGACGGCTTCATCAGATTTGCCGAGATTGAATAAGGCAAGTCCCGCGAGGTCTTCGATGCGGCCGCGCAACAACGCCGACAAAGCAGTTCGCGGAGCGTCGGGCACCTCGAGCGATCCGCCTCGAGCAATGGCACGCGCGCGGCTGTCGGCCAGTTCTTCAGCCTGCACTGCGATAGTGGCCGCGGGCACATTGAGCGCGGCGTTGACGCCCGTCGTTGCCTGGTCCATCAACTCAACCACATTCGAAAGCGCAACGCCCTTCTTCACAAACTTTCCCGCCACATAAATCTGTCGATAGGTGCGCATCGCGTCATCGCCTTTGATGAAGTCCTGCGACAGCGCGATGAGCTTGTCTTCCTCCGGCGAAGTTTGATCCAAAGCGGAATTGAAAACCATCAGCGCCTTCATCATCCTGGCATTCGCTTCTGAATCAGCGCCAGCCGGTTGAAAGATGGCGGCGCGTCGTTCCGGCGCCAGCAATTCCGTGAAGCTCGGCGCGTGCGCGGCTATGCGGCCGGCAAGTTTGGTTTGGATGTCGCCGTCCTTTAATGAAAACGAACGCCCCAATTCCTGCAACGCTTCGTCGTACAGACCCATCGACGCGAGTACCGTCGCCAGTTCGTAATCGAGCGTTGGAAACCGGCTATACTGGCGCGCAAAGCGCAGACCTTGCTCCGCTATCGACGGACGCTTATTGGCGACTAGCGCGCGCGCCAAAGCAATCTCGGCCCAGGAATATCTCGGCTCGATCGCGATTGCATGCTGCACCAAATCCGATCCGCGATCCACGTCGCCATGAGCGAGAAACCAATATGCAGCGCCAACCAGTAAGGGCAGATTGCGCGACTGATCTTTGTCTTGCAGCGCATTAGTGAGTTCGGTTTCCGCTTCGTCTTTCTTGCCAAGTTCTAATAAGGAAACTATCAGGCCCGCGCGCGCTGCATTGCTTTTCGGCTCTGCTTTCAGTTGGTCGCGATATAGCGTGAGCGCGTCGTCGAATTTACCGCCGGCCCGTTTCAGATCGGCCAGCGCGATCCGCGCAGAAGCCGACTTCGGATCGAGCGATAAGGCCTTCGCGTATTCACTCGCGGCATCGTCGAGGCGCAAATCAATGTGACGCGCGGCGCCGAGGGCTTGATGCGCGGCGGCCAAATCAGGCGCGAGCTGCACCGCAGATTCCGCCAGCCGCGATGCCTCTGCGGCGTTCTCAATCGCCAGATAAAATTCCGTCAGCGCGACCAGCCGCGCAGCATTCGACTTCGCCAGCGGATCGATTTGACGCGCAAAATCAAACGCAGCATCGCGCTGACCGCGCAGGAACAGACTGAGCGGGATCCGCGCAATCACTTCGGTGAACAATCGATCGGGCATGTCGGCCGGCGCATCAGTCAACGCCAGATGAAACTGCTGCAGAGCAGTATCGATGTCGCCGGCTTGCAGGCGCTGCTCGGCAAACATCGCGTGCGCAACCACGAGGTATTCGTTGGCGCGTGTCAATGCGACGGACGCCGGATGCGCAGCAATGAAATTTTTCAACGCATCGATTCGTTTCTCCGCCGGCAGCGTCAGCGTCAGTTCAACCTGCTCTCGTTCATCGTCGGGATTCGCCGGCGACGCACTCGCCTTGCGACTCGGCGAAGGCGTCTTAGCCGGTGCCGGCGAATTCTCGACCGCTGGTTGGTTTGGGCTTAGCGACGCGACTGGCGACGGTTGAGCAATCTCAGCCGGAGTCGGCGTTTCACGCGGCGATGGCGTCTCAGTAGGCTGCGGCGTCGGCGTCGCGGTCACAGATGATTCTGCAGTCGGCGTTGCTTCAACCGTCGGCGTGACACTCGGAGTCGGTTCGGTTGCCACCGCCGGCGATGGGGTAACAGTCGGAGTGGCAGCAGCTGAGATTTCAGGTGTCGAAGTTGCCGTCGTCGTGGGCTGCGGGTTCTCGCTGGGTTCTGTTATCGGACTGGTAACCGTTCGTGGTCTTTGAGTTTGGGCCACGGTCTCACCGCGCTGTGGATCGAGCGACGCAAAATCGAAATTGTGAACCTCGCCAAGCCGATCGACGAAGACGCGAATTCCGGTGACCAGCGCGACGTTGAAGTCTCCTGTTGTGATCTTCTCGCGTATGCGCTGGCCCATTTCGCCAACCAATCCTTCCGGCAGATATGTGCGCGCACCGCGAGTGACCTGGCTGAAGAACTTACCGTTATCGGCGGCGACTACGATCAACAGACTTCGATCTGTTGCCGCGGGCGCGCCAATCTTCCAGTCGTTGGCCACGCTCAGCGAATAATCGTAGAGGTCTTCACTGCCCGCAGATTTGATGGTGGCGACTACGAAATCGAAATGCGCTTTGGCCTGCAGGTTCTCAAGGACCTTTTCCAATCTCTCTTTCGTCGCCTCGTCGAGAACTTCAGCGAAGTCGTTAACATGTCCGGCTCGTTTGGGCAGGCGTTGGTCTTGCGCGCGCGAATGTGCAGTTAGCGCCACCGCCATTAATGCGGACATCAACGCAAAGACTGCTGCCCGAAAATTGAGAAGTGGTGATTTCATTTCTGCGCTGTCTTCTCCGGAAGCATGTGATTGTGTTTTCGCAACTCGCTTCCGAATCTACCGCCGAATCAACCGATGAGTCTGGAGAGTTAATTGGTTTGGCATGATAACATCATCCGCACGGCAATCGGAAAAGCTGAAATTGCAGCGACCTGGACGATGGGAATCGCTGGCTACGGATCGAATGACGAACTTGGACGAGGTGTGGGAAGTTGCGCTGGCACAGGCAACGCAACGCGCTCAAGGCGAAGGCCGTGCGGACATCGCGCGCTATCTCGATTTGCGGCGGCGCAACGATCTGCTCCGGCGCACGGCGACTGACTGGCTGCTTGACGCCGTCTTCACCTTAGCCGGCGACGCCAATCGGAACGGCGCGGCAATTCAGATTGAGCGCAACGAAGATCATCGTTTTGCGCGCGGCGCGGCGACGATGGTCGGAACTGCTTTGATCCTGCGGCGCGGAGTCCGCGCGTTAACGGTCGAAAGCGGTTGGCCGCGCGCTCCCAAGGACGGCGTCGTGCGTGGAAATGGACTCGCTTGCGCCAACATCAGGCACCTGGGCCGCGCGCGCTACGACGATGAATTGATTCTGATCAGCTCGGCGAAAGGATCGCCGCAATGGTTTGTGGTAAAAGCCGGCAGTCGCTCAGTCCTAACCGCCTCGACTTTACGCCGCCATTTTTCTCTCTTCACCGAATCTTGAGAATCGCTTCCCACTTTCTTGCATAAATCTTAAGAATCCCGCGTTTCCAAGCTAATTTCGGTTTCTGGCGCGTCGCTCGCGTTTAGCTCTGGTAACCAATTCAATTGAGGAGGTGGAAGATGAAAAACATGAAAAACAAAATTTTAGTTGGAACCTTGCTGGCGGTCGCTCTCCTCGTCGTGTCAGCGCCGGCGATAGTTTCGGCGCAAGATTACGATAGATACGACCCATACAGATATGATCGTTCGAATCGTCAGGACGTGCGCGATGCGATTAACCGACTCGATCGCGCGAGCGCGCGATTGCAGGGCGACGTCAACGCCGGCCAGCGGCGAAGTATCCTGGGCGGCATTCTCTCGTTTCGTACAGTAGACACGGACGCCGCAGACCAGGTCCGTGATTTTCGGTTCGCGGTGAGAAACCTTAGGACCGCGGCGCGAGGCGGATTCGATCTCGATCGCAGCGTCGACGAAGCACGAGTAGTGCTGGATCGAGGAGTTGAGTTAGATCGCTATTTGCGTCTGCGCACCGGACGAGCGGATGTTGACGCAGACTTAGCTGAGATTCGATCGGACTTGCACGTGATTGCCGATGCGTACGGTTTGAGTGTGCCTTATTAATATTGCGTTTCGTTAGAGAGCGCACCCGTGCGCCGAGCAAGCCGGACAGTCCGGCTTCTAACGAATTCAAAATAAACAAGAGCCTCGCGATAAATCATCGCGGGGCTTTTGCTTGCGCTTTGGCCAAATGACAAAATGCCGTGCGATGGCCGGCACGCTTTACATCGTCTCGACGCCGATCGGGAATCTCGAAGACATAACGTATCGCGCGGTGCGAATTCTCCGTGAAGTCGATTTGATTGCCTGTGAGGACACGCGCCACACACGTAAGCTGCTCAATCATTTCGATATTCAGACGAGAACAATTAGCTATCACGAGCACAATGAAACCGCACGCGCAAACGAACTATGTGAATTGCTCGACGGCGGTCAGAGCATTGCGATAGTTTCAGACGCCGGCACGCCGCTCCTTAGCGACCCCGGTTATCGCGTAGTCCACGCAGCCATCGAAAAAAGCATCGAAGTCGTGCCGATTCCGGGAGCGACAGCGTTCGTCGCAGCCTTGTCTGCATCTGGATTGCCATTAGATCACTTTTTATTTGGCGGCTTTCTGCCGGCGCGCGCAAATGCGCGGAGAGCAAAGCTCGAAGAGTTTCGTTCCCTTGACGCGACCTTGATCTTTTATGAAGCGCCGCATCGAATCGCGGCGACGATCACAGACGCCGTAGAAATTTTGGGCAATCGTCAGGCTGTCGTCGCGCGTGAGCTGACGAAACTACACGAAGACTTTCGGCGCGGAAGTTTGGATGAGTTAGCGACGGTCATTTCTGCTGAACAAAGTACTCGCGGCGAAATCGTGCTCATGATTGCGCGCCCGCTTAGCGATGCTGTTGACTTGAAATCGAAGAGCACATCTCCCGCGGGCGCCTTCGCTGAACGAATGACGCAACTCACGCGCGAGGGCCTGGATGAAAAGAGCGCACTAAAGAAAGCGGCGCGGGAGCTGGGAATGAAGCGGGACGAAGCTTATCGATTATGGCTCACTCAGAAAAGCCTTCGCAGCAGATAGAAAAGCAGACTCAGCACCAGCGAGATAATCAGCATCGATACAATGGGCGCATAAAACTGCACATGATCGTTTTCGTAGCGGATATCGCCCGGCAGCTTACCAAACCATCGCATCGCCCCTGAGTAAACGAGCAGCCCGAAGCCGATCAGAATTGCTCCAGCCACGATAATCAGAATACCAAGTTGTCGATTCATTTGCCTCGGTTTGGAGTGCCGCCTTCAAGCGGAATCGACGATGGGATTGCCGCCTGAAGGCGGTACTCCAGGCGTCATTGCGCGTAAGCGCCGATTGGCCCATCGGGTTTAATGATGTCCTTCAAGACAGAGTAAGGAACCAGGACGTATTGCGGACCCGCGGCGTACGCGGCGACTTGATAAGGGTCGAAAGTAATCCAGAGACCTTGTTTGGTGATGTTCCAGGCGCGGTAATTGTCGGCGCGCGGTCCGGCGCCACTTTCGATTTGATCCGGCAACACCAATGCGTCTGGTTTCTTCGCGCGTTCCTTGAACTCTTTCTGACAATAGGCGGCAATCACATTCAGGTATTTAGACTTATCTTTGAATAAATCGGCGAGCGCAAGCTTCTTATTGTTCTTCACATCGTAATTAATGACCTGCGTGCTCGAATTACCGTGGGCCGCGCCGCGCTCGTAAGTCGCTTCAGTGAAGGAGATACTGACCAGGTTGTCAGTTGCGTAACGGAAATCGTAACCGACGTCCATCGTCGAGTTCTGGTTCTCGTCGGTTACGCCAGCAACGTCGTTCGCGTCTTCCGAATTTTCTCCCGTCCTGAATGCGGCGACGTCTTTAGTAATCATGGACTTCGCTTCGCGATTAAAGCCGTCGAAACGCGCATCACCATCGATCTGCGGATACTGCCCGTCGATTGTGTAATGCTTCTGTTTGTTCGCCTCTTTGATCAGTTTCGCATTGACCTGCACGTTGCCGGTGAACTCATACGGTTGTTGCGTGATGATGAATTCCGTCTGCTTCGAGCCGTCGGGCCTGGACCACTTGCCTTCGATTTCATGAATGGAAGTATCGGGTGCGTCGCTGGCTGTTTGCCATTTTCCTTTGAAGACACCCGTCTGCTTTCCCGAATCGTCCGTTTCCGTGAGCGTGACGTTGTTGTCTTTATCGACGGTCCCGCTCAGCGCGATGTTTTTTCCGATCTTCGGATAGAAGTAAGTGCCACTCAAACGCTCGCCGTCACGCAGCAACTGCATTTCGATCCACAGTCCGGCAATTGTGCCCCGGAAAAAATATTTGTCGCCGGCTTGAGCAGCTCCGCCCGCCGGAGCATCTTGCGCTGCCGGTGTCGGAGTGCCTGCAACAGTACGTTGTGGTTCGGTGGTCTGCTTGCGGCAAGCGCCGGCCAGGAGTAATGCAGAAGTGAACGCAACAGTAATAATTAATTTTCTTTTCACGACTGACCTGCTGACTGCGCGTTGAGTATTCCGGCGCGTTGAATCTCGTCTCGCACGCGTGCAAATGTTAATTGGCTGAGTTCTCCGCCCGAGAACATTTCGTTGTTAGTCACGTCGGCTATTGCAAATGGCGGTTTGGGGAAATGTTCCAGTTCTTCATCTGTTTCGAAATTTACTTCCGCCAGCACCAGACCAAACAGATCTCCGAGAAACATGTCGATTGAAAATCGCCGGCCTTCGAAGTCGTAATAATAGCGGTTTTTGCGAATCTCGTTCGCTTCGAATATCGACAACGTCTCAGCCTCGGCCGCATTCAAATATAAATTCGTGATCACGGTGCGCGACAGATCGTTCGGGTTCGGCGTAAACTTCTGGGTGAACTTGACTACCCATTGATTGGTCTGTGGATCGCGCACTTTGCGAATGCGTAGTCGCGTTCCGGTGATGTAGTTGTCGGTGATTTGCAGATGATGCTCGGCGCGACTCAAACCTTCGGGTAAGTCCTGCAAAAGGTAACGGCGCTCACGCTCGACGCGCGCATACTTGCTTTCTGGGACGATAGTGTTTTGATCGGTTAATTTGGCGACGCCCATGTTTCCCACCCAAATGTTACACAAGCACTTCATCAAGACGTCGCACGTGCAGAATCTCATCCCGCTCCAGCGGTTCAATCTGCGATTCTCTAACAGTCACAATCGCTATGGTTTCTCCTAACGCATTAAAAACTTCAAGCGTGTAGCCTGTTTCCTGATCCGGTTTGACTTGATGAGTTTCGACAATGGTGGCGACGTCCCCGCGTCGCAACGAGCGCTCGGGAAGGTCTTCTTTTAACGCCACGGGAAAAAGACTGGTACGACATTTAATCCTCCCTATTCGGACAAAGAGTGATGAACTTTGTCTCGCCTGTTACTCGTTCCACCATCCAAATACTAATTACTCTTAGCCATTCTATTGGGCCCAATCAACTGCCCTTTAATGCTATACATGTCACCATACTCGGTCGTTTGTTCCAATGACGCTCACGCGAAAGAAGTTGCTCACGAATGTCTTCCGCTAATCGATCCGGATCATCTTTAGTATAACCCGCCAGCGACAGAAAGCCGGATTTGTCATTCTCTGGCCGCCATTTGAGCAAGTAATCAGTGAGTTTCGCTCTCGCGATTGTGGCATGGCGAGGGAGTTTCACAGGACGCTCATTTCATGATGATGCGATCCATTCGCACGACTTCAAAATCAGCGGCTCTGACGATTTTCAATTGGCTTAATTCGTCATCGCTCCAACGCATGTCGGGCGCGCCGCTGAGAAACAAGTTGCCGCCGTTGTCAGCGAGGAACATCCCGTACTTCTTCAGCGCGCGCAGAATCACCTGATTGGCCGGCGAAAACTGTTTGATGTCAAACGATGCTTTTAGACGCAGGCGCATGCCCATGGGCGGCAAAGCCGGATCAGTTTCCGAACTCGCACAATGCCGCGCGGGAAAGACGTAAGCGCGACGCGATTTCTTCACCGTAAAGCGTAGTGCGTGTTTGATCTCGCGTTGCTCGAAAACTTCATCGTAACGAACGAGCCCAGGAAAAATCGGCAGACCAGCGGCATCTGCAGAAGTCCATCCATCCGGCCGCAACGCGTTGGTTTTCAGATCGAAGACAGCGCTGCTGGCGGCCCGCCACGACCCATCCGCATTCGGAAACGCGCTGAACATCTCGTACAGCTTCCAATTGTCGCGATCGATTACGAGCACGTGCCGGTCGCCGTCGGAGTTTGCGCCGCCTTCGATGGGCGCATTGCGCGGAACCGGATAGGGCCCGGGATCGCTTTCGCCGGCATACGAAGTCAGATTGATCTTGACCATCGGTTGCGAGCCCGCGACGAGGACGTAGGGAATGCCGTTGGGCGCGCCGCGATAGACAGTTCCAAAATCAGGATGCAGCTGAGCATCGGTCCGAATGGCTGCGATGATCCGGCCCGAATTCGCATCAACCGGCGCGTTTGAAATGTCCTGGTTCCACGGATTGTCCGGCGGAAAAAGTTGCGCGCCACGGAGGCTCGCGCCCGGTCCCAGATCTGGTTGGCGAGTTGTATTCGAAACTGTCCGCGGTCTCGTCCCGGGCGTGGGGTCAGGAAAGGCGACGTTTGAAGAGCGTCCGGCGTTCGTGTTATTGGCAGACAAGATGACGAGTGCCAACGCCGTCACGACGATTAGGATTGGCAGAAAGAGTTTCATAAGCCGCGCGCGAACTGCACGCTTGATCGTCACACGAAGTGGACGATCGGGAATATCTTCACGAAACGCGCCTATTTCATCGCGAACCCTTGGTGGCCGCGCGGCGTCGGGCGGGGACGCGAATGAAGCGGCTTACAGGCACCAACGCGCCCGCTTCCGGCGGCGGTTCAATAAATTGGGACAACTCGTCGGCGTGGGCTTGCAGGTAATCAAAGAAGCGTTCGAATTCGTGCTGCATCGCGTCCATCTTTTCGCGCATGTTGAGAATGATTTCGACGCCGGCGAGATTGACTCCCAGGTCACGCGTCAATGAAAGAATCAGTTCAAGCCGTTCAAGGTCCGCATCGGTGTAAAGCCGCGTGTTCCCTTCCGAGCGCGAAGGCTTCAGCAATCCTTCGCGTTCGTAAAGACGCAGCGTCTGCGGATGCACGTCAAACTCTTCCGCCACCGCGCTGATCGTGAATGTTTTGGCTCGCTTCTTCATTGCCAATTGTCGATTGCCAATTGCCGATTGGCGTAATCACGAACGGGTCGCAGTTTGCCAATCGGCAATCGGCAATTGGAAATCATCAATTTACTCCAGTCCCATCGCCACTCGCGGGTTCTCTGAATTGATCTGCGCGTACTTGCGCAGCAATTCTTTCGTCTCTTCCGAAATAACTTTTGGCAACGCCACCTGTACTTCCACGAATTGATCGCCACGCGCGTTCGCGTCGCGCAACGAAGGCGCGCCGCGGCCGCGCAGGCGAAACTTTTGTCCCGATTGAGTCGAAGGTGGAATGCGCAATTGCGCCTTGCCGTTTACCGTCGGCACCTCGATCTTTGCTCCCATCGCAGCTTCCGGGACGGTGATCGGCACGGTCACATAAATGTTGTCGCCTTTGCGTGTGAAGTATTCATGCCGGCCCACGTTCGTAATAATGTAGAGGTCGCCCGGCGGCGCGCCTAACCGGCCGCCTTCGCCTTTACCAGGGATGCGCACGCGCGATCCGGTGTCTACGCCCGCGGGAATGCGCACCTTCACGTTCTCATTCTTCGGCAAAACGCCTCTCCCTTTGCAAAGCGAACACGGTGGGCGTCGCTTGCCCGTGCCGCCGCAATCGGGACACTCCTGACTGAATCGCAAACGACCGCCCGTTCGTTGTACTTGCCCCGTACCTTTGCAAGTCGAACAGGTCACGACCGAGCCGCCGGTGTCGCCCGCGCCGTGGCAGCGCGAGCATTGTTCTGATCGATTGACGGTGAGATTAGTCGTGAGTCCGTTGATCGCTTCTTCAAAAGTCAGCGACAAAGGCATTTCGATATCGGCGCCGCGTTGAGGTTGAGGGCGCGGTGGTTCGCGTTCCGCGCGGCCACCGCCAAACAGATCGGCAAAGATATCGCGGAAGCTGCCGCCGCCTGTTCCCTGACTTGTCGCTCCGCCAAAATCAAACCCGGAAAAATCGAACGGCGCGCCGCGTGTGTAGGTTGAGCCCGCCGCGCCCGCCTCCGCCGCCTGGGCCAGGTTATCCGAATATTGACCGAATTGATCGTAGACCTTGCGCTTCTTCGGATCGGAGAGCACGTCAAATGCTTCGCTCATCTGCTTGAAGCGATCCTCGGCGGCCTTGTCACCCGGATTCACGTCCGGGTGATACTTGCGCGCCAGACGCCGGTAAGCCTTCTTAATTTCTTCCGGCTTCGCGTCTTTCTTTACGCCGAGAATTTTGTAAAAGTCTTCCTTGGCCATCGCTCACATTTTTGATCGCCGATTGCCAATTGCCGATTGATCTCAATCCGCAAGACGTCTTCAGTGTTAGAAACAATCGGGTCAGCGGCCAATCGGCAATCGCAAATCGGCAATGCCCTTATTTCTTCTCATCGTCTACATCGACGTATTCCGCATCGATAACATTGTCTTCTCCACCAGACGACGCCGACGCACCCGCAGCAGATGATTGATCGCTCGTCGCTTCACCACCGGGCGCAGAACTCGACTGCTGATAGAGCGCCTCCGCCATTTTATGCGACACGCTTTGCAACGCATTAAACGCATCGTTCATGCGCTCGACTCCGCCTTCCGCGACTGCTTTCTTCGCGTCGGCGATCGCCGTCTCAACTTCGCCGGCGACGCTGCTGACTTTCTCGCGGTTCTCGTTGAGCGTCTTCTCCATTTGATAAATCAAACCGTCGAGCCGATTGCGTGCTTCGATCTCCTCGCGCTTGTGTGCGTCTTCGCTCGAGTGCGATTCGGCATCGCGCATCATCTTGTCGATCTCTTCCTTACTCAGGCCTGATGATGCGGTGATCGTGATCTTCTGCTCGCGGCCGGTGCCCATGTCTTTGGCGGACACGTTGACGATGCCGTTCGCGTCGATGTCAAAAGCCACTTCGATTTGCGGCATGCCGCGCGGCGCGGGCGGAATGCCGACCAGATGAAACTTGCCGAGCGTGCGATTGTCGGCGGCCATCGGCCGCTCGCCTTGAATCACGTGCACCTCAACCGAGGTCTGATTGTCGGACGCGGTCGAAAAGATTTCCGACTTGCGCGTCGGTATGGTCGTGTTCCGTTCGATAAGTTTGGTAGACACACCGCCCAGGGTCTCGATGCCCAGACTCAACGGCGTCACGTCGAGCAGAAGGATGTCGGTCTTCTCGCCCGACAACACGCCCGCCTGCACAGCCGCGCCGATCGCCACGACTTCGTCAGGATTGACGCTCTTGTTCGGTTCTTTGCCGAAAAAATTCTTGACGATCTCCTGGACCTTGGGAATGCGAGTCGAACCACCCACCAGCACGACCTCGTCGACTTTCTTTGCATCGATTGCCGCGTCTTTAAGGGCTTGCTCCAAAGGAGGCGTCAGTCGTTTGAGAATTGGATCGACGAGCTGTTCGAATCGAGCGCGCGTAAGTTTCATCACCAGGTGCTTAGGTCCCGATTGGTCCGCGGTAATAAACGGCAGATTGATCTCCGTTTCCATAGTCGACGAGAGCTCGATCTTCGCCTTCTCGGCCGCTTCTTTCAGCCGCTGCAAAGCCATCTTGTCTTTCGAAAGATCTATGCCCTGGTCCTTCTTGAACTCATCGATGATCCACTCGATGAGGCGCTCGTCGATGTCGTCGCCGCCGAGGTGCGTGTCACCGTTAGTCGATTTAACTTCGACGACGCCTTCGCCAACTTCAAGGATCGAAATGTCGTAAGTGCCGCCGCCGAAGTCGAACACCGCGATCGTTTCATCTTTCTTCTTGTCAAGGCCATAGGCCAACGCGGCCGCGGTCGGCTCGTTCACGATGCGCATCACTTCCAGACCCGCAATCTTGCCTGCGTCTTTAGTCGCCTGACGCTGCGAATCGTTGAAATATGCCGGCACGGTGATGACCGCCTTTTCGATCTTCTGGCCGAGTTTCTCTTCGGCCGATTGCTTCATCTTCTGAAGGATCATGGCCGAGATTTCCGGCGGGCTCCATTCCTTACCACCGGCCCCGATGCGCACATCGCCGCCCGTGCCGCTGCCTTCGACTTTGTAAGGGACCTGCTTCTTCTCCTCGGCGACTTCGTTGAAGCGACGACCCATGAATCGCTTGATTGAATAGATCGTATTCTCGGGATTGGTGACCGCTTGCCGTTTAGCGACCTGACCAACCAAGCGATTGCCGTCCTTTGTAAAAGCTACGACTGACGGTGTCGTTCGCCCACCTTCAGAGTTTTCGACGACCATTGGCTCGCCGGCTTCCATAACCGCGACAACCGAGTTCGTCGTGCCCAAATCAATACCGATAATCTTGCTCATTGCGCTAATACTCCGTTGTTTGATACCGACATCCGCATGAAGAGTCGGTTGATTACGTGATTAGAATAATATCTGAGTGTCTTATTGTCAACTCATGTAGCCGAGCTATTGGTGCTCTTGTTGATCTGGCGAGAAACGAAGAAGACGTAATGGATACCTGAGAAGAGCGTGAAGGTGAAGACTAGCGCGTAGATGGTTGGCAGGTAGTAGCCGGTCCCGACGCGGAGTTGAGCCGCAAGCATAACAATCGCGACCGAAACGATTTGTATTACCGTGCTGATCTTTCCGGGCAGAGAAGGTTGGAAGCTCCGAAACCCGGTGACCATATTGATGGCTGCGGCCCCGACCAGGATGAAGACATCACGGCTCAGGACAGTAATCGTGACCCAGAATGGAATGGGCAGATGTTTGGGAATAGGGGTCGGGTAAACGCCTTTCATCGAAAGCACGATGAAAGAAGTTACCAACATCATCTTGTCAGCGATAGGATCGAGAATTCGGCCGAGCGGCGATTGCTGATGAAACCTCCGAGCCAGGAGGCCGTCCAGCCCATCGCTGATCCCGGCGACGATGAAGATTGCCAGAGCCAATAGAAACTGTTGATAGAAAAGGAACGAGACGAATACTGGAATCAACGCCATCCTTAAGATGGTCAAAATGTTTGGCAGGGTTATGATCCGAGAGGACACGAAATATTTTCGATTTCAGATTTCCGATTGCACATTCAACCACCGACGCTCTTGAATCAGTTGATTGACGGCGCCTAACTCATGCACCGAAGTTCCAGCAAAGAAACTTCAGGAGGGCAGCCGTAGCGAACCGGCAAAACCACAGTGCCCAATCCCCGCGTAACATAGATTTGCGTGTTCGCACGCCGCCCAAGTCCGCGAAGCATTCGCCGCCGCGGCCTGCCGGAGCGGTTTCGTTCCGGCCGCAGCGTCACTTGTCCTCCATGAGTATGGCCGCTGAGCACGAGATCGACATCAGTACGTGCTGCGCGACGTAAGATGGTCGGGTTATGGGCCAACAGAAGCTTGAACTCGTTATCGCGCGCTCCGGCCAGCGATAGAGGCAAATCTTCAAGTCCGACCATCGTGTCATCGACGCCGGCCAACCAGAATGCTTCGTTACCCACGTCTATGCGAATGCCTTGATTGATGAGCATACGAATGCCCTCGGCGCAAAACAGATCTGCGATTAACGTTGCGTCAGTCCAATGGTCATGATTTCCCAAAACCGCAAACACTCCGAAGCGAGCTTGCAAACGGCCCACCAGCTCAGCACAGGGCGCGGCGTAAGCGCGTTCCTGCGAAATATAATCTCCGGTCAAGGCAATCAAATCCG
>DASQYL010000153.1:0-11021 GCA_035639235.1 Pyrinomonadaceae bacterium | reverse complement strand
GCTGTTTGAGTTCTTAGACGTGTCTGTTTTCGTATCAGAGGTTGAACTGGAGTTCGAAGTCATTGTCGTCTTGCAACCAAGCACCAGAGCGACGACAAGAGCAAAGGCAATCACACCTGGATGTCCCGATAATCTCTTCATCATTTTCTCCGATCGATATTTGCTGATTCGCCGCTTATATAGTCCTGAGTCTTTCTTGTCAACGATTTCCGCAGTGTCTATAGTGACTCGTTTCATAAATACATCATTGACTAAAGCGTCAGCTAAAAGATCGGATCAAAAGAAAATCCCGGTTCATATTGGGATCGACACCGGTGGGACTTTCACCGATTTCGTTTTTCAGGCCGGCAAGGAGCTGCGTGTCTTCAAAGTCGCTTCCACGCCCGACGATCCTTCGCGCGCGATCGCTGCCGGTATTGAGCGCGTCATGGACGAACTCGGCGGCGCGGGCGCTATCGAGATCGTACACGGAACGACGGTTGGCACCAACGCTCTCCTGCAAAGGCGCGGCGCGCGCACTGCGCTGGTGACAACTGCGGGGTTCGAAGACGTGATTGAGATCGGACGGCAGGCTCGTCCCGAACTGTACAACCTCGACGCCATCAAACCGCCGCCGCTGGTGCCGAGTGAATTGAGGTTTGGAATCGAAGAGCGCTTGATTGCATCCGGAGAAGTGCTCACGCCGCTGCTAGACGCCAACATCAGAAAATTAGTCAAGCCCATTCGCAAAGCACAATGCGACGCGATTGCCGTGTCGCTGCTCTTCTCGTTTGTCGATCCCGCGCACGAGGAAAAGATCGCCGCCGCGCTGGAAAAGATCGGAGTACCAATTTCAATTTCTCATCAAATTTTGCCGGAGTATCGCGAGTACGAACGCACTTCGACGGTCGTAGTGAATGCGTATCTGCAGCCTTTAATGGGCCATTACTTGAATCGGCTCACCAGATCGAGTCTCAAGTCTCAAGTCTCAAGTCTCAAGTTGCGCGTCATGCAATCCTCCGGTGGCAGCATTTCGGCGCACGTCGCCGCGCATGAGCCTGTGCGCACAATCTTGTCCGGTCCAGCGGGCGGAGTGGTCGGCGGGTTGCATGTCGCCGCGGCCGCTGGATTTGAAAATATTATCACCTTCGATATGGGCGGCACTTCGACGGACGTCGCGTTATGCGATCGCGACGGGATGCGGCTGACCAACGAATCGATCGTTGCTGGCGTGCCCGTAGCAATTCCGATGATGGACATTCACACTGTCGGTGCCGGTGGCGGATCGATTGCGCGCGTCGACGAAGGCGGGTCGCTTCGAGTTGGACCTGAATCAGCTGGCGCCGATCCTGGCCCAGCATGCTACGGGCGATCGCTTTTGCCGACCGTGACCGATGCGCACCTGGTGTTGGGCCATTTCCCCGGCGTGACGTTGTTGGGCGGTGAGTTCAAACTGGACGAAGTGCGCGCTCAGCAAGCATTAGCTGCGTTGGCAGTTGAAATGACTCGGGCCGCCAAACGGAAAGTGACCGCGGTCGAAGCCGCGCAGGGCGTCCTCGACGTGGTGACCGCGAATATGGAACGCGCGCTGCGCCACATCTCAGTCGAGCGTGGACACGATCCGCGCGACTTCACGCTGATTCCTTTCGGTGGCGCCGGCGGTTTGCACGCGGTCGAACTTGCGCGCGCCTTGCGCATTCCGCGCGTGCTCGTGCCCGCCGCGCCCGGTGCTCTGTCGGCCATCGGTGTACTGGCTGCCGATGTAGTCAAAGAGCAAAGCCGCACGATCATGATTGAAGCGAATAATGCATCACCACGCGCGCTGGAAAAAATCTTTCGCGAAATGGAGAAAGAAGCTCGTCGAATTTTGCAACACGAAGGGTTCCCCGATCGGAAGCAGCAACACCAACGTTCGCTCGCCGTCAGATACAAAGGTCAATCTTTCGAACTGCAAATCAGACAGACGAGCGGCAACCTCACCGCTGCGTTTCATCGGGCGCATCAATCGCGCTATGGCTATGCGCAACTACACAGCGACGTGGAGATCGTGAGTGTGCGACTGCGTTCGATTGGAATGATTAAAAAATCTGAGGTCCGACGGCGGAGAGGTTCGTCACGAACAATCGCAAAGCCGCGCGAAGTTATCGAAGCATTCTTCGCGCGCACAAAGACTCGAACTGCTCTCTATAATCGCGATGCACTGCGCCCTGGCTGTCGACTTCGAACGCCGTGCATCGTGACGGAATACTCCGCGACGACACTCATTCCGAGCGCGACGACGAATCAGATAGATTCATACGGAAATCTAATTATCGAATTATGAAATTCGATCCCACGACACTGGAAATTTATCGCGCGCTTTACACTTCGGTCGCCGAAGAGATGGGTGTGACGCTGCGGCGCACTTCGTTCTCGCCGAATATCAAAGAGCGTCGTGATTATTCATGCGCCGTGTTCGATTCGTCGGGACGAGTGATTGCGCAGGGCGATCACATGCCGGTGCATCTCGGCTCGATGCCGATGGCCGTTGCTGCGGCATTGCGGGACGTCGAGATCGAGCCGGGTGATGTCGTCGCCGTCAACGATCCGTTTGCGGGCGGCACCCATCTGCCGGACGTCACTTTGGTGATGGGCGTCTTTGAGGAGAGTGGGAGAGCCGGAGACGCGGAGAGAGGGAGAAAAGGCAAAGCTAATTCTCCCCATCGCCGTATCTCCCAATCCCCGCGTCCGCTATTCTTCGTCGCTAATCGCGCGCATCACGCGGACATCGGTGGCGCCACGCCCGGTTCGATGGGTTTGGCAACCGACATTTATGGCGAAGGCGTGCGCATTCCGCCTCTGCGAATTGTGCGCGGCGGCGCGATGTGCGAAGACCTGATGAAGTTAATCCTCACCAACGTCCGCAGCAGCGACGAGCGGCGCGCAGACTTTGCCGCACAGATTGGTTCATTGAAGACCGGCGAGATGAGGCTGCTGGAGATTGTCGAACGCCGCGGCGAAACGGAAGCCCGCGAATATGCCGAACACCTAATCTCCTATTCGTCGCGTATGATGCGGCGCGCCATCGCGACAATTCCTGACGGCACATACGAAGCCGAAGATGCGCTTGACGATGACGGCATCACCCAAGAAGAGGTTCGCATACGCGCTCGCATCACGATCAAATCCGATCAAGCAATGGTCGATTTCGCTGGCAGCTCGATGCAAGTTGCCGGCGCGGTCAATGCGGTCGAAGCCATCACTGCGTCAGCCGTG
The DNA here is from genome assembly GCA_035639235.1 of Pyrinomonadaceae bacterium. Classification (GTDB taxonomy): domain Bacteria; phylum Acidobacteriota; class Blastocatellia; order Pyrinomonadales; family Pyrinomonadaceae; genus UBA11740. The sequence continues at coordinate 7,787 of DASQYL010000153.1, read as the reverse complement.
TCGTATTGCTTTCGTTGTTTGGTCGCTGCAGACGTGCCGGCGAGCGCGGGCTTGATGCAACCTATCAAAGTCATCGCGCCGGAGGGCACGGTGGTGAATGCTGTGCATCCGGCGTCAGTCGCCGGTGGCAATGTCGAAACTTCGCAACGCATTGTCGACACCATATTCAAAGCTTTATCGCAGGCAATTCCGGATCGTATTCCCGCTGGAAGTCAGGGCACGATGAATAACTTGACGATCGGCGGTATCGATCCGCGCACCGGCCGTGAATTCTCTTACTACGAAACCGTGGCCGGCGGCATGGGCGCGCGCGCGACGGCCGACGGGATGAGTGCAACCCACTCGCACATGACGAACAGTCTCAACACGCCGGTCGAAGCGCTCGAGTATGCATATCCTCTGCGCGTGCGCGAATATCGAATTCGCAAAGGCTCCGGCGGCAAAGGCAAACACAATGGCGGCGACGGCGCGATTCGCGAAATTGAAACGCTCGCGACCTCGCGGATGGCTTTACTTTCCGATCGGAGGAAGCGTGCGCCTTATGGACTACAAGGCGGCGAGGACGGCGAGCCGGGCCGCGCATTCATAGTGCGCCGAGATGGAAAAAGCAAAACGCTTCCCTCGAAAGGAAATTGGCAGATGGAAAAAGGAGATCGAGTCCGAATCGAAACTCCGAGCGGCGGCGGATTTGGGAAGGCGAAACCACCTGCATAAGCGGGGCGTCCTTCATTGCCCTCTCCCAGCGGGAGAAGCGAGCCCAGTTCAATCAACCAGCACTCTGGTATTCAACGCCTCAGCTCGTTCAAGCGCAGCCAGCAAACGTACGAACTGCGCATAGTTTCGGCTCCGCGCAACCAGCCGCTCGCGCTCCAACAGGCTGACATCATTCCGCAAAATCAGATCGAGAAAATCGTAGTAATCACCGGTGGCCGAAAACGGAAATTCGCGCTCATAGCTGGTTACCGCAGAATCCTCGGATCGAAAGCCGGCGAGTAAATCGAACACATGATCCGTCGTCAGGCGCTCGCCCGCGCGCGCCAAGCGAATCGGCAAATGCAATTCGTAAAAACGCAAACCATCAGCCGTCGTAACCCGGCGCAGCTCTTTCGTCGCCTCTCCATCGAACGGCGACTCAGCGTCGATGAGTATGTGCATCAAGCGTGGCCAGTCCTCGCGATCCACGGTGTCGAGCACAAGCTGCACTCGATTCGCCAGAAACTTTTCAAATTCAGCATCGACGGGATAGTTGACGCGACCGAGACATCCGACGGCTTCTCCTTCGCCGGCAGCTTCCCGCGGCAGACATGCCGGACAGTTCGCGCAAATTTCAGTTTCCGTCTGCAGCAGATCGATCTCCGCCCCGGCCTTTTCAATCCAATCGACCTTGTCTTTGCCGGGAGCGCTTTGATCCGCCGTCGTCACGATCGCATGCAAATGGCTGAGCCGTCCCCATTCGCGCAGATGTTTTTCGCTGTAACGCGCACGCAACGGACACGGATAGTCAACGGCAAAATCAAGCGACATGGCAAGGCGGTGAGCGGTGAGCAGTGAGCGGTGAGCAGTTTAATCTTACGAACATGAGCGTAAGGATATTACGAATTGCGTCCTGGCCGGTTGTGATTGATGATTTCGACAATGGAAGTGAACGGGACTTTCACGATCTCGCCGTCGGCGCGTTCCACTTTGACGCTGGGGGTTGACAGTGCCTGAGTCGTCTTCATGCTGCGCACAATCCCGCGCACCCGCACGCCTTCGCTGGTAACGATTTCCACGTTGCCCTTGCCATACAATGGCCTGAGGGCGGCCAATGCTTTGGTAACTTCCATCGGTTAACAGAGTGCCTGGTTGCTATGACTATACAAGGTGGCAGGCGAATTCGCGAAGCGCTGTGCGCAAGATTTAAGTTCGGGGACGATAGCTGATAAGAACCGTAACGCTCTAATTTTGCGTTTCTTTGTATCTCTGTGGCTTCCACTCAAATGCGGTCGTCGACGCCTCACCTACTGAGACGCAAGAGAAATCCGCAAAGGACCGCGATCAAAAAAGCCGTTTGCGTTCGTCAGGTGAAAAGTCGCAACCTAGCTGGAGGCATCGTCGTATACCCTTTGCCAGTTTCAACTGTCATTCAATATTCAGTCATGCAGCCTCAGGAAAATTCAGCTAATCAGGGTCCCGGCGAACAGTTGTGCGCGCAATGCGGCTCGCCAATGCCCAAGGAAATGCGCTTCTGCCGCTCGTGCGGAAACCGTCTGGGTGAAGGTCCGGCCGAGTACACCGAGACCGTGCGCTTTCCGGGAACGACCGCGCCGAATCGCGGCGGCCAGACAACGCCTTTTTATCCCACCTTCAATGCGCCAATGACGACCTTCGATCGCAGGCCTCGTCGCCGCGGGCGGATGGGATTCGCCGGCACGACCTGGTTGTGGATCGCTCTGGTCGCTTTCTTTGGGATGGGCGGAGTGATGAGTCTGGTTGGCGGAAGGCATTCGGTGCGTCCACCCTCGATCGCTTTCAATTCAAGCCGGTCGTATGTCGGCGTCGATGATTTTCAAACTACCGACGGGGGCGCAACGTTCGCTGACGTCGAACCGCCGGGTAGTCCCGCGGATAAAGCGGGTCTCGTCGGCGGCGATATAGTCACGAGCTTCGATGGCCACCCAATCAAAGAAGCAAACGACGTGATGGACTTGCTTGGGAACACTCCGATTGGGAAAACAGTCGAAGTGATCTACATTCGCGACGGTAATTTTCACAATACGCAACTCACGACAATTTCACGCGATGAATATAATCGTCTCGATCGCGCATACAGCCGGCGGCCCGAGGGATACGGTAAGTTCGGGTTCCCACGCAATCGTATGACGCGCGTTAATATTCCTGAGACGAAAACGTTTGGTGTCCAAATCAATTCGGTGGACGCCAATGGACCCGCAGATCTATTCGGAATCAAAGTTGGCGACATCATCACCGACTTTGATAACGTTCCAATTCGTACTCCCGATGAATTTTACATGCGCGTGCGGCGCACCATTCCCTACACCACGGTCAATATCACCTTATTGCGCGAGGGTCAGAAAATGGTTATTCCCGTGAAAATCGGGAAGGCGTAGACTCTGCTGGCACTATGCCTTAACGGCATACTCGCGCATCTTATTTTCCATTTCACGCCGCGCGTCTTCGCGATCTGCTTCGCTCTCGTCGGCTTCAAAAGCTTCGAACAAAGCGTAAGGCGTCTCGGCGACGAGTCGTAATTCCCAGGCTTCACGGCCGCCGTGCGACGGCCGCGAAAACCACAGCGCATTAAACTCCGTCTCTTCCACCGGCGTCGCGGGAAACGCGAAATCGATTTGTTCGCGTTCATTCCGCGCGCATGGCTGGAAGAGAATGCGGCGCAGCTTCCAATTATGCTTTTGGTAAGTTTCGATGATCTGCCGGGCTAGCTCAGTGTTCATTGGCCCAAGTATATCGAAAAATTCATTCATACTCCGCCAGTCCACTCATCATTGAAGTAGCCATCGTCAACTTCGCGGACGACAAAGACCCGGCTCACGTTTTAAACAAATATATCCGCCAGGTTTGCTCGCCAATGATCGCGCTCGTATGATTGCTGACTCAATGTCCGAACCGTACCTGGCATCGCACTTTTACCACGCGCTCAACCGAGCTTTGAGTCATCGCGCGATCGGTCTGTCGCAGCTTTGCCCGGACGAGGACGTAGTCGCACGGCGCGTGTTACATGACTACGGCGCGATGTTCATCGCCGCCGACACGGTTTTGCCGCCGCCGGTTTGTATCTTTACCGGCGAAGATCAAGTTACCGTGTTCCAGAAGGCGGCGGGATGGACAGCAGCCGGCGTGGGCGATGCGATTATCGAGTTACAGCCCGCGGCGATGGATGCGTTGTTGCGCGCGCGCGCCTCTGCCTTGAGTGAAGGCCGCGACATCACACCGCGTGACGGCGCCGAAGCCGCGCGACGAAGTTATGCAGACACAGTGCGGCTTTGGAATTCGCGTTTCTTGCCGGCGCTCGATCATTGGCAGCGACTCGGGCGGCTAACTCAATCACAATCTGATCGATTGCGTGGGCTGCCGATTAACGATCAGGTAACCGAGGTACTCGAATTGGAGAGCCATGGCATTTTCTTCAGCAAAGATTTTTCGAAATCAGTGCTGTACTCGATAGCCGCGCCGGGCACGTCGCAACACATCGCCATGTTGGCCTTCGATGCCAACGAATTTCTTGACGCGCGCGTGCGCGAGATTCTGGCTGCGGAAGGTTGGTTTCAAACGGTACTGAGCGATCTGCCGCATTTCACTTTTCTCGGATTGACTGAGGACGAATTGCCCGCCCACGGATTGAAAAGGGTTGACACGAACGGCCAGAAATTCTGGATTCCCGATGTCGATTGAACTGTCTGAGTGGCCATCCAGAACTCTCCCGCCGTCATCATAACGTCTGATTTGGCGGCGCTGCACCCATCACTGTAAGATGGTCGTGCAACCTGCTGCTTTCGCTAATTATCATTCACACATGTTTAGAACTGCATTACTAATCGTTGTGGTGTTCACGTCTGTGGGTTTGGCTTCGGCGCAGACGCCGGCCGCACCCACACCATCGTCCACGCCGCAAACGCGCCCCGCTGCACCATTTGAATTGAGCGACTTTGGCGTGCAAGTTCAACCCGACGCACGACTAATTATCATGATGGCCGCTTTGGAGGCCGCAGGTTTTGATCCTACGCCGGCTGGAAAAGATCCGTCCGCGTTTCGCAAACTCGTGCGCAAAGATCAGGAATCGCTCGATCCAGGTTTGCGCGAGCGCATGAGGAATTTTTTCAATCTTCACAAATTGCCGCCAAGCGCGTCCGCCGCCGATCAATCCGCGCGCTATGTCTCTCTGGCTTATGCGATTGGACAGCCCCCGCTGCTTGAAGCGCCCGAACGTTCTGACGATCTGCCGGGCGGCGTGCTGGAGGTATTGGATTTTATGCCGTTGGTGCGCGACTTCTATCGCAAGTCTGGTCTTGATGAGCGGGTGGTCGCCTACATGCGCGCGTATCAGGCCGAAGGCGATCGCCTGCGTCCGCAGTCGGCTGACATGGTTCGTGCGGTTCTCTCGTACCTGCACACGCGCCCGATCCTGGTAGCCACTGAACGCGTGCGGGTCAAGAGTCCCGACAAGAAGAAGAGTAACGTGATTGCTTATTCGACGCGCTCACACGACCGTCACTTCTACATCGTGCCTGATTTGTTAGCGGCCCCGGGCACGGTCAATTTCCGGATCATTGCCGATGATTATTATGCAATTGTGCCGGAAGGCACCGACCCGACCTCATCGGAAATTCGACTTGCGTTCCTGCAATTTGTGATCGATCCATTGGTCGCCAAATTCAATAAGGAAATTTCGACTCAACGCGAGCAGGTGAAGCAATTGATCGATCTCCGAACCAAAGCAGGCGCGACCGTGTCGCCTGACGCATTTATTATCGTCAGTCGATCGCTGGTCGCGGCGGCTGAAGCGCGCTTTGACGAAGCGATCCGCTTGGCCGAGGTGTTAAATTTACAGCGCCGCCGTTTGCAACAAGCCAAGGACGACGCTGAACGAAAGGGCATCGCCGCGCAAGCCGAAAGCTCACGCGCGGCGATCGCTGACGAAGTCGTGGCGCGTCTGGCCGAGGAATATGAAAACGGCGCCGTGCTCGATTTCTTCTTCGCCGATCGACTGCATGACTTTCAAGCTTCGGGTTTTGATATCGCCAACTTTTTCGCAGATATGATTAATGGCATCGACGCGGCGAAAGAGAACCAGCGGCTTACTGAAATTGCCGAGGCTCGCAATCGCGCGCTGGCGGCTCGCAAGGCGCATCCGCATTATTCAATCTGGCTCGTCGATCCGGCGTACGAGGCCCGTGAAGGCGCTGACATATCGCGTAACGCGGCGCTCGTAAATAAGTTAACTGAAGTTGAAAAACTTCTGCAGACGCGCAATTACGAACAGGCAGAATCGACTTTGAAATCGATGTTGCTGGATTATCCCGGAGACTCGCGACTGCTGTTTACTTTGGGCCAGACAGCCAGCTTGTGGGCCCGCGACACGACTGACGACGACTTGCAAACGCAGCGGCTGAATCGCGCGTTAGCCAACTATCGACTCGCGGTAGCGGCCGCGACTCCCGAAACCGAAAAGGGGTTGCTCTCACGCGCGCATGAATCGATGGGGCGGATCCTGGCGTTTCTGGATCAAAAAGACGAAGCGATGAAAGAGTTCGACGCCGCGATCAAGATTGGTCGTGTGCAGGGCGGCGCTTACGAGAATGCTTTGGCGGGAAAAAGAAAATTGGTCCAGCCTTAACTCACGGCCCAGGATTGATCTTGTCAATCTCCTTATCAATCAACGGAAACAATTTTAAGCGTAGCTTAGTCACCATCTGATCGGCTTGGCGCACGTCCTCATCCAGCCGGATTCGACTCTGCACGGTTATGTTCAGCAGGTTCTCTACTCCTCTTTTGTCGTTCTCCAGAACGCGGCGGCGCGTGTCGCGCATCTCTGCCGTACGCGTGCCGCCGATTCCCGCCATCGAGCGTTCGATATTCTCCGGCCGCAGGTCTTCGTCGAATTGGGCCATGCGGCTGCGATAGGCGGTCTCTTTCTCAATCAAGTCGATCAATTGCTTGCGTAAGACTTCAGCGCGTTCTTCGGCGTGCGTCAGCAGATCGAGATTTGTCGTGACTTTCTTGAGCGATTCAGCCGTGGCGTCCTCAGTCTTCTTTGCCGGCGACACGAGTTCATCACTGATCGCTTTCAACCGATTGTTCAAAGTCTGCACCGACTGGCGCAGACCTGCGACTTCGGTCGTTAACGGATCGAACGAGTTCTGCGAAGCCTGCGCGAACGCCGGAGCGGCGGCCAAGGCGAAAATAAAAAGCAGCAGCGAAAGATAGAAGCGCATTTTCATTGGTTCCTCCCTGGAGCGAGACGAATTTTGTCCCTTAGCACGCCGCGGCGTGCGGGAAGTTCCTTTTATCACCGGTTGCGGAGGAAATACAGCGCAGAGTTACGACAGTCTCAACGTCTGTTGCGAAGCGAAGAACTCCTTCCAGGCATCGCCGTGCTTCTTCAGCAGTGCCGGAGTGTTTTCGATCGTGAAGTCCGAAATCTTCACGCCTTTTTCGATCTGTTTCCACTCAAGCGGCATCGACACTGTCGCACCCTCGCGCGCGCGCGCACTGTACGCGGCTGCGATTGTCTTGCCGCGCGCATTCTGCATCGCATCGACATAAACCTGCTGCTTTTGACGCTTTGCCAGCGAACGTTGAATCGTCGCGATCTTCGGCGCGCGGCGCGCAACTTCAGCGGCGAGGCCTTCCGCGATTGCCGCGACTCGGCGGTAATCGTGCTTCGGTTTGAGCGGCAGATAGATGTGAATTCCCGAGGAGCCGGAGGTCTTGGGAAATGCCGGCAGGCCTAATTCATCGAGGACTTTCTTGCAGAGCAACGCGACCTTCAAGACATTCTCCCAAGGCGCTTGTTTTGGATCGAGATCGAGCATCAAGTAATTGGGCTTGTCGAGATGTTTCAGCGTTGAATGCCAAGGGTGCTGTTCGATCGTGCCGAGATTGACGAAGTGCAGCAGCGATCCAACCGTGGTGTAAACCGAATAATTCACCTCGCGCCCTTCCTGATTGACGAGCTTCACTGTCTTGATGAACGAAGGTGCAGCGCTCGTGTCCTGTTGAAAGAACATCGGGGCCTTGATGCCACGCGGATATCGCTGCAGGATCGCCGG
>DASQYL010000152.1:0-10948 GCA_035639235.1 Pyrinomonadaceae bacterium | reverse complement strand
TTTGTCCTGCGCGCCCAGCGCCCAGATGATTTCGTTGTAAATCGGCGAGATAACGACGTAACGTGCGTCTTTGGAATCAGTCGGCGCGTTGTGAAAACGGGAGCACCCCGACAGAAGAAGAATTGCCACAGAGACACCGAGGCACAGAAAAAAGAATGGAATACGAAATGGTTTTCCGGTTTTTCCACCAAATCCGTTTTTGCAATTCTCCGTGTCTCTGTGTCTCTGTGGCATGTTCAATCCCTCAAAACACGAACCGCGCCTGCAACTGAAATACGCGCGGCGGATCGATATTCGCGAACGCCGGAATCGCATGCCCGTCTGCGCCAATCGCATTGGCCGGCGTGAATAGGCCGAACGTTGTTGCCGGCGCCGTAGCGTCTCCATAAACCGTGACGCCGCGTCCCAGCATATTCGCGTGATTGAAAATATTGAATCCTTCGAACCTGAGCAACAAATTCAAGCGCTCAGAAAACTTGATCCGATTCTCGACAAAGATTGCTACGTCTGAAGTTGCCGTGCCGCGGAATGACGATTTGCTCACGACAGCGCCGTTAATTATCGGACGATCGTTGTTCGCGCCGTCGCCATTGTTATCGACGCCGGTCGTAGCGCTGAACGGGCGCGCGGACGCAAGCTGTGTCAGCGTTCCGACGGTGAAGTTGTAAGGCAGTTTGTAAGTGAACGTGATCACCGCACGATGACGTTGATCGACCACGCTCGGCCCGCGCTCTTGCTCGCCCAGGCGCGCGAGGTTGCTATCGTTCGGATTAATGCCGTTGCCGTCGGGCTCGCTTGTGTTCGTTGCTTTTGAAAGCGTGTAGCTCACCGCCGCGTAAATTTTTCGATTACCGCGATAACTAAAATTGGTTTGCAAACCGTTATAATCGGCCGCGCCGAGATTCATTAAGACGTTGACTTGTCGCACGCCTCCGGCTACCGGAACGATCGGCCGTGTTGCATTTGCCGCGGTCACGGCTTGAGCTTGAGTGCAAGGTGGCGCGACGCCCACCGGACAGCGAAACTGTCCCGGGGCAGTTCGATCGAAAGGCGCCGGCGCGTTCAAATCGACCGTGCGATCGATGTTGCTCAAGTGCTGATGCACGAAATCGCTGCCGAGAAACACCCCCTTCGCAATCTCGCGTTCACCGCCAATCGAGAAAACCTGGCTGCGCGGATTAACCAACTTGTCAGGATAGAAAGGCAGCAGTAGATCGAAATTCAATCCATACCGCGCGAACTGCGCCTCATAAAAGGCGCGCCGGCCGGCCTGAATCGTAATATCACGCGACGGCAATTCACTCGCCGGCACTGTCTTCGGATCGAGATTCACCGGCACGCAGGTCAAGCAAGTCGGAAAACCGATTGAGGTTGAGCCCGTCGGCGTGGCGGTGTAAGTCGTCAATCCATCAAGTCCGTTAACCAGGTAGCTCGCCACCAGATTTGATTGAATCTGCGTGTAGTACATTCCGTAACCACCGCGAATCGAAGTGCGCGCATCGCCGCGCGGGTTCCATCCAAAGCCGATGCGCGGCGCGAAATTCTTCTTGGCATCGGTCAGACTCTGCCGGTCATATCGCAGCCCGGCATCGATAGTCAAAGCGTGACTGACGCGAATGCTGTCCTGCACGAACGTTGCATAAAGCCACTGCGTGAGATTGTATGTGCTGACGCCGAAGTTGATCGGCTGCTGATAATTCTGCACGTCGGCGAGAGTCAGCGAACCAAACGGCGCGGTGGTGGTGCTCTTAAAAGTGAACGTGCCGAGAATCGCCGTGCCAGGCTCGCTGCCGAATCCGCCGGAGTTGTGACGAGCCACGCTACCGCCAAATCGCAGATAGTGCTTGCCGTGCGTCCACGAGACTGTGTCGGCAAATTGGAATTGATGACTCCAGAGATTTGAAGCGCGCGACTGGCCAATCGTGAACGGCACCGCGCCGGCGCGCGTGTAAGTCGTCGACAGATTCTGCGCTTCCCAGAGTGTGACCGGATCGCCGTGCAAGTAGGCGAAGCGGGCTTCGTTGAGAAATCGCTGGGTAATTACCGAGGTCAGGTTTGACTGCAGCGTCCAGGCATGGCGCGAGTATCTGCGCGCTACGCTCGGCGCGCTGGTGCCGCCCACCGCATCTTGCGGATTGTCGTCGAAAAATCGATCGACATTTACCCGAGCCATGAATGTTTCACGCGACGAGAACCGGTGATCGACTCGGCCATCAAAAAGAAACTGCCGATAGTGACCCGTGTAATCCAGATGGCCGTCCGCCGGCAAAACAAAAGCCGGCAACGTGCTCGACAGAAACGTCGTGCGATTCTGTCGCGTGTAATCAGAAGTGCCAAAAAAGAAAGTGCGGTCCTTTTTTATTGGACCACCGATCGATCCGGAAACTTGTTGCAATGCGTCGGGGATGTCGACCGGATTAATTGCTACGAGATTACTCGGAACCACGCACGAGGAAACTGACGGTGGACAGAAATTCTTCGTCGAAAAAGTCTTTGCCTGCCAACTACCCGGACGAACCAGAACAATTCCCTCGCCGTGAAGATCATTCGTGCCCGACTTGGTGACGATGTTCAGTGCAGGTCCTGAAGTCCAACCGAATTCCGAAGAGAACGCATTCGTCAAAACTTGCATTTCCTGGATCGCGCCAATCGGGATGGTCGCAATCGCTGTTTGCCGTCCCCAACCTTCGTCGTCACTGGCGCCGTCAGTGGTGAAAGTCGTCGCGCGACGCGAGCCAACCCCGGTTATGAAATAAGTTTGGTTGACGAAGAGATCGCCGGTGCCCTTCCCTTGCCGGAAAGCGGAATTAAGCAGCGGCAACGTGGTCGTCTTGCGGCCGAGAATCGGCGTCTCGTCTATTTGCTTTGTTTCCAGCGGGACCCCGATTTGCGGGCTGGTGCGCAAACCCTCGGTCGTGCCGAAAACGGTAACCTGGTTCTGGCCGCCGCTCGCAATCAGTTTCACCTTCACCGTCGCCGTTTCACTTGCGCGCAACTTCAGACCAGACACTTCCCCGGCACTGAAACCGGACATGGTAACGGCGACCTTATATTCTCCGGTCAGCGACAATGCGGCAATGGTCGCTGTGCCTTCATCCCCAGAAACGCCTTCGCGCACGGCGCCGGTTGCCGTGTTCGTCACCGAAATGTTCGCTCCCCTTACGAGCGCGTCATTTTGATCAACCACCGTGACGATGATCGAACCGGTGTTCGGTGATTGCGCCGGCGACAAAACAGCGGCGCAGAGAATTAAAACGGCGGGCACACTGAGGTGAACGGCGATTCGTTTGACCATTCGCAAATCCTTTTTCGCGAGATTGACCCGGGCGGGGGAAATTGGAATTTAACTAACGAGAGAAAATACTACCAGCCGCCGTTGGCGTTTTGGCGCCGTAATGAGTTTTCGAGGGCGCTGCGAATTGTTGTGTTATCTTCGAATAGCGCGGATAATCATCCCAGTTCTCATCAACCGCCAGTCCCAGTCAACACAGAGCCCTATGAGCCTTGAGCGGCTTAGGCCTAACGGCGGTATTCACAGGAGAGTCCCCATGAAAGACATTATCATAGCCGGTGATTGGGTGGTTGACGAATATTGGTACTTGGTTCGGCAACACTCAGAGATCAGCTCACACACTGGATTTGTTCACTACCGTTCGTCCAGCAAGCGTGAGGACCGCATCTTGGATCTTTGTAGCGCCGGCCACGTAGCCAGAGTGCTGAATTCGCTGCGGTCAAGCTCCAATGACTATCACATTTGGGGAATCGGCGATTGGAATGATGGGGACACCAACCAGTTACTGCACCTGATCCATCGTCCAAAACCGGATTGCCACGCCAATCAGGCTAACTTCCTGCTCAATCGACCGGTATGTTCTGAGCCGCCGCCCGGCGTTACCTTGTTGCCGCTTCACAAGGACCGTCCGACTACGAGGGTCGTCCGACTCTATCACTCGACTGAAGATGGGATCGTACAGTTGAGTCGGATAGATTGGGAGCAGCCGCCCGAAGAGGTTAAAGAGAAGCGCCGACGCAACCAGGGCGTACTTCCCACGGGGCTACCGGCTAGCGACAAGGTCGGCGCTATTGTGATCCACGATCTGTGCAAAGGCGCGATAACGCCCCAATTGATAGAGCAACTCAACAAGCATTTCCACAAAGCCAGGTGGTACGTGCGCACCAAGAGTCAAGCTCCTGAATGGCTGGACGTAATACGCGATCGTATTGATCTTCGTCTCATTGGACCGGAAGTGGCGGAGCCTGATAACCCGTGGGGAAGTTGGTTGTCAGGTTCGGAAAATAAAATCACCTACCAAAGCTACACTTCTCTGCGCGCCGTGCAATCACCAACGCTCATCCTCTCGGAAGACCGCGAGGTAATCGGTCGAGTAAGCCGCGGCAAGAAGTGCATCACGGCAAAAGCGCAGCCACCGGAGGAAGGTATTACGCAAGTCGGCTGGCCGAGTGCTCTGCTAGGCGTGCTGGTCCACAAGTTTCACACTACCGGGTCGGAGTGGCATAAGGAATTATTTGAGGAAGCTTTAGCGCTTGCTCATATCGAAGCCGGGGTTCCGGTAGACATCACGCCGGCGGCACAGCCGCTGTTGTCGGTAAGACCCACGGCCGTGATTCGCGAGTGGGACACCCAGGAACGTGAATGGACCTCCGCAATGAACCAGATGGGTATTCTTTCGCCTGAAGGTTCTGAGCCGTGCCTGGAAGTTTGGCGCGGCGCCTCCGACTTGCCGGGCTACGTCGCATGTATTCAGGCGAAACGGAAACACATAATCGATATTGGTAAACGCCTGCGCGCATTTATTCGCACTAACGATCCCATTAGATCTTTGAGTATCCTCTTGCAGGCAGATCCCGGCTCTGGCAAAAGCCATCTGGCAAAATTATTGGCCAGGAAATTCAAACTCTCGCCCCTGTCCTTCGATATCTCGCAAATGTTGCACCGCGACGATCTGTTGGATCTGTTTGACGCGGTGGCAACGGAACAGGCTAATCGGGAACAAAGGGTGCTCGTAATCGTGGACGAGATCAACGCCCGGCTCGATAATGCTCCCGTTTATAGTTCGTTTCTCGCACCCTTGGAGCAAAACGTCTACGTACGACGCGGGCGCGTTTTCAGTCTCAAACCTTGTGTTTGGATTTTCGCCGGCACCGGACCGGAAGAGTCGGAGCGAGGAAAGAGCATGAAGATTAGTGACTTCGAAGAGCGATTAACCACGACCGTTAAACTAGACTACCCTTCGTTGAAAGCCATGGCTTCAACCGATGCTGAGCGAGATGACGTGAGGTCAAAGGCTAAGCTCGAGCAAGTTTACCTCGGTGCGTCCATTATTCAGCAACGATATCCTGATGTGGAACAAGTTGGCCTATTTGTGCTCAAGGAGTTCTTTCAATTGACTCCGACAAGTTCACCCGCCCGGGCGATCCGAAAAATGGTTGAAGAGGCGCACAACGTCCAACGCGGAAAGGTAACAATTCAAAATATCAAGGACGATGGACCGGCCGAGCAACAGTTCGTAAGACTCATAGGCAAAATCTGAGGGTCTTAACTCATTTTCCAAACCAACCGATTGGTTTTCCCGACAGATCAACCCACACGCTCTTCACTTGGGTGTAAAGTTCCAGCGCGTGCCGGCCCATTTCGCGGCCATAACCCGATTGCTTGTAGCCACCGAACGGAGACGCCGCATTGAACATGTTGTAAGTATTGATCCAGACGACGCCGGCCTTCACCGCTTTCGCAAAGCGATGCGCGCGTGTGATGTCTTTGGTCCAGATGCCGGCCGACAATCCGTAGATCGTTTCGTTCGCCTGACGAATCAGATCGTCGTCGTTGTCGAAGGTGATAACCGAAGTGACTGGTCCAAAGATCTCTTCCTGCGCGACGCGCATCGAATTCTTCACCTCGCTGAAAATCGTCGGCTGGAAGAAATAGCCGTTCTTGAATTGCGGATCGAGTTGCGGACATTCGCCGCCCGCGAAAACCGTCGCGCCTTCATCACGCGCGATGCCGACGTACGATCTGATCTTCGCCAGCTGCTCTTCCGAAACCTGGGGTCCCATCATCGTCGCCTTGTCCATCGGATCGCCGACTTTAACCTTCTCCGCTTTTTCTTTGAATCGTCCCAGGAATTCGTCCTTCACTTTTTCTTCGACGAACAAACGAGAGCCGGCGCAACACACCTGGCCTTGATTGAAAAAGATGCCCATCATCGCGCCGTTCACTGCTTGATCGAGATCGGCGTCGGCGAAAATTATGTTTGGCGCTTTGCCGCCTAGTTCGAGCGAGACTTTCGTGAGATTATCCGCGGCCGACTTTGCGATCAATTTCCCAACTTCCGTCGATCCGGTGAACGCTATCTTGTCGATGCCTTTGTGCGCAGCGAGCGCCGCGCCCGCTGTCTCACCATAACCGGGAACAACGTTAACGACGCCTTCGGGAAATCCAGCTTCCTGAATTAACTTCGCGAGTTCGAGCGCCGTCACCGGAGTTTGTTCTGCCGGCTTCAGCACCACCGTATTTCCGGCAGCCAGCGCGGGCGCAAGTTTCCACGCCGCCATCAACAAAGGAAAATTCCACGGAATGATTTGTCCGCACACGCCAACCGGTTCCCTCAAAGTGTAATTGAACATCTGGCCGGGCACCGGAATCGTCTCGCCTTCGATCTTCGTGGCCCAACCGGCGAAGTATTCAAAGTTCTCAACCACACTCGGCAGATCGATATAGCTCGATTCTTTGATCGGCTTGCCATTGTCACTCGTCTCGAGTTCCGCGAGTCGCGGCGTGTCGCGTTCAATCAACTGCGACAGCTTGTAAAGCAGCCGACCGCGATCGCGCGCGCTCATCTTCGACCATTTGCCGTCGAAGGCTTTGCGCGCGGCGGCGACCGCTTTATCGATATCGCCACGGTCGGCTTCGGCAACTTCAGCGAAGGTTTCGCCCGTGGCGGGGTTCGGTGTCTTGAACGTCTTCCCCGATTCAGCATCGACAAATTGACCGTTGATGAAAAGTTGATAACGGCGCGGTGTTGTTTGCGGTTGTGGTGTTGACATGAGAAGAATCTAGCACCTCCCAAAGACGAAGTCGAAGCCACAGATAAACACAGATTCAGCACCGATCAGAGCAAATTATCTGTGACAATCTGTGTTTATCTGTGGCCGATCTTTCTGTATCGTAAGCATCATGAATCCGAACACCTGGCCTGAACTAATCCTGGAAGAGTGGCAGGACACGCTCGCGACGTTGCACATGTGGACGCAGATCGTCGGCAAGATTCGCCTGAAGCAAACGCCGCTCGTCAATCACTGGTGGAACGTCCCGCTGTATGTTTCGGCGCGTGGCCTGACGACATCAGTGATGCCTTATGAAGATCGCATCTTCGAAATCTATTTTGATTTCATCGATCACAAGCTGCGCATCGATTGCAGCGACGGCGCCTTGACTTCAATCGATCTTAAACCGCAATCGGTTGCCGATTTTTATAAAGAGCTGATGACCACGCTGCGCGATTTAGGAATCAACGTGAAGATTTGGACGATGCCGGTTGAAGTGCCTTCCCCGTTCTCAGCCGTGCGCGAAGCAATTCTCTTCGAACAGGATCAAGTTCACAAATTCTACGACGCCGATTACGTCAACCGATTCTGGCGCGCGCTGGTTTCGATCGACGATGTCTTCAAACAATTCCGCGCGCGTTTCGTAGGCAAAGTCAGCCCCGTTCATTTCTGGTGGGGCAGCTTCGATCACGCCGTCACCCGTTTCTCCGGCCGCTCGGCGCCGCCACGTGAAGGCGCCGACAAAATCACCGTCGAAGCCTATTCACACGAAGTGATCAGCCACGGCTTCTGGCCGGGTGGCAACGGCTTCGAGGCTGCCTTCTACGCCTACGCCGCACCCGAACCGCAAGGCTTCGGCGAAGCCAAGATCAAACCCGAAGCAGCTTTCTATTCAAAAGACGTGAACGAATTCTTCTTGCCGTACGATGCGGTAAGACAATCATCTTCGCCCGAAGCTGCGTTGATGGAATTCTGTCAGAGTACGTACGAGGCAGGAGCGAATTTGGCGAAATGGGATCGGAAGGCGCTGGAACGGTAGCGATTTGTCAGAACCGCCTGCGGTAGCGGGCGGGCAATTTGTTATAATCGCGACGATGAGTACCAACCAAGAACAATTCGTTATCGATGCGAACGGCAACAAGACGGCCGTGCTTCTGGACTTGGATCGTTATTCAGAGCTACTCGAAGCCCAGGAAGAACTGGAAGCTATTCGTGCATTCGACGGAGCTAAAGCCGCCAACGAAGAACCGATTCCTTTCGCCCAGGCTATTAAAGAAATTGAGGGCTCATAGTTGGCATACGAAGTCTTCATCCTCCCTCGCGCCCAGAAAGAACTCGCGAACTGTCCTTCATCACGCTGAAGGCGTGAAACAAAATAGCCCAGGGTAAGCGCGAAGCGCGTCACCCTGGGATCAAAAACGGAACAAATCGGTGAGCCCTGAAGGGGCGATAGAAATGAAGACGCTATTTAGTAGGGCCTACGGCGATCCATTCGATCGCCCTGCCGTCAGCAATACTTAGCATTCTAATTTTGAAACCGTCCTTGCGTTGTTCTAAGACTTCGTACTCGGACCCGATGTAAACGCTTCCTATTTTTTTGTTGAAGGTAAGGTTTGGAATAGACGTGAAGGGCTTGGGGTAGAACACTTCAAAGTCTCCAAGTCTCGGCACTTCTAAAGTCTCTCTTTGAGTGGTCAGTGCGGTCGCTTCAGCAGTTGTTCCCGAATCGCGCGGCGGCGTTACAAAGTGGATTACTACGCCACCAAGAACAATTAGTGCCAACACGCCTACGCCTGAAAAAATCCACTGCTTGTTGTCCTTGAGATACTCCAGAAAACGACTTCGTAATTTTTGAGGTTTGGCTGGGGCAGGATTAAGTTCCGCCGTCGTTAGTAAATCCCGCTGCCGTTCAATTGCCCAGTCAAAAATGATCCCACGAACCTCGTCAAGCAATTCCTTCATCTGCATGTTCTGTAGAAGAATGCCATATTCGATTTGCCCGCTTTCTGTGGGAGCCAACACTCCTTCATTCTCACTGCTAAAGCCGACGGTAAAAAACCCGTCGTCGCCTTGAAAGTTGATCGTGTTTTCAATGATCGGTATGGTTTCTGCGACGTGGGCTGTCGAAACCTTGCGAATGGCTTCCGCCTCCAATTTCCGAAGATCGACTCTCTGAAATGCACCAAAAGATGGCACCAATACAACCATACCCCGAATCTTACGATGAGATGGCAAAGGACCGCTCTTGTAGCCCTTTAGTTCGTTCGTGACGAACATCTCAAACTTCTCATCCTGAATCTTCTTAGCGACCACTAACGCATGACGTAGAATGTTTGAAGTTGGAAAGAAATTCCCCTTCGCATAATCGATAATTTCTTCAATCTCTTTGGCTAACTCAGACACGATGCTTTCACCTAGGCAGTATTGTAGTTCAAAATGCCACAGCTAAAGAGTAACCTTCATAGTTTTGCCTACGCCTGATCACGACTCATTTCGCCCCTTCAGGGCGATCTAGATAACCAAAACACGAAACCCAGGGTGGCGCGCTTCGCGCTTACCCTGGGCTAATTGAATTGTGCGCTTTCAGCGCACTGAGAGGACCGTCGCTGCGCGACGACTAAACTAGAATCCCGTCGTCCCCGCCAACAACTGCCTCAACACATACGGCAAAATTCCACCGTGCAGGTAATAATCGATCTCAATGGGCGTGTCAATTCGGAGGACGACCGGAACTTGATCGGTTGAGCCGTCGGCGCGATGAATCGTTAGCGTTAGGTCCATGCGCGGTGTGACTTTGAACTTTTTGCCGGAGCCGTTGGAATTCTGATCCGTCGGCACGAGGCCGGTGATGTCGAAGGTCTCGGTGCCGTCGAGATTCAATGACGCGGCGTTAACGCCCTCTTTGAATTGGCACGGCAGCACGCCCATGCCGACCAGGTTGCTGCGATGAATACGCTCGAAGCTTTCGGCGACGACAGCGTTGATGCCCAGCAGCCGAGTCCCCTTTGCGGCCCAGTCGCGCGATGAACCGGTGCCGTATTCTTGTCCGGCGATCACTACGAGCGGCGTGCCTTCGCTTTGATATGTCATCGCCGCGTCGTAGATGCTCATGCGTTCGCCATCGGGTTGATGAAGCGTGACGCCGCCTTCGGTTCCCGGCACCATCAGGTTTTTGATGCGCACGTTGGCGAACGTGCCGCGCATCATGACTTCGTGATTGCCGCGACGTGAGCCATAGCTGTTGAAGTCCGCCACGTCGACGCGCTTCTGCTGGAGATAAACACCCGCGGGCGAAGTCGCTTTGATCGCGCCGGCGGGACTGATGTGATCGGTCGTGACTGAGTCGCCGAAGATCGCCAAAGGCCGCGCGCCTTCGAGGTTCGCCATCTCGCCGGCTTCGGCGCCGAAGCCTTCGAAGAACGGCGGCTCCTGGATGTAGGTCGAGTTCGCGTCCCATTGATAGGTCAGACCGCTCGAGGCGGAAATCGAATTCCACATCGGATTTTGATCGGCGAAGGCGCCGTACAGACGGCGAAACGTTTCGGCGTCGAGCGCGTCGCGCATCGAGGCTCTGATTTCTTCCATCGACGGCCAGATGTCTTTCAAGAAAACATCCTCGCCTTTCTCATTTTGTCCGACCGGATCTTTCGAGAGATCTTTTTCAATTGTCCCGGCCAGCGCAAACGCCACGACCAACGGCGGGCTCATCAAAAAGTTCGCCTTGATGCTTTGATGCACGCGCGCTTCGAAGTTGCGATTGCCGGAGAGCACACTGGCCGCGATCAGATCGTGATCGTTCACCATCTCTTCGATGGTTGGATCGAGCGGGCCGGAATTTCCAATACACGTAGTGCAGCCATAGCCGACCAGATTGAAGCCGAGC
>DASQYL010000151.1:0-6847 GCA_035639235.1 Pyrinomonadaceae bacterium | reverse complement strand
AACCGAGCTAGGGGTGCTCGAGAATCGGCTAAGAGCTGACGAGCAAGCGAAGAGAGAGTTAGAGTCGCAATTTGAAAAACAGCTTAGCGATTTAATTATGGAGCGCGAACGTGAACTAATCATTTTCAGAGGAGATTTTGCCTTCGGTATTGTCGCGCGCAATCTTCTTAGAGGTGAGGATATTCTTCCGCATTTTGATACGGTTGTCGCGGCTTGAATATATATATAACCGGCCAATGAAAGAAAAGACCGAAGCCAACAAGCAAAATGGGCAACCGCAGGTTAGTAGGCTGCGTAGGTTACGAAACTGGTTGGAAATGAGACGCCCATGGCGGAATCGCCGATCCTATAAAGTTGATGATTTTATCCAAGAATTAAGCAGAAAGGATGGAGACGAACCATTAATAGACCCGCTCATTCATCCGGAGTACGAATTCCCACCGGGCCAAGAGCCAGATGCGGATCCGTCCGATGGCAATAATAAGAAGTACCGAAAGCCACCTTATGAATACACGCCCGAAGAATGGCATTTGGGATGGACCGATGGCCGCTGCGGAGAAAACGCGAAACTAAACAACGAAGTTGTCGAAGGCCAGGTTCGAAAGGAGTTGGAAAGGGAACTCAAGTCCACTGAGACAAAAATAGGAGACTGCGAGGGAAAAATCCCAGCGTTGGAACAGCTTGTAGAACACAAGCGCGTAAGATTGGAACGTGCCGAAAAACTCTATGATGAGGTGTCGACGCGACGTAACGAGAATTACGCGGAGTTTTCAAGGCCGCTCGGCTATCTGTACTTCGTGTTCGCAATGTGCCTCTTTGCAGCGGACATACCCCTTTCTCTAAAGCTAGTCGCCTCAGGTTTTCAGGTGCCAGTTGAAGCAAATATGCCGCCTGATGTTGCTAACATTGGCTCTAGCACCAAGCTCTTAATCGATCATCTGCTGTTTCACCCTTGGTATGTCATCGGAACTTTCTGGGAATCTATGACACTGGCCGCTGGTATTGCGTTAGTCGGAATAATTGTGAAGTACTACTTGGACGTCGTGATCCTGCCTCGGACAGCGGCTCAGCGCCCGCATTGGTCTGTCGTTATAGTTTTGACCGTAATCCTCCTGGGATTCATTGGTACCTTGTACTCGCTCGGGCACTTTCGGGCCGAACAACAGCAGCAGGCAGTGCGGCGTGAAATAGAGAATGAGGTCAGAACGCAGGATCGCGAAAATCGGCAATTTAATCAGAACAACCCAAACAGCCTGCGACCGGTTTATACGGAAGCCGAAATAGCCACGGAAGTTGAAAATCGTTACCGCGCCAAGGCTGGTGTGACAGCTAGTCAGTGGTTAATCCAAACCTTTATTGCCCTAACCCTTCTTTTGCCGATTGTGGGAGGAGTTTGTTTCTCTGCAAGCGGTGCGAAGCTAAGGAACGCAAAGCAGTTTGAACTTGCCGATGCTGAATTCGTGAGTTGCGAATATGAGTTCGATCGCGCGACGTTACTCCTTCAAAAAGAAAGAGGAAAATTAACAGCTATGCAGGCAGTGAAGTCGCGAATTACTTCCACGCTCGGTTCTGCGGCTGAACTTGCGTGGAGGGTCTCGTTGAAAAGAAACCTATACTTACACGGCCATGCGCGCGGAAAGTTAGTCGCAGAGACTTTAGAAGAGGGGGCTACTCTCTATGAGCGTTGTGAAAAAGTTATCGAGCAGCTGTTAGCTCAACGCGCACGCGACAAAATCAGGTCGAACGATGCATAAGATTCAAGGAATATACGTACCGCTTATCACAGCAGTCATGGCAATCGCGTCAGGGTGCGGAGTTCTAAAGCCTCCGCCGCCGACGCCTACCCCAACACCAACTCGACCTGTATTCCTGATGATCCTAGCCGACGTTACGAAAAGCCTTCAGAAGGGTGAGGTAGAACAAGTTGCGAAGCTGACTGCCGACGTCCTCGATAAGTTTCCCGATCAGACAGACTACGTGATCTATCCGATTCACAGAGAAACGGAAAAACCTACGGCTATCGATGAGGGTCACGGCTCAGCAATTAAATTAACGCCTGACGATAAGGAGTCGCGTCGGAAGAGAATAGGAGACAAGATCACCCAACAATATGACGAAATAAACGAAAGACAGCCAACCGATCGAACTTGCATCCTTAATACTCTCGAACTCGCCGATAAACACTTTCGACAAGTGGGCTCGTCCTCTAGCGAAGGTAAAGACGCCTGTCTTGAGTTGGTTGTTATTAGCGACATGATTGAACAATGCGCGCTTAACGCCGGCAACGTTCGGATTGATCTAAAAGAGCAGCCGACTTCCGAGGCGATTTCAAAACTGGATGCGATCGCAAAGTTTCCTAACCTCGCCAGAATTCACATAACGATCATTATCCCGACTTCTGAAAAAGCTACCCCCTACGTAGCTGATCGGCCAACATTGAGTAGCTTGGAAACATTCTGGACTGCAGTATTCACGCGATGCGGCTTCAAAACTGAGGATGTGGAAAATTTCAATTGGCTTCCAAGCATTCCATCGCGGTTGAGCACGGTATGCCAATAAATCGTTCGTACGGCATTAATTGCGTGGCGTTTCAACCTTACCCTCATAACTTGCGCACCATGATAAAAGGATCAGGAGCCGGCGCGCGGCCTACTCGATCAAATCGCGATTTGCTTGGTCACTCATTCTAGGCTAATTCTCGAAGTTGGATTCACGCGGATTGGAGAGTTCAGAATCCTCATTCCGCTTGACGTTTGAGTCCGGTTCGCTTCTACTTACTCCCTTATGCGCACTCGTATATCGGTTTTCTTAATTACACTTTCGGGTCTGATTCTTGAAGTTGGGTTGACGCGCATTTATTCGGCGTCGATTTGGTATCACTTTGCTTTTGTGGCGATCTCTGTTGCGCTGCTGGGATGGGGACTCGGGGGCTTTACTGTCCACTTAATAAAGCAGGGGTTAGGGGTTAGGGGGAAGCGGTTAGGAGAAGCAAGCGCCGAGGCGCGCGCTTCGCGCGCAAACAAAAATTTAATAGGTGATGCGGCGGTCAGCTTCGCACCCTCACCTAACCTCTCCCAGAGGGAGAGGAATTTAGAACTGGAATCAGCTAACCCTCTCTCAAAGCGAGAGGGCAATACGCAGCGGACGTTGTCGATGAATGCGGCGGCGTTGACTACGCTGCTTTATGCGGGCGCGGTGCCGCTTTGTCTCTGGTTGTTGGTGCGGTATCCGTTTGATATGGACCGGCTGCCGCTTTACTTCTTGGCGCCGCTGGCGCCGTTCTTTCTCGCGGGGATGGCGCTGTCGATTGTGTTTGATATTCATCGGGCGGTGGCGGGGACGTTGTACTTTTATGATTTGGTGGGAGCGGCTTTGGGTGCAGTGTTGGTGACGTTGCTATTGCACGTGTTTGGTGGGGAGGCGGCGTTATTGGTTGGAGCGATTGCGCCGGCGGTGGCGGCGTTGTTGTTAGCTCTATCGCCTGCTTCGCAGGCTCAGGAAAATAAGAATAGAAACCGGGTCGCTAAGCCCTCACCCAACCCTCTCCCAGAGGGAGAGGGCAGGACTGGCCCGCCCGCTACCGCAGGCGGTTCTGACAATTCGCCTTGGGGTCGTCTCATTCAGGTTACGGCGGTGGCGATGGTTTTGATCACCGCGGGGTGCGCTTTTGCGGCGACTAGGTTTGGAGCGTTTCGCGTCAAGCCCGGGACGACTAAGGCGATGCGCAATCAGATGGATGCCGCGCCCGGCTCGCGTATCGTGCAGACGGGATGGAATGCTTATTCGCGCATCGATTGCGTGGAAGGGTTGCCGGATAGTTTTGCGCGGCTCTACATCGACTCGGACGCGTGGACGGGGATTCGCGGTTGGGACGGGAATCTCGAGAACGTGCAGGACATGAAATGGTCTTATCGGGCCCTGCCGTTTCGGCTAACGCCGAATGCCGAGACTTTGATCATTGGACCAGGCGGCGGGCCGGACGTGGTGGCGGCGCTGGCTTCGGGCTCGAAGAAAGTCACAGCGGTCGAGATGAATCCTCTGATGCTGAAGTTCGTGCGCAGCTACGGCGCGCGCGCGGGAAATCTCTATGACCGGCCTGACGTCGAGACAATTCAGAGCGAAGGCCGCAACTTCATCAGCCGCACGGATCGAAAGTTCGACATCATCCTGCTGGGCTTTGTCGATTCGTGGGCGTCGGTGGCGTCGGGTGGATTATCGCTTTCGGAGAATTATCTGTACACGACGGAAGCGGTGCGCGCTTATTACGATCATTTGAAGCCGGATGGGATTCTCGTAATTCTGCGTTGGGAGATGGACATCCCGCGGCTGGTTTCGAATTCGGTGGCGACACTGGGGCCGAGCGAAGCGGCGAAGCGAATCGTCGTCTTGATGGAGAAGCAGGCGAACCCTAATGACTATCCGCAGATGCTTTTCATGTTGCGCAAGCGGCCTTTCAGTGATGATGAAGTCTCGGAGATAGAGAATAAGTGGACGCAGGCGCATCCGATCGTGGCGCCGAACGGCATCGCGCCGCCGGGAATTAAAGAAGTACTCGCCGGGACCAAGACGTTGCAGCAATACGACGATGCATCGCCTCGATTTGTGGGACCGGTGTGGGATGACAGTCCGTTCTATTTCGCGATCGATCGGCCTTATCGCATGCCGGGCGCGATTGCAGAGCGTTTGGTTAAGTGGCTGGTTGGGCCAAGTGTGGGGATGTTGGCGTTGTTTGCCGTTTTCGGGGTGCCTCGAAAGAACAAGATCGAGAATCAAGCAGGCCGGAAGTCTGCGTACCGGTATGGCGGATCGTTAATTTACTTCGCTGCACTTGGGTTTGGATTCATCGCCGTCGAATTGGCGCTGTTGCAGAACCTGACGCTCTTGGTGGGCCATCCGATCTATACGCTGTCGCTTCTGCTGTTCACGTTGTTGGCATTCGGTGGAATCGGAAGTTCGTTGAGCGCCCGTTTCCCGATGTGGTTGGCGTGCGCAGCAGTTGCCATCATCGGCGGCATCGAAGCCCTGGCGTTACCGAAGCTGGTGCCGGCGCTTTTGTGGTTGCCGCTATGGGGGCGGATTGCGGTTGCAGTTGTTTTGATTGCGCCATTGGGGTTGGCGATGGGGATGCCGTTTCCGCGTGGCTTGCGTGAAACCGGCAAAGATTCGCTGCCCGCGCCGCCGTTCTATTGGGGGTTGAATGGAATCATGTCGGTTATCGGATCAGTAACGACTGTATTTGTGGCGTTGATGGCCGGGTTTCAGGCCGCGATGTTGATGGGCAGCGCGTGTTATCTGTTGGCGGCGTTGACGTCGAAGGTGGCGTTTGGCGCCGAGGTGTCAAAAGCCCGACCGTAAGGAAGGGCAGACCAATAGAAATTAGCCGCGGCTTAACGCGAATAGTGGCGGATCAAAAATCAAATTCTGATCGTCGTCGTCCGCGTTGATCTGCGGCGAGTCTTTTTCCCGACTTGCCCTTCGTTACGGTCGTGCTTCTGAGACTTCGGCGCTGGGTGGTGGTGGTGGCGGTGAATCGGGAAGACTGATACCGTGCATCATCTCCCAATCCTCAGTTGGGATCATTTCGATCGCGTCCCACGGACAGCCATCGAGAAAGGCGCCGTCCGGTCCCTTACTCGTACACTTCTGACAACCGATACAGAGATATGGATCGACTTCGATGCGGCCGAATGGAGTGTGATCTTCATCCGGCACCCAGAACATGCACGCTTCGATCGGGCAGTACTCAATGCACGCGGGCGAGCCGGCGCAACCGGTGCAGCAGTCAGTCGTAATCGCGAGTATGCGCGGTTTCTTCTTGCGCGTCGCTTTGCCGTCGCCGACTGACATGGGCCAATGCTTATCGACCACGTCGAATACGTTCTCTTCCGCGATTGCTGTCATGTGTGACACCTTAACATAGTGTTTGTTTATGGCTCAATCGGAAAAGAAAGGTCAACATCAGAAGGCAAAAGTCAGTGAAGTTGTTTGCTTTCCATTCAGATGCGGCAGTCTTTCAAGGCAACATGCTTGAGATTTCCGTTAATTTCCGCGGCCTGAGCTTTGGCACGATCTGCGCAAATGATCTGGCGGAGGATTGAAACATGGAAAGCATCGTAGGAATTTTCAATTCGTTCGCCGATGCGAAACGCGCGTCGGCGATGTTGCGGTCGCTGAGCATTCCTGACAAACACATCGCGGTACTCTCACCGCACACGCGTGAGAATGAAATCGAAGCCGGCGTACCGATAACTGATGCGGAGCAGCCGGGTATGGGTGCCGCGCTGGGCGGCACGGTTGGCGCTGCGCTCGGTGTGGCAGGTGGTTTGGAGGCTGGCGTGGCCGCCGCGAGTCTCTTGATACCCGGCGTTGGACCGGTTTTGGTTTTTGGAATCATCGGCGCCGCAATTCTCGGCGCGGCTGGCGGCGCAGCAGGTGTGGCGGCGGGCCATGCGTTAGAGGAGGGAGTTGCTGACGGCATTCCGCGCGACGAGTTGTTCGTTTATGAAGATGCACTTCGTCGGGGCCGCTCAGTCGTAATCGCCTTCGTAGACGACAACCTTGCCGAAAGAGCGCGTGCTGAATTGTCGCGCGCGGGCGCTGAGTCTGTCGATGCGGCTCGCGAAGAGTGGTGGATTGGACTACGTGACGCGGAGCGTGAGCATTACACGAACCAGGGCGGTAACTTCGATAGTGACGAAGCGAAGTATCGTCTCGGATTCGAGGCCGCAATGCGGCCGGATTGCCGCGGTCAGTCATGCGATCAGGCACAGCAGACTCTGGCTAAGAGGTACGGCGACGATGCCGGGGGTAAGCCGTTTCGCGAAGGCTACGATCGCGGTCAGCATTA
>DASQYL010000150.1:0-3068 GCA_035639235.1 Pyrinomonadaceae bacterium | reverse complement strand
GAGCGGCGGGAGCGTGTTTCTTAAGAAGCTTTTGTAAATCAAAGTTGGCGCTACCGCGCGGCCCGCGTCAACTCCACCGTTCGGCCCGCAAACCTTTGTTATGAGTTCTAAGACTCCAGAGTCAACGCTCAAAGATTACTTGCTGGATGGTGTGGCAAAAGAAATCTTCTTTGCCGAAGAGGCAAAATTCGTCGCACTCGAAATCGGAAGGCACGCAGACGAAGTAAATGCGCGCGGTTTCGGACGCCTTTTTGGCTCTATGCAGGTCGCATACTCTGACCGACAGACACTTTGCATAACCAAGATATTTGATCCCGAAGATCGCAAATACCCAACGCGAAGCATCCCGGCAATACTTAATCTTATTGAGCGCAACGCGTCATCATGGTCATTACCCCAACGGCACAAGCTTGAAGAAATATTGGTGGGAACTCCTTACGATTCAGCTTTCGGGAAGGTCAATGACTCTGAATTGGCCGTTTATGTGGCCGCACATTTTAGAGATCTCTTTCCTGGCACGGGTACTCTCTCAGCTCCACAACTATCGCGTGCTATAGTCGCGCTTAGGGAAGCGCGCAACAAGGTCATCGCGCATAACGAAGCGATCGACCACCGCGCTCGCACTCTTCCCACTTGGGCGGAGGCTGATGCGCTCGTCGAGTATGCCAAAGGATTTGTTACGGTAATCAGCTTCGGGTTTCTAAGTCTTTTCATGGGAAACGACAGCCGCACGTATTTACGGACACCGGATAGCTCCGGCGCTGCCTTTGGGCTTAAGAAACTATTCACGGACGCGAACCTCTGACATCAGTGGGCGGCCCGAATAAATCGTTGGACGCGAGGCCTCGATAGCGTGTTTCTCAACAAGTTTTGTTGATTTTATTGTTTCGTGTTGGCGCTCGCCCGCGTCCACTCAACCGTTGGGCGTCTTTCTTTTGGTTAAAAGCATGAAGTAATCTTTGGAATTATGTCTAATAATCTCTGGAACACTATTGGCATCTTTGCGAGCCTTTTAGGGTTGATGTTCGGTGTAGCATTCGGTCTTTATCAATGGCGTCGCACTATTTCTATTGAGCGAAGGAGACGTGAACAGTTATGGGCTTCTCTTGACCGATCAAGATACGTAATCTGGGATCATCTGGAGATTGAAGCGTACACAAACAAACATAATGATCCTAATCTTAGCCGATGGTTATGGCTTAATCACCAGGCTGCTAGTGATTTGTATATTTCTCTCGTCGAGCAATATTTATCGCAGGAAAAGAAATTCACCTACAAAGACCTAGAGCGCCTTTGTAAAAATGGTTTCATTTACTGGAAGTGGCAAGAAAAACAGTGGAGGTATCTTATTTGTCGTCGTCCAGAAAACATCGATGTGGAGCCGCCAGAGTATTTCATAACCGAAGAGGCACGTCCTCGCGGGTTACTTACAGGTATAGTAGCGGAAAAAAAGATCAGTTGAGATATTTCATCGTAGCCGCCGCCGAACGACTCGTTGGACGCGAGCGGAGGGAGCGTGTTTCGTAACTTGATTCGTGCGGCGATGCTCGAATGAAATCGCGCTGCTGCGTCAACTCAAACGTTTGGTTGCTTATTTACCTTTTGGCCTTTTACCTAATCTCACATGGAGGAAACCCCAATGAACAGGTTCTTTTTGCGTGGTGCGATTGTGGTCGTCACGCTATTTGTCGTGGCCGCTGTCGCGGCCACCACTCGTAGCGCACTTACCGACAAAGAAAAACTCGGGAAGCTTCTGATAAAGACAGCGCCTGTTCCCGAAGGCGGCTTCGCCGATCCAAAACTCGAAGACACTGTTAAGGACTTAAAGAAGAATCATCGCGACTTTCTTATCGTTGACGATGAAGCGGATGCGGACTATCTCATTATTGTCGTCGAACGAAAGAACGAACTCCGCAGCCCGGCCGGAAGTGTGGTTAATAACAAGACGATCTTCGCCACACTCAGTTACAAGGAAGACGGAAAATGGAAACCAGCAATCAAACTGGAACACGGCGGCGGGAATTTCTGGGAACTTGCCGCAGCCAGAGTGATGGAAGACGCTGAAAAATGGATTAAGAAAAACCTAAAGAAACAATCCTAACTCTTGTCGTCCGCGCTACTAAGGAGAATCTGGTTATGACTCACAAAAACTATTGCGCCTCGCTCGTCGTTCTCGTCACGCTGTTGGCGTGTGCCGACACGTCCGCTCAACGCCGCACATCACGAACAAAACCTGCAACGACAATGTCGCAACCCGCTGCGGCACCATCAACTCCCAGCAAAACGCTTACTCGACCTCGTGCTGCCGAACTTATCAAGTCGCATCCCGACCTTACTCAAAGCGTCACTGAAGTGGATTTGCCCACGGGCTCATTTTGGTACGACTGGCGCAGCATTAACGATATCCGCCAAACCAATATTCAACCACTTGTGGAAGCTGGCCTCATCACGTTTCGTGAAACCGGGAAATCGGATTCCGTCTGGTGGCACGAATACGTTGTTGAGTTCACCTCTGACGGCGAAGAAGCCGCCAAATCTTGGCGAAAGGGAACCGAACGCGAATGGGTCCTGACATATCAGGGGCCTATCGGCATTCCGTCGCCCAATGTGGTTCTCTATCACGTTCCCGTCGCTGTGCGACAATTCATCGAAGTCACGGGAATCGCTTTCGATCCCAACGGCATGTCTGCACGAGTAGAATTCACTTGGAAATGGGTGCCAACGCCGAGCGCAAAGTATCTGCCGAGCAAGGTACCCTCAGACGAACCTCGCGCTGCTATGGTGGGAATGCAACTGTACGACGACGGTTGGCGAATGGGACGAATCTATCCCTAGGAACGCAACCGAACAAATCGTTCGACGCCAGCGGCGGGAGCATGTTTCTCAACTTGATCCGTCCGGCGACGGTTGATCGAATTCGCGCCGCTGCGTCAACTCAACCGTTGATATGGCTGACAGATGTCAAGCGGCGATAGTAGTCCTGCTCACTCTCTTTGGAGTGGGTGGTGCTGATGTTGGGTCGTGGCTGTGACAGAGGCGGGACCAGTTTTAGCGACGGTCGATCAAAC
>DASQYL010000149.1:0-6741 GCA_035639235.1 Pyrinomonadaceae bacterium | reverse complement strand
CGCCGGATTAGCCGCATCCCCAAACGCCTCTTACCTCACAAAGAGATCCAAAATGGAAAAGAAGTAATTGTGAGCGGACCCATAGGCAACAGGTTCCTTGCCGCTTTAGAGAAACAACAGGTTCTGAATCTTCAACAGACTAGGCAGCAACCAGAACTAACTCCCGCGGAGAAATGGGAACAACTTGCGCGCAATTATCAAAAACAAGTTGCTGCTCGCGATCGGGAACAGCAAGTAGCTCAGGATAGATTCGCTGTTTCGTTTGATCACAAAATGATTGCTGCCAATTGGAATTCTCGTGAACAGACTCTCAACAATCGAGCCAGCGATTTCCGAGTGGCGCTCGGGAAGCGCCTTGAGCTTGAAATGCGACTCCTGTTCGCGGAAGTCTGGCATGACCGCGCGCTACGACACGGAGACACTTATCGCTTCGAGGTAATGGATCAATCAACCGGCGAGGAGCGAAAGATTTCCGATCTTGATGTTCGTCGCCGCGCAGCGGCTCGTGCCTCACGGTTAGCCACACCAGATCACAACAGTCGTAACCAAGCCATCGAAGCCGATCTTGCTAATCACGTTGTAACTCTGCAGGAACTGGCGGCGGCGCGAGAAGCGAAAATCGAAGCGCTTGGAAAAGACATCGGTTCACTTAGCGGCGTCTTGTCAAAAGTCGAGCAGGGCATTGTAAGAAGATACGAGATGCCGTCGGAAAGACAACTGACGCCGTTAGTGTCTCGCGAAACTCTATCAGGGCTTCAGCAGCAGGCGGTGAGGCTCAACCTACCGGAATGTACATTGGAACTTGAAAAACTGCGTGTCACCCTCGCCCGTGAACACAATGCTCCAACTCGCACCGATGCCGAGGCCGCAGTGCTTTCCGCTCAACTCAACATGGCGCGGGCTGACTTACGAGCCAAGGAAACCCGTTTAGAAAACTTCGAAGCTTTATCTCATCTCACCAGTTATGAAGTAAACGGTGATAGATGGTCGCTTGCAGCTCTCGACAAGCAGATTGCTCGACAGAATGAAGACGCCAAAATAATCCCGGAGCGAGCTGCGCGGCTGGATTTGCGGTCTCTCGCGCGGATCAACTATTCGGCCGCAGGTAGAGAACATGCCGCTGCCGACGTTGATTACCTGAGCAATCTGCGAACCATAGTGGTCCGACAGATCGAAGCACGGCGAGTCCCGCTGATTACAGATCGCGATCTCGCACGCGAGATGGTTGATATCCTCCAGAACGCGCATGAATCAGAACTGCGGACGCGATCCCGAAATGGCGAAGCGATGCCTGAGGCAAAATACGAGCGTCATCAGATCAATGCACTCGAATCAAGCGCTGAGACTCTGAGGGATGCAGAACTGTTAAGAGAGGTACATGACTGGGAAAAGAGGAATGAACCTGAAATCAACTGGGAAGGAAGAGCCGTTGCGCGGGAAATTATGTCCGACATTGCAGTCCGAGAAACCAGAGAGCGGCTCCAGCACTATCTCGAAAGTAAAAGAGTTGCATCGCTGAATTTAGGCGACTACCGCACAGGTACGTTGCGCGAAGTCGAGGCGCGAACGCTGACTGACTATATTGTCCGCGCACTGGAGACTCATCAACAACGTGACCACCGGCATTCAATTAACCTCGCCGCCCACGAACAGCATGGCCGTCTCGTTAGCGATTTTGAGAAGGCCAAGGACTATTACGCGACTGCGCGCGAATTGGCCTCCCAGGTGCACAGTAGTGAGCCGCAGTTTACCGACAAGGAAAGGATCAATTTAGAGATTTATGCGGAGCGGCAGAGCGACGACATGACTAGACAACAATATTTCGAACTTGCGCGAACGGAACGCACAGAGGAACGCGAGATTTCGGCTTCTCAGAGTCGTTGACAGCTGCCACTCGAAATTAGAATCGAGGGTGCCAGGAGTTCTCGGCTGTCAGCCGGAAAGTAGTAAGCCCGATATATCTGATAGAGCGAGTTTTAGCGGCACCCGGCGCGTTCCCATTTGTCTTTTGATTTCGCGGCGTCTTTCGTTTGCCATTGCATATTCGAGGGTGCGTCAGACCCGCCGCAGGCGAGCGGATTGATATGGTCAATCACATAGCCTGGACACTTGCCATTTGTTGAGCCAGTAATCGGACACGGGTGCGTGAGCATGAATTCGTGTTTCGCCGCTGCGCTTCGTTTAATCCTGCCATGCTTATCGCGAGTCGTTTCAATTGATCGAGGTCTCACAGAAGGGACGTTAGAGGCTGAAGAAGCTGACGTCGCTGTACCTGGAGCTGCGCGATCGTAGGGAGGAACGTAGGTTCCGTCTTTTCGTGTGTAACCTTTGACGTGAACCGTTTTTCCATTGGTACTCTTGCTTGAAGACTTACTCGATGTGCTCCTACTACTTCCACCGCGACTGCCTTTCTGCGCGAGTGAAGGCGGGAAGGCCAGACAGAGGACAAAGATAACCGCAAGGAAAAATGTAACCTTGCTTTTATGTTTGAGCATGAGGTTTCTCCTAAGAAATGAGACTGGAACGAGAGGCTTATATCACCGATCCGAACTCGGAGCAACAGGTTCTAATTTCTTTGCGACACAGACCGCAATCATTCCGGCCCACTCGCCATCAATCCGACGCACGGACGCGTAACCGTCCGAATGCACTGTTTCGATTGTGACTAATTGGCCGTCTGGTAGGCGAGCCAGTGTGCCCGTTAGATCGTCGTTGCTTTCCATGCAGACGATCTTATCAGGCGGATCAAGTAACAATCTTTAGCAAGATGAATGGCGGCAAGCTGCTTTCACGCCGACGCTCACTGCTCCCATAGGACTAGCGGGTTTGATGCGTTTCGCCTTTTTTGGCGAGCTGTTGTGGGGAACACCAGTCACTTCGGAATAACTTTAATGGAAGTCACGGGATGAATCTCGAACCATCCGTGGCCACCATCTTTGTCGAGCACAAAAACTCCGGTTACTTCAACGTGCTCCCCGTCGTTCGGCAAACTGATTTTTTGTTTCCAGTGTTTTGTCGGTGATTTGGCTGCGCAGGCTTTCTTAGCAGTGTCTTGCGTTACATCGTTGACACACAGGGGTTCGAACACGAACATGCCGTGCTGACCCTTGTGTTTGCTGTCCCTGTTCCGCGCGTTAAGTAGTTCGTTTTTGGTGAGACCGTTCGGTTGCACGTTATCCAATTCCAGGCGGACATGATAATCACCATCACCCTCTGGAATTTTCTTCCTGATTATGCCCTTGACTGTAATGCAAGGCTTTTGCTGGACAAGCCGTTCAGGTTTGTAAATGTGCTTCTGTAATGCCGCAGCACCGGAACAATCTTGACCGTAAGCGGAAATCGAGGCGACTGAAATTAAGAGTGAAAGTAGTACGATTCGTTTCATGGCTGGAAACTTCTTATTGATAAAGGTGCCGATTTCCTTTAGAGAGTCTTCCAGTGATTTCCCTGTTTGAATTGAAGTTTTATTATGGGATGGATCTCCCACAGAGTTGCTCGTGTACCGCCGACCTGTTCTGGATGTTGTCCGTCAAACATTAGCCAGCCATAAATGCGAACCGGAAATTTCATGTTTGCGATATGCGTAAGATTCGCGACCGTCCAGTTCGGATGATGCGCCCTTACGCGAGGAGTCATCTCCACAACAACCGCGTTCTTACGGTTATCTTCCGCCACATTGAGCAGCCATATGTGAAAATCGATTTGGTTTGGTTGTTCAGAATTGCAGTTGCACGATTCCTTTCCTTCGGGACGCGCTCCCTCAATCTTTTTAGGCTCTCCCGGCTTTGCATTATTTATGAGAGCCAAGAAGCCCTGCACGACTATAGGAATCCCCTCGAACTTTTCAATTTGGTTTCGTTCAGTTGCGGTCCAGTCACTTCTGATTTTTCCACCGGCACTGGCGGGATAAGCGAGGCTTTCAATTTCGGTGAAGTTGACGGGAAAGTAATGGGAAGCATCATCTATTCGGTTTTTGTGTTTGTTAAGCTCGGGGTCGCCATGATTTGACGTGTTTCCCTCCGGCGGGCAGAACGATGGATTTTCAAACTGCATCGCCGGTTTGCTCGGAAGATTAGGCAGGTGCTGCGCGCTCGTGAATGCGCCACAGAATAAAATCAATGTTGCAATCAAAATTGATTTGAACTTCATAGACGTGACTCCCACTGAGGAATTGGGTGTAGCAACTCGCTTCTATTCTTTTCAGGAACGGAAGTCAATAGCAAACAGAAATAGAAAGGCCGGCCCTCCCACAAGCCAGCCTTTCTTAATCACAACCAATGATAGGTTGCGGGGCGGAGACTTTCAGCCTCTGCGTGATTCGTGTCCTCACCCCACGATCACAACGCCCAATATGGCGCGCACTCTAGATCGCGCCGCACCGAAATGTCAACCACATGGTCCATCCATTCTCATGACGTTCAACGATCATTCGTACAAATCACGATTTTTACCAATTCGGCCAAAAAATCGCTCTCACAATTGCCCTATAAATCGTTTTCTGAAACGAGGCAAGGCAACGGGATGAGTGAGTGTCAGAACGAGAGCGGTGGCGACCGGATCAAAGGTCAACGGAGACAAGAGTCGCACAATAAAGGCTTGGTAGGCGGTATAAGAAGCTGTATAAGGTGCTTAGACCGACCGAGTCGGTATAATACATAGTTGGGCGGCAAGACTGATCGCCATGAATCCGAATAGCGTTCAAATTTCACGTTCCGTCGCATCGGTGATTATTCGTGCGGCCATCCAAGGCTACGAAGCACCTTACAAAGAGGAGCGCCTCGGAATTCTGCTCGGATCTGTTCGGGACGACACGGCGTTTGTGAAACGCGCGCAACTCTATCTTGGCGGCAGCCGCTCGCGTACGGCAGCGGATGTCGATGGTGCGCAGTTCACTCGACGCGTACGCGAATTGTGCCAAATCCATCGATGTGGTTTTCTCGGCACGTTTCACACTCACAACGAAGTTGCCAGAACAATTAGTTCTGCTTTGTCGCTTGAGGACCGCGATCATCTTTGTGATGACCGTCCGCATCGGATTGAATTAATCGCCGCGATTTGGGCTTCAAACGCGCCATCTCGTCAGGAACAACGCTATCTTCAAATTGATGTGAACGGTTATCGAGTTCGTATGGCTGCATATCAAATGCTTCCGCCGTTCAACCTAATTCCTGTTTACTGGCCTGGCGCTGACAAATTGCCGCCCAACAAATCATTGGACGCGAGCCGCGATAGCGTGTTCGCATGAAGCTTTTGTAAATCAAAGTTGGCGCTAGCGCGCGGCCCGCGTCAACTCAATCGTTGTGCGGCTTGCACATGACTGAGAGACAGTAATCATGAATCGCCTGCTTCTGATTTTCATTCTCACGTTCACGGCGGCGACGGCTTGTGGCCAAGGCGTCATTGAACTCAAGACGACTGACGGCCGCACTGTTCTTCTCAAACCGGACGGGACGTGGGAATACAAGAAAGACGCTTCTGAACAATCAACGGTTGCTTCCAGAAACCCGCCGGCTTCTGGGGACAAAACTACATCTTCTTTATCGCCAAACTTCTCTGGAACCGACCCCAAGGCGCTGTTCGACCGATTGACGGATCTCAAACAACGCCTAACGAAGGACGAGTTTGAGACGACCGCCCAATTTGAGAAGCGTGCGGCGCAGGAAAAACAAAAGCCCGTGCTTGGGACTCTCACTCTTGCGGATACTTTTACCTTTGTGATTTCACAATCGCCTCTGCGACTCGACGCCGAATACAACGCGGATTCGCAACAGATGACTCTTTTTCTTTCAGTCTCGAGAAACGACAGGTCATCGGTCCGAACTTACCTCGGCGGTGACAAAAAGACCGCGTGGAATCTCGCCGATGTGAACGTCTATCACATCGACATTGACAACAAAGCGGCGGTTTTC
Source organism: Pyrinomonadaceae bacterium (assembly GCA_035639235.1). Taxonomy (GTDB): domain Bacteria; phylum Acidobacteriota; class Blastocatellia; order Pyrinomonadales; family Pyrinomonadaceae; genus UBA11740. Next base: position 832 of record DASQYL010000149.1, on the reverse strand, counting down.
TTCGATGACTTGAACGGCTTCACCCTTTCAAAAAAATTCTTGGACGGTTTCATGGCTCAGTATCACTTGAACGTTGACGAAGCGAAGCGGCTAAAGAACAAAATCAAGGCCGCCGTTCTCGTTCAACTCGACGAACCTTATGCGATACCTAGCATGGGCGAGATGCAGTTTCAGGTTCGGCTCGTTGACGTCTACTTTTTCGACCAGGACAGTGGACGGGTTTTGGCGACGATCAGCAGTCGGTAAACGCGCCGCACAACAAATCGTTGGACGCGAGCCGCGGAAGCGTGTTTCTCAAGAAGCTTTCGTAAATCAAAGTTGGCGCTACCGCGCGGGCCACGTCAACTCAACCGTAGTGCGCCACTTCTGATCCTCAAGATGCAAAGCACCAACCCAAAACCAAATGTCGTTCGCTCTTGCCTTGCTACTCTTGGCGGTTGTGGCGTGTGCGTGTCCTAACGCTAACGACAATCGCCGCTCCTACAACACAAATGCCAACACTCAACCGTCGTCTTCGCCCGCCAGCACCAAACCCGGTGTGCGGCTCTCAACAAACGAACTCGAACAAAGCTTTCGCCAAATGCTGGCCTCTAACTTCTCTTGCGTTGATTACGTCAAAACCAAATTCGATCGCGTCAGCGGCGAATACGTGTTGTCCGGCGCACCGACCGGCGCTAAAGATTGGTGCGTCGAATATCTACCTAGAATCAGTTGGGACGATGAAAAGAGACACGCCGATGAATGGGTTACCCAAAACACTGCTTCTCTCGTTGCATCGAAAGTGACTCATGTGAACATTTTTTACTGCACGGATCCTTACGGCAGATCGTGC
>DASQYL010000148.1:0-4956 GCA_035639235.1 Pyrinomonadaceae bacterium | reverse complement strand
ACCGAGGAGTCGGTCCTCCGGCGGCTGGCATCGCAAGTCACTTTTCAATTGGAACGCGCGCAACTCGCATGGCCACGATTCAAATCAAACCCGAAACTCTTTCTCGAAACCGGACTCAGCGAATTGCTCCAAGCGTTGCGGCGAACTTTCGCGCGGCCGTATTTGCGCCATGGTTTGTTAGTAGCGATCGCTATAGTCGTTTGCGTAATTCTGAGTGTCACGCTGTGGGAAAGACGCCATGCTGGAAACACTGATGACGGCGACGCAATCGATCTGACGTCGACGAGGATGATTGATCTCCGGGAAACGCAGCCGAGTAATGACTCGCAGCCAGGCGTCGGCGGGAGCCAAAATGCAAACGGCCGCGTCGGCTTCGCGAATGGGCGTGGCGAAGGCTCCGGCCCAACGCCGGCGCGAGCGCAAGGTGGAGGTAGCGGAGGTAACCATTCAGAATTGGCGGCATCGATAGGCCGGCCGCCCGTGCCTTCTGAAATTCCCGCGCCAATTACCAGAGTCTATGATCGCCTGCCCTCTCTGCCTGTTGCGGGTCTTGATATCGATCCGGTCCTTTTCAAGCAGTTGCCCTATCCTGATTATGGCGATCTGCGTTCGAAATCCACGGCCACTTCGAATGGCCCAGGCCAGGGCGGAGGCATCGGCACAAAGAAGGGATTGGGCGACGGTGACGGCGACGGCAATGGGTTCGGGGCGGGGCGAGACGCCAACATGGGAACGGGAGACAATACACGCGGCTGCTGCGGACCGGGTGGATCCAAAAATGGCAATTCTGGTAATGATATCGAACGAATATTCAGACAGCCGGAAGTCACAGTGCGTGCTCGCGTCATTTCAAAGCCGGAACCTCAATACACCGAAGAGGCGCGCAAAGCCGGCATCACCGGCACGGTAATATTGAGCGTTGTATTCGATCGCACGGGACAAGTCACCAACATTCGCACCGTGCAAACGCTTTGCTGCGGATTGACTGAGAAAGCGATCGCTGCCGCGCGCCAAATTCGTTTCATTCCCGCAATGCGCGGTAATCAAGTTGTGTCGACGTATATGCAGTTGCAGTACAACTTCAATTTGTATTGACGGGCGTTCATTGTTGTCTAGATGATTGCCGGCGCGAGCAATGAAGTTGAGCTTCATCTACAATGTATTGAATGAAGCTCAAGCTTGCGCCAGGTCTCGCCGTCCGCAAATCACCGATCAGCGGTCACGGTTGTTTTGCCACGCGAGTTTTCCGCCGGCGTCAGAAGATTGCCGAGTACACTGGCGAGCGAATCTCTGATTGGGAAGCGATGCGGCGTGCGCGCGGGCGCCGTCATCTGCGCATCTGTGACATCGACGGCAAGTGGAGCCTCGACGGCGCGCGCGGCGGCAACGGCACCCACTACATCAATCATTCCTGCGAGCCCAACGCGTTCATGAAAACGATCCACGGTCACGTGCTTTTCTTTGCGCTGCGTGACATCAAGTCCGGCGAAGAGATCACGATCGATTACGAGCAGACGCTTTTGCCTGATTCGCGTCGATGTCACTGCGGCGCCAAAAATTGCCGCGGCACAATTAATAAAATTTAAGACGCAAGTGTGCGGATGTCACTCGTTCATGTGGGAAAGGAGATGAATCCACATGAAACGAATGCTTGTCCTGACCGTCGCGATCGTAGTTGCGATTCAAGTTGCCGATGGCCAGAAGAATTCGGCAACCATTAACCCGAATATCGACATGCAGGGTTATTTGAAGATCGCTTCCGAAGCTGCCAATTACCGTGCGTCTCGCCGCCTTACTGAAGACGAATTCATTCAAATGAGTCGCGAGCCAGGCACGATCATTCTCGACGCGCGCAGCCATGAGAAGTATGAAACGCTACACATCAAAGGCGCGATCAATCTGAGCTTTCCGGACATCACGGTTGAGAGTCTCAATCGAGTGCTGCCGGATAAAGAGGAGCTCATTCTGATCTATTGCAACAACAATTTTGTAGGCGCGCAGAGTGCCTTTCCGACCAAGATGCCGACGGCGTCTTTGAACCTTTCGACCTACATCGCCCTCTACACTTATGGATATCGAAACGTGTACGAGTTGGCACCGCTTCTGGATATCGACAAATCGAAAATCGAATTTGTGCCGGCCCGCTAGGCCCTCACTATTCGCAAGCTCGCGCCGGTCTGCAGCAGCGTGAATGTCACGGCGCGCACCTTTGACGCGTGGGCTTGCGGACACCCAGTCGTAATCGGGCTTTGATGTTCCATACCTGAGAGTAAGGCGCTTCGATCATGAGGCCGCAAGAATGATTTCATATCGTTGGCAAGTCGATGAGGCCCGGGTTTGCGAGCCGCTGCGTGTGGGAACGAAAGATCGTTGGCAAGTCATCCATCCGACGACGGAGTGGCAGACCATGAAATCCGGTTTGAAGAGAGATCAGTTAGAAGTCGCCACCGATTTGTACTTTGTCGAGGTGAACACTTCGTAATCATTTACGTCCAATAAGTGCGATCGAGAGAACGGTAATGAACAGCTTCAGCGACATGGTCTGATTTGATTTCTTCTGAACCGGCCAGGTCGGCGATCGTGCGGCTGACTTTCAAAATTCGATCGTAAGCACGTGCTGACAACCCGAGTCTTGCCATCGCGCGCTCCAGCATCGTCTCGCTATCGCTGTCAATGCGGCAATATTTTCGAATCAGACGCGGACTCATGGATGCATTCGAAAAGATGCCGTCCGGCGCCAGCCGCGAGCGCTGTCGCTCTCTGGCTCTGATAACGCGCTCGCGAATCGTTGTTGAGTTCTCCACATCAAACGGCGGGTCACCAGTCAGTTCGCGAAACTTTACGGCCGGCACGTCGATGTGAATGTCGATGCGATCGAGGAGCGGTCCGGAGATGCGTCCGACATACCGCTGAATCTGCAAAGGCGTGCAGCGGCACTCGCGCGTCGGGTCATTCCAAAATCCGCAAGGCTGCGGCTTGCGACGAGAACGAAAGGATCTTCCTGCCTTTGGGGCTCAAACTGAAGGCTGCATGACGGTGTGCTTTGGAATTTGAATCGAGACGGGAGTCTAGCGGTGTTGCCGCCGTGAAAGAAACGCGATTCACTGTAATTCAAAGGAACTTGGCGGCATGGATAGCACTCTACCGCAATTCACGGACTCAGAGGAACGCTTAATGGACTCTTAATGTACGCGCGAGATGTTGCCTCGCACAATGGCGATTACCTGTTGCAGCGCGTCGGATTTTAAGCCCGTTCCGGGAGTGTTAACTTAATCGTACTGTGCATTGCCAATGAGTATTTGCCGGCGTTTTCAGTCGTCAAAGCAAGTTACCTCCAGCTTGGTATCGCATCGTAAGTCCCTCTCTTTCGCTTCCCCTAGAAGAAGAGAGAAGGGTCATCCCGTTTATATGGTCTTTCCCCACCCTGTCCAATCTTTGCTATTTTCTCGTGCCAACGATAGAAGTGCTCTGCGTTCCAATCGTGGCGCGGCAGAGTATTATTACTTGACTCTGAGATCACTTTCGAGTAGGAGTGTGGCCAGACGCTATGCCACTGTCTGACCCGCTGTTGCTTCCATTTCTAGCCGAGAAAGACTCCACCAAGGCTGATGAGTTGCTATCAGAACTTGTGACAGCAAATGCGCAGCCGATCGCTAGTGGTATTATCAGGATCAAGTTGCGCAGCTCGTTGAATCAAAACGACGGCCGTCATCAGAATCAGGACGCTCTGGAGATTCTTAACGATGTACGGACGTCGCTCGTCGGTCAACTGCGAGCACTGAAAGCCAGGCAAGACGACAAAATTATCGCGGATTTCAAAGGTTATATTGCGGTCGTTACCTACAATGCTTGCGCGAAGCGTCTGCGCGAAAAATACCCGCGATGGTGGCGTCTGAAAAATCGCATGCGTTATCTCCTTACGCATTCGTCGCAGTTTGCCATCTGGAAGAACGAACGAAATGAATGGCTTTGCGGCCTTCAATCCTGCCCAGCCGACCGCCCTCGCAAGGCATCGCGTGAAGAAATCGAAGCCTTAAAGAGCAGCGTCGCGTCCTCTGTATCCCGCGAATTCATCACCGAAGAACACGCGAAAGAGGACGGCCCGTCCGCCGATTTGCTCAACACTATTTTTCAGCGACTCAATACGCCAGTTGAGTTGGACGACGTTGTAAATCTGATCACCGACATTTACGGAATAAGTGAGAAAAGCGAAACCGGAACCGAAGAAATCGATCAAGAGACCTTGATGGCGCCGGGGCCTCGCGTCGATGATGAGTTGGAACGGCGGCAATATCTTGAGCGGCTGTGGGCTGAGATTGGAAAGCTGCCGGAGCGACAGCGAGCAGCGATCTTGCTGAATTTGAAAGACTCGCGAGGCAATTCTTGCGTGGGTCTGTTTCCGTTGACAGGCATAGCCACGATGCGTCAAATCGCCGGCGCATTGAATATCGAAGCGGGAGAATTTGCAGCGCTATGGAATGATTTGCCAATTGACGATCTGCGCATCGCGGATCGGCTGGGCGTGACTCGGCAGCAAGTGATCAATTTGCGAAAATCCGCACGCGAGCGGTTGGCGCGTCGAATGAAAGGTAATATCGGCGTCCGCGCAAACTCTTAACATGATGAGGGCGAAGAGTGTCTGAGCATCTTTCATCAGCGGAAATCCAACGTTATCACGAACGTTTGATGACGCCGGCCGAGTTGTTGCGCGCTGACGATCATTTGTCTGAATGCGCCGTCTGCCGAACGAAAACGAGCGAGTCCGGACATGTCAACGCGATGTTTGCCGATGTTCGCGCGGACCTGCAGACGACTCCGTGCAATCACCTTGAGTACAAGCAGCTCGCCGGGTTCGCGGATCAGGAACTCGATAATGTGGATCGAGAAATCGTGCTTAGCCACCTCGAGATTTGTGCAACTTGTACAGATGAATTGCGCGATCTGCAACAGTTCAAG
>DASQYL010000147.1:0-4609 GCA_035639235.1 Pyrinomonadaceae bacterium | reverse complement strand
TAGTTACTTGCACGGCAGAAATCGAAACTGTGTCCGGACAAGCCAACGGCTGTTGCGCGCCGCCGCTGAGCGTGTCGAAGATCTTGAACTGCATGTCATAAGCTCCACTCGCCGGCGAGCCGTTGTCTTGCAGCTTGCCTTGATAAGTGAACGTGTTCGTCTGTGCGGCGGCAGTCGCGGCGATTGCAAGCAGAAGACTGATCGCCAATCCAAATCGACTTAGTAAACGGGAAATGCTGGGCATGCCTTAAGCTCCTCAGTGATTTCGGTTGAATGAACGGTCTGATCGAAAAACACACGGCCTTTCGACGCCTTACTTTGCTTGTTCTATTGAGTGAAGGTGCGGAAGCGGGGCGGTTATTACCATCGGCCCCCGAAAAAGTTTCTGATCGTATGTCAGAAGCCCGATTGTGATCGGAGCGAATTGAAACCCTCTCCCAAAGGGCGAGGGTTTCGAAGCGCACGTGGTCGGCGCACTCCAAATGTTCTTGGTAATTTGTCCACCGAGGACTAGACTGTGACGCACTACAGACCCTGCGGAGGATTGCTCATGCTCCCGACGCCACACCGTCTGATCTACGCCGTCGCCATCCTGCTGATTTTATTTACCGTTGTCATCGCCCAGGAGAATTCAGGCTCAACGCAAAGTGGAAATCTCTCAAGCGACGATCTCGCCGCATCGCGAAATCTGATTACTAACTATTTTGGCGTGTACTCACGCAAAGACGCCGACGGCCTGTTTGCGATGTGGAATCCGAAGTCACCCGCGTTCGCTGCCTATCAAAAGCGAATCAACGATCTGTTTGCTCGCAGCGAAAAAATCGGAGTTGCGAATGTCGTCATCGCGCAACCGTCGATGGAGGGAAATCAAGTGAAGGTTCGCGCCGCAGTTGAGATGACCGCGATCGAAGCAAAGACCTCGAAGCCTCTGCCCAGCTTCGGCAAAATGCATCGCACGCTTTATCTGTCGAAGGAGGATGGCACGTGGAAAATCGCGCGTGAGATCTCTACGGAAGAAGAAGTTGCCGCTGAATTGATCGCCGCGAAAACTGACGCCGAGCGCACCGCTCTGCTGGGATCGGAAAAAGATTTCGTCAATCCGGAGATGCTGACTTCGTTTGCTGTGCAAGCTAATGTCATTGGCGATCGCGGAAACTTTGCGCAAGCTATGATGCTGTTCACCTTTGTGCGATCACTCGCCGAGCAGGTTGGAGACAAGAATGGGCTGGCGCGGGCTTTGAATGGCATCGGCCGAATGTTTGCTCTGCAAGGCAACTTCGATGAGGCGCTCGTTTACTACCATCAGAGCATGAACGTCAGCGAGGCGGCTAACGATCAGAGATTGTTAGCGGCGACTTATGTAAATGTTGCCTCTGCCCATCGATTCCTTGGTGATTATGAACCGGCGCTTCAGTTCTATAACAAAGCCCGAACTACCGCCGAAGCAACGAAGGACGACAACCTCCTCTGGCGGAGTTTGAATGGCATCGCCTTGATCTATTCTACTCGCGGAGACTATCGCAAAGCTTTGGAAGCTTTCCAGAAGGCTCTGGCGATTGTCGAATCGTCAAACGATCCTGACGCCCTGGCCGGCCTCCTTAACAATATCGGCAACGCCTATCGCGGTCAGGGCAATTTAGATTTCGCGGAACGGATTTACGACCGGAGTCTCAGTATCGCGCAAGCCGCCAAGAATCAGCGATTGATCGCTTTTGGTCTTAACAATCAAGCGGTGTATAGCATGGATAAAGGCGACTTCATTCGTGCTCGTGAGTTGAACCAACAAAGTCTCGCACTTAAAGAGTCGCTCGGCGACAAGACCGGCGTTTCCTCCTCGCTTCAAGATATGGGAACCAACGAGGAAGCGCGCGGCGATTTCGCGGCGGCTCTCAACTATTACAACAAGTGCCTCGAGGTCGCCGAAGCTTTGAAGAACAAGCAGAAGGCAAGCTTGGCGCTCGCCAGCGCAGCCAGGGTGCTGGAAAAAACCGGCGATCATGCGAAAGCTTTAGAGTTTGGGACGCGCGCCGCCGCGTTGGCAAAAGAGGCCGGCGATCGTCCGACGCTTTTGCAAGCGCAAACGACTCTCGGCCGGGCGCACCGCTCACTAGATCAACTCGATGCAACACGCGAATCACTCACGGAGGCGATCGCGACCATCGAATCGATGCGTGCCGACATTGTTGGCAACGAAACCCAACAATGGGGATTCCTGGAAGACAAACTAGATGCCTATAACTCGATGATCGAGTTGCTGATTTCGCAAAATAAGACCAGCGAAGCGCTCGCGTTCGCCGAAAGCGCCAAAGCGCGCGTTCTGCTCGATGTGCTTCACAGTGGCCGCATCAACGTAACGAAGGCGATGACGAACGCCGAACAGGAACAAGAACAGAAGCTGAAACAACAAATGGTTTCATTGAATCTGCAAATTTCCCGAGAGAGTCAACGACCGCAGCGTGATGAGCCGCGTTTGAATAATCTCGAAGCGAGTCTCCAAAAAGCGCGCGGCGAATACGAGGCGTTCCAAACCAGCCTCTATGTCGCGCACCCGGAATTGAAGGCGCGGCGCGGTGACGTGCCGGCGATCACCCTCGAAGATGCCGCCGCCATGCTGCCCGACGAAAAATCCGCGCTGCTTGAGTATGTGGTAACCAAAGACAAGACCTTTTTGTTCGCGTTGAAACGTCAGGCGCAATCGCGGATTGAAGTTAATGTGTATCCGATTGAGATCAAGGAAAAAGATTTAACTGATCGGGTTTCGCGCTTTCGGGAGCAAATGGCGAAGCGCGATCTCGCTTTTCAAGAATCTGCGCGAAGCCTGTATGACTTGCTGCTGGCCCCGGCGCTGCGGGATCGATCCGCCTCCAATCTTGTCATTGTGCCGTCAGACATTTTGTGGGAACTGCCGTTTCAGGCGCTACGCAACGCGAAGAACCGTTATCTGATCGAAGACTCGGCATTGTCCTACGCGCCATCACTCTCGGTTCTACGAGAAATGATGAAAGCGCGCAAAGTAGCAAATGGCCCACCGACACTTTTGGCTTTCGGAAATCCGTCGCTCGCCAAACCCAGCGCCGATAAGTCGAAGGCGGTTCTGATGGGTAACCCGCTGGATCCTCTGCCGGAAGCAGAGAAGCAAGTGGCGATGCTCGGCCAATTGTACGGCCCGCAGAGCAAAGTGTATGTGGGCGCCGAAGCACGCGAAGAAGTTTTTAAATCTGAAGCCAGCAAGTATCGCTTTCTGCAACTGGCGACGCACGGCGTGCTGGATGACTCGTCGCCGATGTATTCGCACCTGGTGTTGTCGCAAACCGAAACGAACTCAAAGGAAGACGGGTTGCTTGAAGCATGGGAGCTGATGAATCTCGATCTGCACGCCGACTTGGTTGTGCTTTCGGCGTGCGAGACAGCGCGCGGGCGCGTCGGCCTGGGCGAAGGCGTAATCGGATTGACATGGGCATTGTTCGTTGCTGGCAGCCCCACGACCGTCGTTAGTCAGTGGAAAGTCGAGTCAGCCAGCACGACCGCGCTGATGTTGGAGTTTCATCGCAACCTTAGAAAGGGCATGTCAAAGTCGCGCGCGCTGCAACAGGCTTCCGTGAAATTGCTGGCGGATCGTAACTACGCGCATCCGTTCTATTGGGCAGGATTTATTGTGGTCGGCGATCAGAGATGAGTCAAAGCTTGCGCGCCTGCACGCTGCGCAATAGATTTCGGGCCACTGAAGAATCAGGGTTCTCTTTCACTAATTCGCGAAACTCGCGTTCCGCTTCATTCGTCAGTCCATCACGCGCGTAGAGCACGCCCAGCACGAGATGCGAGTTGCTTCGCTTTGCGCGATCGATTTCTTCAACTCTTGCGCGGTCGAGAACCTTGAACTTCGCTTCCGCGGCGGGCGGAATGGGCGACTTGATTTCCTTGCCGTCTTTCATCGCCGTCACTTGCCATGAATAAATCTTTCCGCGTTCGAGTTGCGGCGGCGTCCACGAGGTAACGGACAGTGGCGGGCTCGCGATGATTTTGTTGAATGATGAATCGAACATGCTGACCTGATAACTGGTTGCGCCTTCTAGAGCGTGCCATCTAAAGGGCGGCCGATCGGTGAGCACGATGACACCCACTGGTTGAGTGAGCGCGAAGGCAACCCCTTCACGTTCACCCATCAAGCTTCCTGACTTTTGCGATAACTGCGATAGCTCGCGCGATGTTTCGATTCTTCCGGTTGAGAGCGCGCGCGCAATGAGTTGCTGATCAGACGGAGCGATTGATTCAAGTCCTGAAAGTTTTCCCTGCTGATCGACAGCGATCTTCTTATCGCCATCAGCGATCTCAGCGACGATTTGATTTGAAGGTGTCGATACCGGTGATTGATTCGGAATCGGCGAAGGCTCGATCACGGGCGGGTTCTGCGCAACGATTTGTGGCGCGCGTTCACGCAAGAAAAGCGCTCTCAGGCCAATGACGGCAACTACCAACAAGATGATTGCGCCGACGACGCTTGCCGTGCGCACCGGTCTTAGCGTGAAGAGCGACGATAAGAATCCAGTTCGCTGGACACTACGCGTTACGTGTCTTGGCGCGATTGTGTCCGCATTTATACTCGCCTTGA
>DASQYL010000146.1:0-7635 GCA_035639235.1 Pyrinomonadaceae bacterium | reverse complement strand
GTTCAAGAAAGAAGCGAACGATGCGTCGAAGGAATTAAAGAGACTCGGCGTGGCGGAAATTGGCGCGATACAAACGATTCGTGAACCAATCTTCGAGCGTCGTCAAAGCGCGATGATCGAGCGCACGATGAAGCAAGGACTGGTTGCCGAATTGAGCGCGAAGTACATTCTGGCGAACCAGTTCTATCTGCGCGCGCACCGAATGGACCCGGCCGATCCGACGCCGTTGCGTTATCTCGGCGAAAATTACCGCCACAACATCGGCGCGTGGGACAAGGCGCGCGAGGTCTTCAATCAGATTCTTGAGATGCCGGCCGATCCGCTGTCGCGATCGGTGGCGTTGCATGGTCTAGGCAAGATGACGATTCACGAAGGCGAGTTCAAGAAAGGACTCGCGCTCATGGAGCAAGCGGTGGAGGAATATCCGTTGGCGCTCGCGTATCGCAATCTCGCCGTCTACTGGAATTCGGAAGGCAATCCGGTGAAGGGCAACGAGTACACCGAGAAAGCCCTGGCGGTCGATCCGAAAGATCCTTTTAATCTGACATTCGCCGCAGTATTCATGGCGATGAACGGGAAGAAGGACGAAGCGCTCAAGATTGCCCGCGCGAACATCAACTTGATGCCCGCGTCGTACAATCTGGCGGCAGTCTTTGCCGTGAACGGCGATCGCGATCGCGCGTTGCAATTGCTGCGTCGCCACTTCTTCCAGTACGAGCGTTACCAATCGGTGCGCGCGAAGGAAATGATGGAAGCGCGCGTTGACGCGGTCTTCGAATCAATTCGCACCGATCGCGAATTCGTCGCGTTAACCAAAGACGCCGACGGCCGCCTGCCGATTCCGATGAAAGGCATGCCCGCAAGTCAGGCGAGCCCGAATCGATAAAATCAATTCATCTCTCATTCGTTTGGAGGCGGGCTACGGCCCGCCTTTTCTTTGCGCGTTTGTGCTTTAAAGGCTCGCCCCGTATGCTAACCGTTTGCCCTTGGCGGCAAGTTCACTACAAAGGCACGAATGGACACAACGAAGATTCGGAACATCGCCATTATCGCGCACGTCGATCACGGGAAGACTACGCTCGTCGATGCGATGCTCAAACAGTCGGGCACGTTTCGTGAGAACGAGCAGGTGGTCGAGCGCGTCATGGACTCGATGGACCTCGAGCGTGAACGCGGCATCACCATCATGGCCAAGAACACATCGGTGCGTTACGGCGATCACAAAATCAATATCGTCGACACGCCCGGACACGCAGATTTCGGCGGCGAAGTCGAACGCGTTTTGAAGATGGTCGACGGCGTGATGCTGCTGGTCGATGCGGCGGAAGGCTGTCTGCCGCAGACGCGATTCGTGCTGCGCAAAGCTTTGGAGCAAAGGCTGCCGGCGATCGCGCTCGTCAACAAAATCGATCGGCAAGACGCACGTCCGGAAGAAGTCGTGAACGAGATTTATGAATTGTTCATCGATCTCGACGCGACGGACGAGCAGATCGATTTCCCAATTCTCTACGCAATTTCGCGCGACGGCGTGGCGAAGCGGAAATTGGAAGATGACTCGACAAATCTAAAACCTCTCTTCGATCAGATTGTGGAAACAATTCCGGCGCCGCGGTCTTTGCGCGATGATTCGTTGCAATTACTGGTCGCGAATGTTGACTACAACGAATATGTAGGCCGTTTGGCGATTGGACGAATCGTCTCCGGCGAAATTGCGCGCAATCAGGAGATAGCGATTGCGAAACGCGATGGCTTGATTGAGAAGACGCGGGTCAAAGAGCTTTACGTTTTCGAAGGGCTGAAGCGAGAAGCGACCGAAACCGCCGGCGTCGGCGAGATCGTCGCGCTTGCAGGTGTCGAAGGCATCAACATTGGAGAGACCATCACCTCGCCTGACAATCCGAAACCATTGCCATCGATCGCTGTTGATGAACCTACGATCGCCATGATCTTCAGTGTAAACAACTCACCGTTCGCCGGGATTGAAGGACGATACGTTACGTCGCGGCAGATTAAAGAGCGACTGGATCGTGAGGTGCTCGGCAACGTCGCCATTCGCGTCGAGGAAACTGATTCGCCCGATCAATTCAAAGTGTCAGGCCGCGGTGAATTGCAACTGGCGATTTTGATCGAGATGATGCGGCGCGAAGGTTATGAGCTGCAAGTTTCTAAACCCGAGGTGATCACACGTCGCGTAAATGCAGAATTGCACGAACCTATCGAACTGGTGGTAGTTGATTGTCCCGAGGAGTTTATCGGTGTCATCACTGAAGCCATGGGCCGACGCAAAGGACAGATGACGAAGATGGTCAATCACGGCACTGGGCGCGTGCGCATGGAATTCGAAGCGCCGTCGCGCGGATTGATCGGATTTCGCGGCGAGTTTTTGACGGAGACAAAAGGCACGGGTCTGCTGAACACTCTGTTCCTGCGGTTCGACAAATGGACCGGAGAGATGAAAGGCCGCGGCACCGGTTCACTCGTCGCGGACCGCGTTGGTGAATCGACAACATACGCGCTCTTTAATTTGCAGGAACGCGGCACGTTGTTCATTCGACCGGGCACAAAAGTTTACGAAGGGATGATCATTGGCGAAAATGCGCGCGCCGTCGATCTGGATGTCAACGCCATCAAAGAAAAGAAATTGACCAACATGCGTGCGTCGGGGTCTGACGAAGCGATGCGTCTGGTTCCAGTGAAAGATCTCTCTCTGGAAGAAGCGCTCGAATTCATTGCTAACGACGAACTCGTCGAAGTCACTCCCGAGTCAATCCGCCTGCGCAAGCGAATCCTCAAATCGAACGAGCGTCCCAAGAAGGAAATCGCGTGAAAAATAAAGGTGTTAGTGTGCCAGATTTAGCTGGGCTTTTTGATAAGAAATACCCGACTAAAGTCGGCACTCTGACGCCGCTGATAGACTCGCGCCTAAAAAGATGGTCGCCTTCCTGCGAATCGTGATATCTTGAGCCTCACCCAGGGCGCACTTATTGAAACCAGGACCTCGCTAGTCGCGTGTAACAAACAAATTCCCGAACGTGGCATTAATATTTGAAACGTTTTCTGACCGACGATTACGAACTGTAAAGCAGGATTCGTAATTCGACTTCGAAGCAAGAATTGATGCCTTTCCCGAGGAGCTTTATGCACAGCTTCGCATCATCAAGGTTGCTCGTCTTTGTTTTGCTGCTAACAGCCGCGGCAAACGGCTTCTCTCAGCCAAACACGGTCTCGATTAAAGGAACTGTCACAGATCAACTCGGCGGACTGGTCGTTGGCGCGACTGTCGCCGCGAAAGATAGTAAAGGTAACGCGGTAAGCGTAACTACCAATGACGACGGCGTCTATCAACTCCACAATCTGCTGCCGGGCCGCTATGACTTAATCGTGACTGCCAGTGGTTTCGCCACCCTCGAAGAGAAAAACGTTGAGCTGAAAGCGAGCAAGCCGCTCGTGCGCGATCTGCAATTGATTGTGGGTTCGGTGGAACAGGTCGTGACGGTCGATAACAAAAGTGTCAGCACCGATTCCGATCGCAACGCCGACGCGCTCGTGCTCGGCCAGAAGGAACTCGAGGCCCTGCCGACCGACCCCGACGCGCTGGCCGCAGCTTTGCAGGCAATGGCGGGACCGACCAGCGGGAACGGAGACAACGGGCCGCAGGTGAAGGTCGACGGCTTCTCGAACGGCACAATTCCCCCGAAGGAAACAATTCGCGAGGTCCGCATCAACCAGAATCCTTATTCGGCGGAAAATGAATATCCCGGCTGGGGCGGTATCGAGATCTTTACTCAGCCCGGCACGGACAAATTTCACGGCGGCGGAAGTTTTAATTTCAATGACGAGAGTCTGAATTCGCGCAATCCGTTCGCGAAGACGCGCGCTCCGTATCAATTCCGGCAATGGGGCGGCAGTCTGACGGGACCGATCGTGAAAAAGCGAGACTCGTTCACTTTTTACACCAATCGCTACGCGAACTTCAGCAACGCCATCGTAAACGCGACGATCCTCGATCCGGTGACTCTAAAACCATCGTTGTTCAATCAAACGATTGTGACTCCGGGCGTCTCGACAAATTTTGGTTTGCGGAACGATCTCAAGTTGAATAAGAAGCACACGCTGGTGGCGAATTATTCTTACAGCCGCTCATCGCAGGATCCGCAGGGCCTCGGTGGGTTTTCTCTGCCGTCGCGCGCGTATCGTACCAAAAACGCTTATCAGCAGCTTCAGATTACTGAAACCGCGCTCATCAACGAGCGGACGGTGAACGAGACGCGTATTCAGTTGACTCACAGCATCTCTCGTCAGACAGCCCAGAACAATTTGCCGGGTTTGAATGTCACCGACTCATTCTTTGGCGGCGGCTCACAAGTCGGCTCAGCCAGTAACTTGCAGGAGCGAGCTGAGGTGCAGAACTTCACCTCGTGGACGCATAAAAATCATTTCGTGAAAATCGGCGGCCGCCTGCGGTACGTGCGCATCAAGAGCATTTCGCCTTCAAATTTCGGCGGCACTTACACTTTCGCCGGCGGACCCGGCCAAACGCTCGATGCTAATGACAACCTCGTGCCGGGCGCGCCGATGATCCAACTGACGAGCCTCGAACGCTATCGGCGCACGCTCGTTTTTCAAAAACAGGGACTGAGTCCGGCGCAAATCAGGCAGCTTGGCGGCGGCGCGACGCAGTTGTCGATCGCCGGTGGAAATCCTGAAGCACGCGTTTCACAGGCCGACGTCAGTTTCTATATTCAGGAAGAATGGAAAGTGCGGCCGCACTTCAGTCTGTCTCCCGGTTTGCGTTACGAGAACCAGGGAAACATCAACAGCAATTTTAATTTCGCGCCGCGGATCGCGTTCGCCTGGTCACCTTCGTTCGGACATTCCAAGCCTGCGGCGCCAGCGGCAGACAAGAAAGACGCCGCGACGGCGAAAGGCGGCACGCCACCGGGAAAACCGGCGCCGCCAAAACAACCAAAGACAGTCATTCGCGGCGGGTTCGGGATCTTCTACTCGCGCATCGGAGAAAATACCGTCTTGCTGTCGAGAAGATTCAACGGCCTCAACCAGCAACAATTCGTAGTAACCGATCCGGCGGTGCTCGATTTATTTCCAGCTGTGCCGGCGGTCGCAACCTTGAATACTTTTGCGGTGCCCCAATCTCGCCGGATCCTCGACCCGAAGATGACGCCGGATCAGACTTTTCGCGCGACGATCGGTGTGGAACATCAGTTCTCGAAAACGTTGCAGGTCAACGTCAGCTACGCGCATTCTGAAGACCGCCACAACTTGCGGGTGTTCAATATCAACGCGCCGTTGGGCGGGACCTTCGATCCGGCGGTGCCGACGAGCGGAGTCCGGCCCTTCGGACTCGCCGCGGGAAATATCTTTGATTATAAGACTGACGGGCGAGAGCGTGACGATAGTCTCTATGTATCGGCGAACGGCAAGCTCGCCAAGAAGATCGATTTTTGGATGAACTACTCGTTGAATTACTCGAGCGGTAACACCTGGGGCACTACTGGCTCGCCCTTCGACGCGTACGACTATAGCCAGGAATGGGGCCGCTCGAATTATGACACTCGCCATTGGATGAGTGGCGGCGCGAGCTATTCGACGAAGTCCGGTTGGAGCGTGAACACTTTCATCCTTGCCAACTCTGGCCGGCCATTCAACATAACGACAGGGCGCGATACGAACGGCGACACGTCGTTTACCGAGCGGCCGGCGTTCGCGCTGAATCCAAATAAACCGGGAGTGATCTTCACGCCCTATGGAGCATTGGATCCGAATCCGACACCAGATGAAAAAATAATTCCGCACAACTTTGCGCAAGGGCCACGGTTCTTTTCCGTCAACATCGGCGCGTCAAAGACTTTCAAGTTTGGCCGCGCGATTGCGCCAAAGACCCCGCCGTCGGCAGCGGCTGGAGTTGGACCAACTGTTTCCGTAGCCCCGGTTGCTAGCTCAACTCCGTCGACCGCTGCGAAGCCGCCGGCAAAGCCGCCGGTGCAACGACCCTATTCGTTCGTCTTCTCGATCTACGTGACCAACGCTTTCAACCACAACAATCGCAGCACGCCTGTCGGCAACATGACTTCGCCCTTCTTTCTGCAATCAACCAGCACCTCCGGAATGTTCTTCTTTGGACCAGGCGGTGGCGGCAGCGGTGGAAACAGGCAAATTACTACCCGCTTGGGCTTGCGTTTCTGAAGCAAGTGTCAGAAGCCCGACCGTGAGGGAGGGCCGCTCTGTCCTACGCTCGCTTACGAATGAAAGAGCAGTGTCGCAGTGTGAAGTCTTAGGTGTCCTCTGTGGTTCTCTGACTGGCCTCTGTGTCTCTGTGGTCAACAGTCTGTCGACAATTTCCACCACAGAGGCACAGAGGCCTCACAGAGAACCGGAGGAATTCAGATCGTGACGGTCGGGTTTCTGTCACTTCGGAATTTTTCCCGTCTTTAATATCGACGAAGGACAGAGTTTTTCGATCTGGCATTCTTCGCAGAGTGGGCGTCGCGCTTTACAAATGCGGCGGCCGTGAAAGATCAGCAAGTGCGAAAAGATGATCCAGTCTCTTTTCGGCACCAGCTTCAGTAAATCGTTTTCGATCTTCACCGCATCGTTCTGTTTAGTTAATCCCAAGCGATGCGAGAGCCGGCTGACGTGAGTGTCAACGACGATTCCTCCTGCGATGCCGTATGCGACACCGAGCACAACGTTTGCAGTCTTGCGCGCGACACCCGGCAGCTGCAGCAACTCATCCATCGTTTTTGGCACTTGACTGTCGAATTTCTCGACGAGCATCTTGCACGCGCCCTGGATCGATTTTGTCTTGTTACGGTAGAAGCCGGTTGATTTGATGTCCTGCTGCAGTTCCGTGTCGCGGACTTTCAAGTAATCTTCCGGCTTACGATATTTGCGAAACAAATCGGCGGTGACGATGTTGACGCGCTCGTCGGTGCATTGCGCGGAAAGGATCGTCGCAATCAACAACTCGAAAGCATTCGCGTGATTCAGCGCGCAGTGTGCGTCAGGGTGCGCGCGCTTTAGCAGCTTGATGATTTCCTGCGTGCGCGCTTGCTTCTGATTCTTGTTTTCTCGCATTTCGACGTCACCGAGCCAACGAGTCAGTACCATCCGCGTCAGCGGATGGGGTAAACGCTTGTCCCTGACTAGCCTCTTTGACGAACCCGCTGACGCGGCTGATAGTGACTAATGCGGTCACTTCAGTCGTCCCGTTAACATCAATGCCAGCATTTTCCAATCGCCCATGAATGACCACAGCGGATACATAAAGGTCGCCGGCCGATTTTTCTCGATAAAGAAGTGGCCCACCCAGGCGAACGCGTAACCGGGAACCAGTGCGCTGGGAAACCACCACCACTTTCCGATCACGATTACCAGAATTACCACCGCAATGCCGGTCAGCGTTCCCATGCAATGCAGCGCTCGCGTGGCAGGCTTGCTGTGCTCGCTCAGATAATACGGCCAGAAATCCTGAAATGATTTGAAAGCGCGTTCGGTCACGTAGGTCACATTCTAACTTGACCGTATGTCATCGGCACAGGCAAGATCAGACGCTATGTTTGGCAGTACCCCTTTGTTCTTCCGCAATAGATTTTTCTACGTGGTTTTGGCGCTGAC
>DASQYL010000145.1:0-3044 GCA_035639235.1 Pyrinomonadaceae bacterium | reverse complement strand
AACAACCCGTTAGAAACGCATCAGGAAATGGTATGAGCAAGGGCGACGTTATGACAATTGTGATTGAGGCGTTGCCCACGCCGGACAGTTCAGTTCCCTGGGAGCAAATACTTGACTATCGCTCTGACCCCGATAGTCGCGGAAAGTTCTTAGCCCTAAGAAACTGGATGAATGAAGTGGCGCGAGAAGGGCTGACGCCGCTCGAACTCGAGGAAAAACTAGAATGGCTACTTTTTGATTACAAGCGCCATTTGGACTTGCACAAGCTAAAAACTCAAGTGAGTCGCCTCGAAACGATCGTCATCACGGCAGCTGAGGTTCTTGAAAACGCTACGAAGCTGAACTTTGGCAAGCTAGCCAAGGGACTTTTTTCCTTGCGACAACAGCGAATTGATATGTTGGAGAGCGAGCTCACTTTGCCCGGTAGTGAAGTGGCTTATATTTTCGAAGCCAACGAACTATTCCGCCGATGAAATATGCCCTCTAACGGCAGGGGTTTCAAATCTTTAATCTTGAAAGTGAGTGCTGACAGCCAAAAGCGAAAGCGGCAGGCTCTTTATGCTTGCCTAAGTGTCAGTGGTGGTTAGTGAAACTACGTGCAAACGATGGCCTCTCGGGAATTCGCCTTTGGAATCGCGATAACAGGAGGCTCAAAAAAAGAACCGCAGAAAGCCTTCTGCCTAGTCCTTTTGTCGCAATCACCCCCAAACCTAACAACATAATAAAAGGCGGCATAGCTTATAGCTTGCCGCCTGTGTCAGTAGGTGAGTCAGTAACGGTCGCGAAACCGTGACTTTTCGTGTCGCCCGGTGTCACACCATGACGAGCTAAGTTATTGTCGCAGCACGCAAATCCTTTATTTCGCTACTCAGGATTTTCGCCTGTCACGTCGGAGGTCGCGGGTTCGAGTCCCGTCGGCTCCGCCATTAAATCGAAAGTAGCGCCGTCATTAGCGGCGCTATTTTTGTTTCCGTATCTCTGCGATCAATTCTTTTGGCAACGCCTCATCTTGCCACTCGCTCTAACCCAAGTCGATAATCTTTCGTGGATTGCCACAGAGGTCGTTGTGGATGTCCCTCGTGCTGTCAATTGACGACGCGGATATCTTCAAGCTCACCCCCCCTTGATCGACAAGACTGTTTCTGACTCGAAAGCATGATCACCCAACTCAGACTTGAATTCCTGAAGCTGGTACGTTCCCGGAGTTTCTTGCTTTCCTTTATCACTCTGGCTGGCTTCGTCGCCTTGATGCTTTGGGGATTCTATTCGTACGCGGAGCGCAAGGCCGGCGAGCAGGTTACGTCGCAATTCAAATACACCTACGAATCGAAGAGTTACTTCAACGGACTTACTTTTGCCCTGTATTCGGTGTTGTTTTCATTCAGCCTCTTGATTCCGATTGTTGTATCGATGATCGCGGGCGCGCAAATCGCCGGCGAACGTCAAAGCGGGACGCTAAGAATGATTTGTGTGCGGCCGGTATCGCGAGTGTCGTTGCTGCTTTCGAAATTTCTGGTGGTCGCCGGCTACACCTACTTTTTGGTCGCCTTCTTCATCGCATTGAATCTGCTGGTCGGATTATTTTTTGTGGGCTGGGGCGATCTGCAACTATATCCCGGCGCCCTCAACCTGGTGGATGAACCCGGCAAGCTACTGCGCAATGAAGCACTCTGGCGTTTCGCGTATGCCAGCGTGTCGGGCACGTGGGCTCTGTTGGTAGTGGCTGCGATCGCCATGCTGTTTTCCGTGCTCTGCGAGAGTCCCTCGGTCGCGACCATGGCTACGCTCGCGTTGTATCTCGTCTTTCTGATCGTCGGGCGCGTGGAATTTTTTGAACATCTGCGTCCGTACTTCTTCACGACTGATATGGATTTCTGGCGCGACGTCTTCAAGCCCGAAATCCCCTGGGAGAGTTTTCGTCATTACGGAAGCATCTGCGGCGCGTACACGTTTGGGATTTTGTTCGCGGCGATCGCGATTTTCGATCGCAAAGACATCAAGAGCTGACGATGTGCACGAAGCTTATCCTGACGGCGCTTTGCCTGGCGTCGATCGCCGCCGCGATCAAATTCGATCCGTCGCGGACGCGTTCACTGCTGGGCTCAGGCGCGCGCGCAGGGCCGCACCTGCGTCTGCTCACCTGGAACGTTGGTTACGCGGAATTCGAGCACGACAGTCGCGCGCACACGAAAGATCTGCGCGCAGTGGCGGACACGATTTTGAGCAACGACCCGGACGCTGTCGCGCTCCAGGAATTGACTGGACCGGAGCAACTCAAGGTGCTGCTGGGTTTTCTGCACAATCAGTACCGTGGCGCGGTCGCGCCGGCGGGGACGAGCGACCGTGTCGAGGCAATCCTGGTCAAATCTCGCGACGCCCGCTTTGAAAATTTCAACGCCGATGAGCGTAACGCCGTGGCCGCAACGTTTCGCTTGCCTGCACAGCCGGCTGAGATCGTTTTTGTCAGCGCGCACGCGGATGCTTTCAAGGCCGCCCGCCGGCGCGTCTTCACTGGTGACGTCGTCGATTGGGCACGGAACCGCGCCGGGAAGTCGATCGTTTTCATTGGCGGAGACTTTAACTTTGAAATGGCGGCCAAAGATGAGTCGCATCTTTACACCGACAACGTCAAGAACGACAGCGAGGCCTACAGCTATGCGTTGAAATATTTCCGCGATCTCGGCCGCGATGTCGGCTACACCGCCGTCGACGATCGTCGCATCGATTATATCTTCGGCCCGCCTGAGTCAGTGGCGCTGCGGCGCGCCGAGGTATTGCGCGACGCGGCCGTCGGCCAGATGGATCATTGGCCGCTTCTGATTGAGGTGAGTTTGTAAATCAAAATCGAGAAACTAATCTTCGTGAATCAAGTCGTATTAAAAACCGATCAGTTAACCAAAAAGTACCGGCGACGCGCCGTCGTCGATCATTTATCGCTGAAACTCGAGCGCGGCGATGTCTTCGGTTTTCTCGGCCAGAACGGCGCGGGAAAATCGACGACCATCCGCATGATTCTGGGCCTGGTGCGTCCTACCTCCGGGCGT
>DASQYL010000144.1:0-4304 GCA_035639235.1 Pyrinomonadaceae bacterium | reverse complement strand
GTGAAAAAGATTTTGGCCGAGGGTTTACCCGAAGGCACACTCCTGAACGTCAATGTTCCCAACGCAGATATCAAAGGCGTAAAGGTAACTCGACAGGGAATCAAGAATGCGCGACCGGTTATTACCGAGCATATAGATCCTCGAGGCAAGCCTTATTTCTGGATAGGTGAACAATATTTTCGATCCAATGCCGAAGACGGAACAGATTATCGCGCTATAGAAGAAGGCTATATCTCGGTAACCCCACTAAAGAGCGATATGACGGACCACGGCGCTTTAACGCAAATCGGTTCCTGGAATTACGTTTTGAATTCGGAGCTCCTGCCAACCTAACTGCGACGAATCAGTTGAGTTCCACATCGTCACGACCAAAGCTACTTTCGCTCGAGCAAAAAATTCCGCGCGACCGCATGGTCGATCGGCTTCGAGATCATTATGGCATCAAAAATCAAGGAGTACTGGAGGCAATGCGCACCGTCCCCCGTCACTTCTTTGTAACCGAAGCATTGCGCGGTCGAGCTTACGACGACAACGCGCTGCCGATAAATTTCAACCAGACGATTTCGCAGCCATTCATCGTTGCCCGCATGACAGAGCTGCTGGAGATTGGAAAGCAAAGCCGCGTGTTAGAAATCGGCGCGGGGTCAGGTTATCAGACTGCTGTTCTGGCGCGATTGGCTTCTCAGGTCTATGCGATCGAACGGATCGGAGAACTCGCGAGAGAGGCTCAAGCGCGGATTCGCGAGTTAGGGATTTACAACGCTACGGTGAAGACATTTGACGGCACCCTCGGTTGGAGTGCGCATGGCCCATACGATGCGATTCTGGTGGCCGCCGGTGGTCCTCGAATTCCTGAACCTCTGATCGCGCAATTGAAAGTCGGGGGACGACTAGTCATTCCAATTGGCGATACGCGCGAATCGCAAAAACTCTTTCGCATAATCAAGACTGAGAACGGACATAAAGCCGAAGAACATGGCAGTTGCCAGTTTGTTCCGTTGATCGGTCAACACGGGTGGGAGAAGCAGTAAGTTGATTTTATTGAATTTTACAATTATCAAAGCGATTCAGAAGATATGGAGCATAGCCCCATTAGGCAAGAATGATTGAGACCCGAGATGACTGCTCACTGCTCACCGATTACTGACAACTAAAATGATCGGCCGCCTAATCGAAACTCTTTCTGTCTTTATCGTCGCTACGATATCAACTCTTGGCTACGGCGGCGTCGTGCTGCTCATGGCTATCGAATCTGCGTGCATTCCCTTGCCTTCAGAAATCATCATGCCGTTCTCCGGGTATCTGGTTTACACGGGCCGCTTCAATATTTGGCTAGTTAGCATTGCCGGCGCTTTTGGCTGTGTGGTCGGTTCGTTGGTGGCCTACTGGATCGGAATGTATGGCGGCCGCCCGTTGATAGAAAAGTACGGCAAGTATCTGCTCATCTCGCGTCATGATTTGGATCTTGCGGATCGTTGGTTCGATCGATTCGGCGAGATTATCGTTTTTGTGAGTCGTCTGCTCCCGGCGATTCGAACGTTCATCGCATTTCCTGCAGGCGTGGCGCGAATGGATCTGAAGAAGTTCGTGATCTACACCTTTGCCGGATCGCTTCCGTGGTGTCTAGGTTTGGCGTACGCCGGTCAGAAACTGGGCGCGCAGTGGGACAAAGACCCAAGGCTGAAGACGCTCTTTCATCGCTTCGATTTTGTAATCGGAATCGTGATCGTGGCTGCGATCGTGTGGTGGATTTGGCGACATCTAAGACATACAAGCGGCAAAGAGCAGACGGTAACGACCAAAGCGAAAGGCTAAAGGCGTTGCATCTTAGGGCATTGATTTTGGACCTTAGATCTTAGTGCTTTGGTTTTCACAAAGACCTAGCACCAAAACTCTAAAACCTAAAACCTAAAACTAAAACCTGCTTTTGCCTCTTTACCGTTAGCTTGTACTCTCGTGTTATCATCTTTCGAATTCGGGGCGTGGCTCAGCCTGGTAGAGCGCACGGTTCGGGACCGTGAGGTCGGAGGTTCGAATCCTCTCGCCCCGACCATTTATTTTCAAGCACTTACGGCCGCAGCGTTTTGCGGCCGTTCGTCATTTGTGGCCAATTTGTGGACACTTCGGACGAAACCCACTTCTTTTGTTATTCGGTTAGCCCGAATATATCTTTCTGTGGTCTTCATATCTCTGTGTCCCATGATCGCCTTGATGGTGAAGGCATCGTAACCCGTCAAAGCCAAGCGAGTGCAAAACGTCGCTCTAAGATCGTGCCACTCAAGGTCGCGAATCTTCGCTTTGTCACACGCGGTAGCAAACGAACGCTTAATGTCGGTGTAGGGCTTCTTCGTGTCTGGATTGACGAATACAAACTCATCCGCCCTCTTCTTTCCACAAAGTCGCATTAAAATGGGTTTCACCCGTTCATCCAACACGTTCATCGGTACTTCGCGGTTCCTCTTACCCTTCGTCCTGCTGGCAATCACTACGTTGCGGAAAAAGTCCACTTGGTCGCGCCTCAGATTTAACTGCTCACGCTTCCTGAGACCCGTTCCCAAAGCAACGATTACCATAGCGTGAAGATGCACTCGTTTGTCGATCAGCTTTTCCATTAGAGCCGCTTCCTCATCTGGCGCGAGGTAACGATATCGCTCATTGTCCAACTTGAACTTCTTTACGCGGACGCATGGATTGCTGTCTGCCTTACCTAGAGAGATTGCCAGCGTGAATATTCGAGAGAGCATTTCAAATTCTCGATTGACTGACGCGGGCGCTCGCTCTGTTTTGAATTTGGTTTCAGTCGCCAGCCGCTTGCTTTTGAATCGCTCAATCTCAAGCGGCTGAATTTCCCGTAGTTGCTTATTGCCGAAGTAGTCTTTCAGGATAACCTTGTTGTAGTGATCATTGAGCCACGATTTTTTGTTCGCTTTCGCCCACGGCATGTAGATATCGTCGATGAAGTCTTTCAACTTCATCGTTCCTGTCTCTATCTTGCCGAATCTTCCTTCAAAGATATCCTGCTTGATCTTACTTTCGGCTTTCTCCGCTTCCCATTTCGTGCGCGCCTCGGGAATTGATCCTCGGTAGCGCACGCCACGCACCCGGAAGTAATAATGCCAGTGCGTGCCCTTCTTGCCTCGTTTGTAAACTGACATGTGTTCTCCTTGACGTTGCAGCCACCAAGAGAGAACGTCCGCATGGTAGCAGCATCATGACTCCAAGTCATTGATTATTTTGACCACGCGTCCAAGCGAGAATTTCATCGAGATCGAATCGCAAAATGTTTGTACCTGGTGGCTTGCGATAGGGAATGCGATGCTGCGCAACCATCTCGTAGATCGTGCGCGGCTTAACGTTCAATAAGAGCGCAACCTCAGGAACCTTGAGTAACTGGGGTCGTTGTGGTGCGGTGGTGGAGGGCAGTCTTGTACTCATATTCAACCTCTATCCTTTCCTTGTTCTCACGAGAAGCTAAACTCCATTTCCTCAACCTCAATCGCTTCAGCTGCGCGAGTGTCGTTGGATTGATCGGTCATGTCTTGTTCGTAGCCTTGATCCATTTCCAATGTTTGTCGCTCGTCACGTTCGTAAGGGTTCTGCTCGTCTTTCAATTCTTGACGATGCTGCGCGCTCTCCCGCACGGCTTCCAAGGCCATTTCCTTATCTACTCGGCGATCGAGCGCACTTCTTAGTTCGACAATCGAGTTCGTGTAAATGATCGCGTCCTCTCGCGCTCTCGAAACCGCAACATAGCCCATGCGGTCATTGAGAAGCATTTCAGATTCGCGTGTGTCGGCATTTACGAGGACGCGATCTACAGTTGTGCCTTGTGATGAGTGGCTGGTGACAGCATAGCCAAGATCGATGTGACGAAACTTCTCTGAGTCAAACGTAACTTCCCGTCCGCTGTCCAGCTTCACCGCCATTTCTTCGTCACCAATCTTGGCGATCGTGCCAAGTTCACCGTTAGTGACACGCTTCTCGGTAAACGGCGCACGAAACTGAATGCGGTCGCCTTCTGCAAACTCACGGTTTGCTTCACGGTAAACACTCACGCCGGACAATCGCTGCGGGTTGTAAGTAAGCTCTCGTCCACTGGCAAAGTGAACTGTGATTTCGTTATTCGCATGATCCTTTCCGGTGACGAGCGCATAGTCGCCGACTTCCACGCCATAGACTTTGCTGGCTCGGTTGTAGCGGATAATGTCTTCGCCGGGCGCATAAGCATTGGCAAAGGTTCGTTCGGTGCCGGTCATACTCTGACGATTTAAATAGATCTTCATCTGGTGATCATCACGACTGAC
>DASQYL010000143.1:0-6371 GCA_035639235.1 Pyrinomonadaceae bacterium | reverse complement strand
ATCTTCCGGCTCGCCGAAACGCGCTCGCAGCTGTGCAGGGGTCATGTTGAGCAGTTCCAGAATGCCATGTTCTTTTCCCGGAATTGAATTGGTCCGGCCTTCCACAACCGTACCGGTGTGTGGCCGGTATAGCGCGTAATTTCCGTTGGCTACGGTCAGAGTTTCATGAGCTGGGCTGGTCCATTCAAGGCGCAACATCGACGCCCGGCTACCGCCCGGGCCGGGAATATAAAAAATCATTCCGTTATATTTGTCATTGTCGCGCAATTGCGAATTGTATTTTTCCATCGTGATGTTCGCGCGCAATGTCTTCAGGCTCTGCTGACTGCGTTGCATCCTCGCAAAGATGGAACTCACGAGGCCCGCCTGAGCCTTGACTCTCACCAACGGTAGAGAAAACGCGACCAGGGCCGCTAGCATTAACGTGACGATTGTCGGGGGAACAAGTCTTTTCATAATAGCTCCTGTCTTAAAACTTAAGGCCCGTGCGGGCCCCCTTATGCAAAACCGTGAGTACGCTTCTACCGATGCGTCTCACGGTAAATTAATCTGTGAATTATAAAGCATGGTCACCGGATGTCAACCTCATATGCAATGACCTTGCCGGAGTCGTCTTTCCGTTCGCGAGAGACAACAAACTCGCCGTTAGACCGGGTCAACTGCTGCTTCGCGCGAGCTATGACTTCCGGGCTATCCTTTCGTTTATCAACAACATCCGTGGCTAAAATGACCGCTGTTTGAATGGGCGGATGACTCACAAACCAGCTCTTGGGTGTAAGAAAAATGAAAGCAAGGATCAACACGCATAGTACATCCCATTGCCACGATGTCCGCGAATAGTTCCAAAAGACAACTTTTTTTGCAGCGTCTGCGAAAAATCCCATACCGTTTGGCCAGAGCGAGGCTAGACAATGTAGCCGTCACGCATTTGGATGATGCGCTGACAGGCCGCGGCTGCCTCGGGATTGTGCGTAATCATTACGATTGTCTGGTTGAATCGATCGTTCAGTTCGCGAAACATCTTTAAGACGATCGCAGAGTTCTCAGAGTCGAGATTTCCTGTCGGCTCATCAGCTAAAACGATGGCCGGACGATTGACCACCGCGCGCGCGAGCGCCACACGCTGCTGTTCGCCACCAGAAAGCTCGAGCGGCTTGTGATGCATCTTGTCTTCGAGCCGCAACATCCTGAGAATCTCGCGCCGCCGATCAGGGTCGTCCGCGCCGTTGCCGTGAATGCGTTCAGCCAAACGCAAATTTCCTTCTGCGGTCAGCGTCGGGAAAAGATTGAAACGCTGAAATACAAAACCGATCTTGCGGCGGCGAATGTCCGTCCGTTTCGCGTCTGACGCGGCCGTGAGATCTTCTCCGTCGATGACGATGCGCCCTTTCGTCGGTGTCAGCAATCCGCCGAGCAGGTGCAGCATGGTTGACTTGCCGCAACCCGACGGTCCCATGATTGCGATGAACTCGCCTTCCTGCACTGCGAGCGATACGCCGCGTAACGCCGGCACATCGACTTTGCCGACGCGATAAATCTTTTCGAGGTTGTCTGCTTTTAAGGTTGTTGCCATTCTGGGTGCGCACGCCTCAAGCGTGCTGACCTTTAGCTATTCATATGCCAATGCGTTTACGGGATCGAGATTCGCGGCGCGCGCGGCCGGATAAAAAGCGCCGAGCGCGCCGCCCAATATTCCGATCGCTGCGGCCGTCAACGCCCACGTTGCGCTAAATTCAAAAATCAAGCTGGTGACTTTGTGAATGCCGAGACCCGTAAGCCACGCCAGGGCGAATCCGACTATTAATCCCAGAAAACTGATCAGCAAGGCTTCACGTTCAATTTCGCCGATGATGTAGCTGCGCGAAGCGCCCATCGCCTTAAGAATTCCGATCTCGCGCGTGCGCTCAGTGATGGTCGTGTGCATGGCCAGCATGATCACGAGCGCGCTCACGATCGCCGCGAGCAGCACGAGCACGCGCATAAAGATCTTCAATCCGGGGATAGAGTTTTCGACGCTGGCGAACAAATCGCGCGTCGGTTGAATCTTGTTGCCGGGCAGCGCTTCGTCGATCCGTTTTGCGACTACCATTTGTTCGACAGGATTCTTGACCTTGACGTAGATGAAGGTGCACTTCCCGGGCGCCTCGAGCGCATCCTGCAGCGAGGCGAGCGTCATCTTGACGCGCGCGCCTGATTCAGGGGCATAGATGCCCGCTACGCGGTAAAGCTTTTCGCCAAAAATCGTCATCGTGCTGCCAACCGGATGATTACGAGCGGCTTTGGTTTCATCGATCACAACTTCATCAGGCGAGGTCGGCGCATGACCCTGGACCAGACGCATGTTATTCATCTTCGAGAAGCCGTCCCATTCGACACCCTCGACCTGATCGACGCCGAACGATCCACTTGGATAAAAGTGGCGAATCACAGGCGTAGCTGATTCGACGCCCTCAATTTTCTGCAGGAGTTCGACGTACTTGGTGCTGACGTTGGTCGATGCAGAAGTGATGTTCAGCGAGCCCGGCCGGGTAAAGATGATTTCTGCCCTGACGTTAGACGAGCGCTTCTGCAAATCATCCGACAGTCCGTGCACGAGTCCCGTGAAGAGCATCACGAGAGCCACGCCGAGCGCGACTCCCAGAACACTAATGGCCGAGCGTAGCGGCCTTTGTCGGATGTTTGAGACGACTAAACTGTCCAAACGGGTGCCTCTTTCAAACGCGCCATATTAATACAACGATGTAATTAATGCGAAACTAATGAGCGATCATGCAGCACCGGGCAGTGCTTTGCTAATTCTTTGGAGGGTTGGGCTTCTTTTCGTCCAGATCCACTTCGGGAAGATTGGCCTTGTTAATCAGGATGAAGGCACCCGGATCATATTCACGATTAATAGTCAGCGACTCAGGCGTCTGATAGGTAATGCTGATCTTGTATTGGTCATGCGGCCGCGTCAGCGAAATCTTACCGGGTAACATCACATCGCCTTCGGCGCCAAACTTAGTCAGCGGGCCGTAACTCACATCATTCGCAAGCACGCCATTCTCATCGAAACTCTGCATGCGAGCCAAACGAATACCGCCCACGCGATCGAACCAAAAGCGGCGCGAGAGCCGCGCGCCTTTTTCGCCGCCGGCAATCAACTCGTCGAGAAAGTAATAACCACGCACGAGGCGTTTACTGCTGTCGCTCTTTGAAGTGTCTTTCTCTGATTCAAAGAACTCGCTCTGCACATAGAACGTGCCCGCCGCTTGCGGATTGATGGGATTCAGCATCAGAGCATCAGTAATATGCTGCGGCCGCAGATTCGAAAGCGCGTTGACGGCCTGGGTTTCCGAAGTCTTGTCGCGGGCGTTTCCGGTTCCGTCGATGTCGAGCTTGGAATAGACAGCGCTGTTCGTGCCCTTTACGAACTTCCGATACTTTTCATCTCCCTTAAGAATGGCGATCCGGAAATGTTCGCCGTCGGAAGTCATCTGCACGATGTCTGTCGCGACGACGGGTGCCTGGATGGTGAGATAGATTTTCCCGGGCCTTTGCAGAGTAATTGAACCATCCACCGAACGATATTTCTCGGCAATGCCGGCGGTCGCGAATGAAGTGTCCTCGAACTGAATATCGACGCGCCCGTGAATTGATTGCACGGTGACCAACTTATTTACGGCGGCGATAAGATCCGGAGTATCCGCATTCGCCAAAGGCGTCAGCAGCTTCTCAGTTTCGACACGTCTGTGGATCAAACTGCAACCCGCAAGGAAAAGCAGCGCACCCAGAACTGCAATCGTCGGGATTTTGAATTTTCCGGTGAAAAAAAGGAGGGTGCGAATATGCATCAAGCATCAATAAGGCCGGCTCCGAGGCTGGCGCCGGCTGGGTTCATAAGATCGCCACTTAAGCTGAGTCAGCTTACAAACCTGACTCGGCGCTTGTCAACGCGACCTGTTGCGGAAGATTCACAACTGGCGGTGAGTATCAGCTTAGATAATCACCGCCACTCGATCACTTAAACGGTCAAGGTGTGCCGGCGCTGGCTGAATTACTGATCGCAAGATTGAACGTGGTTCCGCTCTCCAGCCGCAAATTGTTGCCAGTGAGGCTTAACGTGGATCCGCCTTGAGCAGACGCGCTGCTCGATTGGCTGATTTGCAATCCGCGCAGCGAGCCGGTGACATTTCCGGCGGTGCTGGTGGTGGCGCCGACGGCGCTGCCAACGGCGCTGGTAGTTGTACCCGCGACGTTGCCGACTGTGGACGTGGTAGTGTTGACGACACCGCCGACGGTGTTGCCGACGCCGCCCAACAATCCGCCGCCATTACCGTTGCGCGGCGGCGAACTCGCGCGCGTGCTGGTCGATGATTGGCCCATCAAATCGGTATCAACATTTGCATTGTTGGCTTGGGTGTGATTACGCGCCTGCGTAATCGAAAGAATGCTCGCGGTGATTGGCGACTCCGTCGAACCCGAGCGTATTTGATCGAACAACAAACTGATGTGCGATTCACCTGACGATTTCGTTTTCTGCTGCACGTCGGTGATTCGTCCAATCAATTGAGCGCCCTTCGGAATGACGACGCTGCCGTTTTGTTTGACGGCTTCGGTGGTTTTGAGAACCACGCGATCGCCGACTTTTGCATGACGCGTGTCGAGCGCGCTTTGAAGTTGCGCAGCGATGTGCGTCTCAGATTGTAAATCGATTTGATGATTCTGCTTCTGCGCCACGACGATTCCTGATAGCGCGACGATGACCACCAGAACGCCAATGAGTCTATACATGATTATGCTAACCTCCGGAGATTTTTTGAATCGGGAGACGACTAGTTTGATGTGCGTGATTCTATGAGGCGTCGCCGCGCCACTGTGCAACGGTTCGATTGCATTTTGGTTGTGAGGCGGATGCACGGGTATACCGGTGAGGCAAACCTGAGAACTTGAGTGACGACGCGGCGTCCGATCGACTAGCGGCAGCCGCCATGCTCACAACCGCAGCCGATTTCCATCACCTTGGATTTTTCCGCATTCTCGCAATATTCGCTGCAATACTTGCTGTCCTTTTCGGGCGGACAATCACAAGGTCCGTGTGCACACTTATTGGAATTGCTATCAGCCATCGCCGCGACCTCCTTTGCTGGGTCGGGATTATCAATCGAGGGGGTTGTAAGTATGATGCTGGATCTTTGGTGAAAGATCGTCAAGCGGTCAACTTCTTGAGACGTTCTGCGGCGAGCATCAGCGTTTCGTCTTTCTTGCAGAAACAGAAACGAACTTGCTGTGATCCTTTGAAAGGATCGCTGTAAAAGCTGGAGCCCGGAACGCAGGCGACGCCGACTTGGCGGATCAGATGACGAGTGAACTCGACATCGTCTTTGAAACCGAACCCGCTGATATCAGTCATCACGTAATAAGCGCCGTCGGGCCGAAAGGTCCCAAAACCCGCTCGCTCAAGCTCAGGCAAGATCAGATCGCGCCGCGCTTCGTAATCCTTCTGTAGTTGATCGTAATAAGATGGCGGCAATGAAAGCGCGTAAGCTCCGGCTGTTTGCAGAGGCGCCGCCGCGCCGACCGTGAGAAAGTCATGCACTTTGCGAATCGCGCTGGTGATTTCAGGCGAAGCGATGCAGTAGCCGACGCGCCATCCGGTCACTGAATAAGTCTTCGACATTGAATTTACGATCACCGTCCGTTCGCGCATGCCTTCGATTTGCGCCATCGAAGTGTGCGCGACGCGAGTGCCCGCGCGTGGATACAAAATGTGTTCGTAGATTTCGTCGGTGAAGCAGAGCGTGTCGAATTCCTGGCAAAGCCCGGCGATGAATTCCATTTCATCACGGGTGAAAACCTTGCCGGTCGGATTGTTCGGGTTGCAGATGATGATGGCTTTCGTTTTATCATTGAAGGCCGCGCGCAGCTCCGACGCGTTAAAAGTCCAATCCGGCGCGCGCAGCGGCACGTAACGCGGCGTCGCGTCTGCGAGAATCGCATCGGGCGCGTAGTTTTCATAGAACGGCTCGAAGACGATGACTTCTTCGCCCGGATCGACTGTCGCCATCATCGCCGAGATCATCCCTTCGGTCGAGCCGCAGGTAACAGTGATTTCCGTTTCCGGATCGATCTCAAATCCCAGATACCACTTCGTCTTTTTTGCAATGGCGTCACGAAAGTCTTTCGCACCCCAGGTGATGGCGTACTGATTGACGTCGTCGGCAATCGCTTGCATGGCCACGCGCTTGATGTCATTGGGCGCCGCAAAATCAGGAAACCCTTGCGACAGATTGACCGCGCCATACTTCATCGCTTCGCGCGTCATTTCGCGAATCACCGACTCAGTAAACTGCGAAGCCTTGCGAGAGAGGCGGGTGAGTTTGGTTGCGACA
>DASQYL010000142.1:0-3846 GCA_035639235.1 Pyrinomonadaceae bacterium | reverse complement strand
AAGTTTGATGTCGGTGACCGGCACGTTCGGCAGATTCAATTGAAACGGTTGCCATTGCCCGCCGTTATCAAACGAAATGAACATGCCAAACTCGGTTCCTGCGTAAAGCAAGCCTTCACGATCCGGAAGTGCTCTATTACGGTTCGCAGTATTTGCATCGCACCCGCGACAAAGGCGTGACCTGGGAAAAGATTTCGCCTGATCTTACGGCGCATCCGTCATGCTGTCAGGGCGCGAGCGGCGAACCAATCACGCGCGATGTCACCGGCGAAGAGTTTTATTCGACGTTGTATGCGATTGCGGAATCGCCTTTGGAGAAAGGCGTCATCTGGACGGGTTCGAACGATGGTCCATTTTACGTCACGCGCGACAACGCTAAGACCTGGTCCAACGTGACTCCGAAAGATTTGCCGGAAGGCGGACGCGTGCAGTACATCGAGCCGTCGCCGCACCGCAAGGGCTCCGCGTACTTCGCAGTCTATCGATACCTGCTCGGCGATTATCAGCCGTACATCTATGCCACGAATGATTACGGGAAAACGTGGCAGCGCCTTACCGACGGTAAGAACGGAATTCCGAACGATTGGCCCACGCGCGTGGTGCGCGAAGATCCGGATCGTGAAGGCTTGCTTTACGCAGGAACCGAGTTTGGCATGTTCATTTCGTTTGATAACGGCGGGCAATGGCAACCGTTTCAATTGAATCTGCCGAACGTGCCGGTCACCGACATCAAACTTCATAACAACGATCTGATTGTTTCGACCCAGGGGCGCGCATTCTGGATCATCGACGACATTAGTTCGCTGCATCAACTCACGCCGAACGTCGCGGCAGATGTACATCTGTTTAGCCCGCGCGACGGTTATCGCACGCGAGTAGCGCCGACGAATCTTGGCCCGATCGTTGAATATTATTTGCCGGCAAGCACATCGGGACCGGTGACTTTGGAAATTCTCGACGCAAAAGGCAGCGTGGTTAATTCGTACAACAGCGAAACCCCCGCGAATGCTGGTCGCGGGGGACGCGGCGGTGGTGCGGCCGGCGAAGCTCAAACTCCGGAAGATCCCGATGCAGCTCCCGCGGGACGACGACTTGGTCCTCCGCCTCCGCGAGTCACAAAGAACGCAGGGCTTAATCGCGTCGTCTGGGACGTCAGGAATAAAGATGGGGTGACGTTGCCGCCCGGAAAATATCAGGCGCGCTTGAAAGTCGGGAGCAGCACGTTGACTGAAGCTTTTAACGTCCTCATCGATCCGCGCGTCGCCGAAGACGGCGTCACCGTCGCCGATTTGCAGGAGCAGTACGAACATAACATGCGCGTGCGCGCGTTGGTGACGCAGGTCAATCAACTCGTGGCGCGCGTCCGCGATGCACAAGCCAAACTGCGCGATGCCTCAACGACCTCGAACGACATGACTGCGAAAGTGAGCGCGCTTGCCAAACGATTGCTGGTTGAGCCGCCGGTGCGATACGGAGAACCGGGGCTGCAAGCGCACATCACTTATCTCGCCAGCATGACCGCGAACGTCGATCAGAAGATCGGGCGCGATGCGATTGAACGTTACGCCGTCTTGAAGAAGGAGCTGGACGAGTTGGGTGCAGAAGCTGATCGGGTGTTGGGTCCGGTGACAGGGATTGCAAACGATCGTTGAAAAGCAGTCAGTACCGAGAGCGGTAGCGACCGGGTCCTTTATTAACACGACGCCTTACGTGTGCCGCACCCGGTCGCTACCGCTCCTGGTACTGACCTCAGTTGTCCTTCTCGCTTCTCCCGTGGGGAGAAGGGCCGGGGATGAGGGCTTGTGACGAGACTAATAGTTGAATGAGTTGAGGGAGATGATTTCGCTTGCAGAGCGAAATCATCTCCCTGAAGGCTACGGATGAAGGCTGGCACGCGTAAGCCCTCACCCAACCCTCTCCCAGAGGGAGAGGGCAAACAGCCGCGAGTTCTTTACGATAATAACTTCGTCAGGAAATTCGGATGGATCTGCCAACTCAACAACCCTGCCAGTCCCATTAATACTCCGAAGAATGTCGGCACCATCGCGATGAAGAATAGCCAACGCTTCTGCGTCAGCGCGGTGACCGCCAGAAGTGAAATTGCGATGGCCAACATCGCATCTGAAAGATCGAACTGGTCGTCGTGAAAATTCAATTCGTTGTAAACCTTATCGGCTTTGTCCGCATCCGCCTGTTGCTGCTTCTTCTTGTCGTTCTGTTCCTGCGCCAGCGCCTGATAGGTCTTGATTTGATCGGTGTACGCGCTTTGCATCTGCGCGGGCGCCGAAGCTTGCAGCACCTTTAATTGCACCAGAGTCGCATTGGCGACTTCTTCGCGAATGTTACGTGCCTGATACCAGGAGTAGTTATCGATCTTGTCGGCTTGGGCCTGTTGCATGGCCTGGACGATGTTGTCGTCCTTCACTTTACAAATGCCCATGAAGGTCGCGAGCAACGCGACCGAGATGGCCACCCAGGTGTTGAGTCTCGCACGCGCTGCCGTCGCCGCATCTTTGTCTTTCGGCTTTTTCTCTCCGTCATCTTCTTCGAGGTATTGCATCGGATCTGGATCCATGTCGACTCCTTTATCACCTCAAGGTCAGGAAGGGCGGCTTGCCCCCGCCGGTTTATGAATAAGTATGTCAGAATTCTGAGAAGTTGCGGGGGCCGGCCTCCCTTCCTGACCTTGAGCAACTCAGCAGATTCCTGGCCATAATGCCGCCAATATTAGCAGAAATAACCCCACTCAATACTCAGACTTAGAGTAGAATATCCGCCGCCAATGCCAACCTGCTTTCCAGAGGACAACCTATGCGAAACCGTCTGTGGTTAATTCTCATCATCGCTTGTGTCTGCGTTCCCGCGTTCGCGCAAAAGCGGAACATCACCGAAAAAGATTTATTCAACTTCGTTTGGATCGCCGATCCGCAGGTCGCTCCCGATGGATCGCGTGTCGCCTTCGTGCGAGTCACCGTGAATGCGCGCAAGGATGGATATGACACATCGATTTGGACTGTCTCGACCGCGAGCGGCGAATCGCGCCAGATGACAGCCGGACCGCGCGATGCGCAGCCGCGCTGGTCGCCTGACGGAAAATATCTGTGCTTTGTGCGCTCGCCCGAAACTAACGGCCGCGTCGAGCCGCCGCAGCTTTTCATGTTGCCGATGGAAGGCGGCGAAGCATTTCAATTTACTTCGGTGCCGCGCGGCGCGGGCGGTCCGCAGTGGTCGCCCGACGGCAAGACGATCTCATTCGGCAACGGCGCGACCGCGGAAGAGATCGCGAAAGCCGCCCCGCGTCCGAGTCCTTCGCCCGGCGCAAGCGCTGGCCCCAGTCCTTCGCCTGAGCGCGAGAGCGACGTGCGCGTGATCACGCGCGCCGTCTATCGCAACAACGACGCGGGCTATCTCGATTTCAAACATCCCGGTCACATTTGGGTGGTGACGGCGCCGCACACCGGCGATGAGAAGGTCACCCCAAAGCAGCTAACGAGCGGGCGTTATTCCGATGCCAACGTGATGTGGTCCAAAGACAGCTCCCGACTGTACTTCACTTCGGATCATCGCGATGAACCTTATTACGAATTGGGCCAGACAGATATTTACTCGATTCCGGCTGCTGGCGGCCAACCAGCAAAGCTTACGTCGATCGATATGGGCACCGGCGCCTTTGTCTTGAGTCCCGACGGAAAGCAGATCGCGTTTTATGCGGCGACGAATGAGCCGGTCCGCTCGTATACCGAACCTGATCTCTGGGTGATGGAGCTCGCGCCGAACGCGCAACCGCGTAACCTGACTCGCGATTATGACTTCGATCTTGGCGCCGGCGTTGGCGGCGATAACACG
>DASQYL010000141.1:0-4722 GCA_035639235.1 Pyrinomonadaceae bacterium | reverse complement strand
CGCCGCGGCTCTCGATCAATTGAGCGTGGTCAACAACTTCGGCGTTGATGTCGATTCAAATCACATCAGGATTCTGACGACCGGGACTCACGATCGCGCGCTTATGAAACGCATCGGGAAGAATTTCCCGAAAGCCTTGATGGGCCTGCCGTGGAAAATCGATTACGTTATTAAGATTCCGGCTCTGACCGATTTGGAAATCGACGGCGGTATCGGGCCCATCAGCCTCTCGGGCGTCGAAGGTCAGTTGCGCTTGAATGCTTTGAAGAGCGATGCAAGGCTGACGCTGACTGGAGGACTGGCGGTAGTGGTGATCCAGGCTGGGTCGATCGATGTCACGGTTCGCGGGCGTGGCTGGCATGGGCTGGGCGCGGAGGTGAGTCTGGCCTCAGGAAATCTCAATGTCGATCTAATGCCGGGGTTCAGCGCCGACATCAACGCCGACGTTTTGCGTCTCGGCGAAATCAAGAATTCCTTCGCAGACTTAAAGCCGCGCGACGGCGCCGGCAGCAACCAACGATCGCTGCGCGCCCGCGCCGGCAGCGGCGGAGCCACGCTTAGTTTCACCGTAGGAGATGGCACGATCGCGATTAGGCAGAACGGCGGACAATGAAGTCAGTACCACCTGTTAGCGGGTGGGTCAGCGACCTATTCATTATGACTCAAGCAACGCAACTCGATGTCCTCGGAATCTTCTCGCATCCCGACGATGCCGAGCTCATGATGGCCGGGACGCTCACCAAGCTGAAAGCGCTGGGCCACCGCGTGGGCGTCGCCGACATGACGCGCGGTGAGATGGGCACGCGCGGCACGCCCGAGATTCGCGCCAAGGAAGCGCTCGACTCAGCGCGGATCATGGGGCTTGATGCGCGGATCAATCTCGAACTTCCCGACGGGCATGTGATACTGAATGAAGAAACTCGCCAGGTGATGGTGCGTACGCTGAGAAAATATCGCCCGGCGGTACTATTCACTTCTCACTGGGACGATCCGCATCCCGATCATGCTGCCACCGCGCGCATCGTGCGCGAAGGCGCGCGCCTGGCGACGATGCGAAATTACGATCGAGAAAACGGACAAGAACCGATCAAAATGCCGGCTGTCGCCCACGCCGTCTATTCACGTCTCGTGATGCCGTCGTTCATCGTCGATGTGACGGAATTTGCCGAAAAGAAAATGGAGGCGATTCGCGCCTACGCTTCACAGTTTTACCGCGCAGATTCAAAAGAGCCGCAAACGCGAATTGCTGAGAAAGGCTTTCTTGCAGAGATTGAGAACCGGACAAAGTACTACGGTTCTCTGATTGGGGTGGAAGCCGGTGAGCCGTTCTACGTGCGCGAGGCTCTGAACGTCGACGATCCATTCACGGTTCTCACGCGTTCGATGAATATTTATTCCTAGTTCGGAATACCGCCTTCAGGCGTGTCCGAGATCCTGTCGACCTGCTGCCTGCAGGCGGTACTCCAAACTACTTTTTCTTTTCTTCCAAAACCGATCTGGCAATCGCAATCACAGCGCTAGCGCGGGGCGCTTCGCCCTGGAAGCCTCGGGCTAACTCGACGGCTTTGTCGTAATCCTCATCTGCCAATTTCCCAAAGATACCCGCCACGTTGAAATCAGCGAAAGGATACTGCGACACTGCCCGGGACCCGCTGCTCATGAGACGGAAGGTCAATTCACCATCTTCGCCCGTGAATTTTTCTGCAGAATTCGCCGCTCGGATGGCGTCGTCCATAATGCTCCACAAATTGGATCGATCATTTCGCAGGGCGACATTCGCGATCGCCAAAAACGCCCGCGGCCGATCCGGATCGGAGATTTCAATTCGTCGCGCTTCAGCCACCGCATCTCCCAGGATCGATGCTGCCTTATCGCGATCTTTGGCGCCGATAAGGTCAGCGGTTTGCGACAGTAACCACGATCGCTGCAGGTGAGTTAGTTCGCCGTTCCGGGCCAATTCAAGCGAACGTTCGATATCTTTCTTTCTTAGCAAGTACTGGGCTCTCGATGCATCGACATACGCGCGGGCCCCATTTCGCAAATTCGTGTCATCGATCTTGTCAACATAGTCGCGCGCGCGTCCATCGTCCTTGCCGATCGTCAACATCGCGAGCTCAAGAAAGATCTGATCGCGTTCCGCGGAGGTCTTGGCGCGGTCCGCCCTTTCCAGCAAAGACTGTTCTCGATTGCTCTGTCCGTTACCCGATGTCTGCTTGTCTGAATCGATGCCACGATGCATCAATTCATCATCGCGGCTGCGCGCACTGTCGCTGGCGGCTGCGGCCAGACTGTCGAGTTGCGCTTTCAGCCCAGCCGTGATTTCAGCCGGAGCGAACTGTTCAAAAAGCGGTATCAGCCGCTTGATGACGAGATAGAGCCCATCCGTTCCGGCGGCCGATTGTTCCGCGGCCGGATGCAAGAGGATGGCGGACGCTGCGCGAAAGAATGCCGCGCGCAGTTCGGGCGCAACGTTCGCC
Source organism: Pyrinomonadaceae bacterium (assembly GCA_035639235.1). GTDB lineage: Bacteria > Acidobacteriota > Blastocatellia > Pyrinomonadales > Pyrinomonadaceae > UBA11740. The sequence continues at coordinate 2,245 of DASQYL010000141.1, read as the reverse complement.
TGAGCAATCGAATTGCCCATTTGCCCGCTTGATGCTCCGTTGCCTCGAAACATGATGTAGAGTCGCGGCGTGAAAATGTATGAGGCCAAAAGCGACACGGTATTCGCATCGGCTTGTGGGTTCAGGGCCGCACTCTGGACCAAGGCTGCATAGCGGCGATCGGCCGCGGCCGCATCTTTCTCGCGCAACTGCGAAAGAAAATCGATCGAGAGCACACTGACTGAACCGAGCGCGGGATCAGCAAACTCCAACGCCTTGGCGACGTCTCCGTTAGCTAACAACTCCGCGGCCAGGCTCAATCGTCTCGCGGTCGCCTCATCGGCATCGCCTGGACGCGAGCGCCGATTGGTGTCGTCGTTTGCCGTTTGGTTGTACTTCGCCAAGAACTCTTCGCCTAGTTTCCTCTCTCGTTTGGCGGCCAGCTCCAGCACTTCCCGGCGCAGATCAGGCGGCGTCGCAATCACATAGCCTTTGCTTCCGGTGCGCGCCTGTTGTTGGCGAATATCTTCCTGCACGCGGGCCTGACTCTCCGCGTCGGCAATTTCAGCGGCGTCCCAGGCCGATCGAAATATCGCCCGGCTGCGGTCTTGATCGGCGTTCCAAAGCGCGTCTGCGATGCGCGCCTGCGTGCGCGCGCGCGCCGTCGCATCGTTGAAGTTGCGGGCGTCTGTGGCCAGGTTAATTAACAACGATTGGGCATTCGCGCGGCGTTCTTTCAAGATGCGCTCAGCTTCCATTTGCGCCGCGGTTTTGTCGCCCAGCGGCTTGGCTGGCTCGGGATTAACAGGCTTCTTTTGCGCGTGAGCGGAAACGCACGCAGCCAAAATCAAAATGAGAATGACACGAGGGTGACGAGGCATACGCTTCTCCCGGAGAGAAATAGTGCGTCGGGGTCGTGCCTTATTCTAGCCCGGCATCGTGTGAATGTTTAGCGACGGGCTATACCGCGCTCTCTACAAGACGGACGCCTGGCCCGCTTCTGAAAATCTACTTCTGCTTTTGCTCCAGAACGGTGCGCGCGATCGCAATCGTCGCAACCGATCTCGGAGCGTCTCGATTAAGACCGCGCGCTAATTGAACGGCTTTATCGTAGTCGTAATCGGCCAGGCGCTTGAAGATGCCCTCCAAGTCAAAGTCAGGCACGGTTTCATGGCTGCGGTATGAAGGCCCACCCCTGGTAACCAGACGGAATTCCAACTCGCCATCTTCACCGGTGAATTTGTCAGCTGAGTTTGCGATCTTGATGGCTTCACTCATCGTGTCCCAAACGAAGGACTGGTTGACTACGAACATTGCATTAGCTGCGGCTAGAAACGCACGCGGCGCGTCTGTCTCGGAAGACGATAGACTACGGGCTTCGTCAATAGCCTGATCGACAAGTCCACGCGCCTTGTCATTCTCTGACTTGCTCAAAAGTTTCGCGGCCTGGGCGCAGAGCCAACTCTTATAAATATGATCGAACTCGCCGGTACTAATTAACTCGATCATTCGCGCGCTGTCCTTCTTGGCAACTGCATACTCCGCCAGACGAATATCGATATAGATCCTGGCATTTTTTCGGGTCTCCGGTTCCGAGACTTCATCAACCATATCGCGCGCGCGAAGGTCGCCCTGGCCTACGTAGAGCGATGCAAGTTGGAGATACAACAAATCGCGTTCGGTGGATGTTTTCGCATGGTCCAAACGATCGTGCAACTGGTTCTCCCAGGTTTGCATCATGTTGTCCGGCCTGATGCCTTGACGCACAAAGTCGTCATCGTCACGATAGCGCGTCTCCTTCGTGATCAGCGACGACAAGGTTTCAAGTTGGGCCTTCAACAATGCAGTCAATTCCGCCGGCGCGTACTCTTCGAATAACGGCATGAGCCGTTTGATCACGAGGTATTGACCATCATGCCCAGCCGTAGTCTTGTCTTCGCCGGGCGCAGCCAGCGGCCTCGACAAAATCGCGGCAGCCACTTGGAAGAACGCGAAACGCAGATGAGTGCTTACAGTCGGCCGCGCGCGATTTCCAGGAAAAGAGCGGGTATACGAGCCGTCAGCGCTATAACCGATGTACGAGTGCGGCGTAAACAGATACGAGGACAGCATGGAAACCGTATTCGCATCGGACAATTGATCCGTCGTGGCGCTCTCCAGCATTGCCGCGTACCGATCGTCAGCGACCGCCGCATTTCTTTCGCGAACCGACGAGAGGAAATCGACTGTGTACTGACCGATCATGCCAAGCACCGGTTCGGCAAAT
>DASQYL010000140.1:0-25761 GCA_035639235.1 Pyrinomonadaceae bacterium | reverse complement strand
AAAAAGAACGAAAGGCACAGTAGGTGACAGCATAAGATCCATGCCGGCATGAAACTGCGGAAAGAAATCGGTCTGCCGGATTCCATGGAACTGAATTCGATCGCTGAAATCGCTAACGTCGATGTCAGACGCATTCATTGGCCCAACGACGTGAAATCTAACATCATCAAAGCGTCGCGATAATTCGCGCGCCACGGCGATGAAAACGTCGTACCCTTTGTCGATCGCCTTGGGCATATACCGAAAAGCTACGAAGCAGATATCAAAGGTGTGTTTATGTTGCTGATAAAATTGCCGTGGCGGCAGCATTGTCGTTAATCGTTCCGATGGAAAAACGCCTCCGTAGATGAACGCGATCTTTTCGGTGTCTACAAACTGCGAAACGTAATCGTAGGTGATGCGTTGGGTAGTAATGATCTTTCTTAGATAACGCGAAGCGCAAGTCTGACGGAGCATCTCGTCAGAATCAGGCTCGTTGATCCTAAAGCCGGGATAGAGCGTAAACACAAACGGCGTTCGCGATTTTGTGATGCTTCGCAGGAAGTGTCGTGCATTGTGAACGAACATAAAGTAAGCGAGACGCGCCGGCGGCACACGAGCGTCATAGCGGCTAACGCGTTGCTTGAGGTGCGGATACAGCGTTTCAAATTCTTCAGTAACTGCTTCGAGGCTTCGCGTTTCGCCAACCGCGGGAAAAGCCCCCGCCGTCGAGAGCGCGATCGAACCGGCATATCTTTCAAGGTATGCGTTGTATTCGGCAATTCTGAAAGCCGACAAGATGTGCGGATAGATATCGTCCAGAATGACGAGGCTCGCCGCGTCCTGACGTTTGCGATGCCAGCCCGGTAGTTTCATCGAGAAAAGAACAGAGCATCGCACATTGCCCGCGTCAAGACCAATTAACTGTTGCCCGCGATGATTCGGGCAGCTAGTATTCTCTCCGTTGATGAGCGTCAGACGGAAAAAGATCTGTCATTTAGTGTGTTCGTCGGAAGGCGCGACGTGGATGTTCGAGCAACTCCGCGAACTTCGCGACCGGCACGGTTATGAAGTGGCCGCAGTCGTGCTCGCCCACGAGGGTAAGCTGATCGATAAGCTGCGATCGGGGAACATCCGATATCACGTGGTGCATTTCGCGACGGGCGCGGCTTCGATTCGATCGATCATCCGTCTGCCGTTTTCAGTGCTGAGCCTGGCGTGGCTCTTCCGGAAAGAGCGATTCGACATCGTGCAAAGCCACGTCTTTGCCACCACCATCACGGCTCGACCGGCCGCCTGGATCGCGGACGTGCCCGTACGTTTGGCAATGATTGCCAGTCCTTTTCATCTCCAGGCGCGTCTTTCACGCCACCTTGAGCACGCAACTTCGTTCATGGAAACAATGTTGATTCCTACATGTGAGTTGACCTTGACGCTGTGCCGTCAACTTGGAATTCCCCCGACGCGTTTGGCGCCGGTCATCTATTACGGACCCGACGAAAAGAGGTTCGATCCGAAAGAGTTCGAAGCAACGAACTTGCGGCAGGAGTTTGGGTGGCCCGAAGACACGCCGATCATCACTTGCGTGGCGTACTTTTATCATCGCATGCCAAAGTCGGGCTGGATGCCGCGCGCGGTGCATGGGCGCGGACACAAAGGGCACGAAGATCTGGTGAGGGCGGTGCCGCGCGTGCTTGAGGAATTTCCGAACGCGAAGTTCCTGCTGGTTGGTTCTGGCTGGGGTACTAATGGCGAAAGCTATCTCGAGGAGATCAAGTCGATGGTGCGCGATCTCGGTTTGGAGGACAGCGTAATTTTCATGGGTTATCGCGCGGACGCCAATCGGATACTGAGCGACTCAAACGTCGCCGTGCAAGCTGCGTTGAACGAGAATCTCGGCGGCACGATCGAAGCCTTGCTGATGGAGTGTCCAACTGTGGCGACACGAGTCGGCGGAATGGTCGATGCCGTGCGCGACGGCGAAACCGGGGTGCCGGTGAACCCGTCAGACAGCGACGATCTGGCGCGAGGGATTCTGAGGCTGTTGCGCGATCCCAAAACTGCGAAGTCGCTCGCGCGCGCAGGACGTGCACGAATGTTGTCTCGCTTCACGTTGAAACATACCGTAGAAGATCTGAATCATCTGTACGAAGAACTGATGCTGAGAGAGGCGGGTGAACATTTCCGTTTGTCAGTTTCGGTCGCGCGTTTGATTGCCGGAGTCCCAATCTTTTTGTGTGTCGTATTCAAAACGTTTTTGATGAAGCTCGATTTGCGGGATGCGTCGCCGCGCCCGCGGACCAAAACTCAAGCGTTAACGGAAATGCACGAATCGATTTCGAACTGATTCGATGATAACTGAAGTGAGTCCCGCTAACTCCGAAGCCGCCGCAGAACGCGCGCGGCTGCCGTTCATTAGAATCAATGCGAGCGCGTCGAGTGTCCTTCCTCAACTCACTGATGCCTGGCGTCACCGCGAATTGCTCTATTTCCTGATCTGGAGGGACTTGACGCTTCGGTACCGCCAAACGTTGCTGGGCGTGACATGGGTCGTTCTGCAACCGATTCTAATGACGGCGGTCTTTACGATCTTTTTCAGCCGCTTGGGTCATTTTCAATCGGACGGTATTCCATATCCATTGTTTGCATACGCCGGGCTGGTGTCCTGGACATTCTTCGCCAATTCAGTTTCAGCCGGAAGCGCCAGCCTGCTGGCCAACACTTCGATCATCACGAAGGTCTATTTCCCTCGAATGCTGGTTCCCATCGCGACTGTCGGTGTGCGCCTGGTCGATCTTTTGGTTGCGTCAATTGTGTTGATTGGACTGATGAGGTTCTACGACGTGCCCGTGCACGCGAGTGTGATCCTGGTGCCGATCTTTATCAGTGAGTCTGCGTTGTTGGCTGTGGCCGTCGGCTCTGGGCTCGCGGTTCTGAACCTTCGCTATCGCGACATCGGCACCCTTCTGCCGGTGCTGATTCAAGTGTGGATGTTTGCCTCGCCCATCATTTATCAAACCAGCATTGTGCCCGGACGGTGGCGGCTTCTCTATTCGCTAAATCCTCTGGTTGGAATCGTCGATGGATTTCGTGCGGCGCTGTGTGGTTTGCCGATTGATTGGCGCGGAGTTTTCATCGCGTCGATAGTCATGATCGTACTGCTGGCCTACGTCGCACGGATTTTCCATCGGTGGCACGAACGTTTAGTCGAGCAACTATGATGCTCCCCATAATTCAGGTCCGCGACATCTCAAAACAATACCGCGTGCGACACTCGGCAATGATAGCGCCCACGTTGCGTGAAGCCTTGATTGCCAGAATAAAAACGGTCCGCGGAAGGAACGGAAACGGCGCTGCCCTCGATGAATTATTTTGGGCCTTGCAGGGCGTTTCTTTCGAAGTTCGGCCTGGTGAAATCGTCGGGATTATCGGTCCGAATGGCGCTGGCAAATCGACATTACTCAAAATCATTTCTCGCATCATCAAGCCGAGCAGCGGAGAAGTGAATATTTTTGGACGCGTCGGCAGCCTGCTGGAAATCGGCACCGGTTTTCATCCGGATCTTTCGGGCCGCGAAAATGTGTTTTTGAATGGCGCAATTCTCGGCATGAGCCGCCGCGAGATGCGGCGAAAGTTCGACGACATTGTGGCCTTTGCCGAGGTCGAACGATTTATCGATACACCCGTCAAGTATTACTCGACGGGGATGTATATGCGACTCGCGTTCGCGGTCGCCGCGCACTTTGAACCCGAGGTCCTGATTCTCGACGAAGTGTTGTCAGTTGGCGACGCGGCGTTTCAACGGAAGTGCTTGGAAAAGATGCAGCGGGTGAGCGAGCAGGGGCGGACGATTTTTTTCGTGAGCCACGACCTGATGTCGGTGCGCCAGTTTTGCTCGCGAGCGTTGCTGATCGATGCGGGCAGACTCATCGCTGACGGAGACGTTTCTGCCGTAATCGCGGGCTATCTCGAGCGCGCCGGCATAAACTGACTAGTCAGTACCACCTGCGTTAGCGGGTGGGTTAAGGCTAATCTCAGAATTGGCGAGAGCATCTTTGATCCATCCGCTTAGGCAGATGGTACTGACGTCTCTAGCTCCGAACCTTTTTGGGGGACAAAGCTGTTGATAAGCGATTCGCCGTGAGATCGAACCCATCAATTTCAGAACTCGCGCGCGTCATGGCCGCCGGCCGAAAGGTCGAGCGAGCGAACCGGCCGCCGGGACCAAAAGGCACGCGAGTCATGGGCGTGATGCGCGAATTCAATCGCGACGCGCTCTCGTTTATCGAACGCGCTCAGCGCGACCACGGCGACATCGTTTGGACGCGCTTCCTCTATGTGCCGGCGCTGTTTCTTTATCACCCGAATGAAATCGAATACGTGCTGGCGGCGAATCCAAGTAACTTCAGAAAAGCGATGAGCCTGCGCTCGAATTTTTTTCAGCGGCTGGTCGGTAACGGCTTATTGACCAGCGAAGGCCAAGAGTGGAAGCGGCAGCGGCGGCTGACCTCGCCGGCGTTTCATCGGCATCGAATCTCAAACTACGCGGACACCATGGTGAGCTACACGCGGAGATTGACTTCATCCTGGCGCGAAGGCGAAGCGCGCGACATGCATCGCGAAATGATGCGGTTGACGCTCGAGATTGTCGTTCGTTGTCTGTTCAGCGCAGATATTTCGAACGATGTCGACCACGTCGGCGAAACTTTGAAAAAGCTCGTGAAGCCGTTTGCGTCGCAAGCAACTTTGAAATGGATTCTGAACAATCGCCTGCCGACACCGCAGCATATCCAATTTCATCGATTAGCGAAGCAGATCGACGCAGTCGTCTTTCGGATGATCAACGAACGCCGCGCCAACGAAAAAGACGAGGGCGACTTGCTTTCGATGTTGCTGAAAGCGCGCGATGAAGACGGCAGCCAGATGAACGATCGTCAGTTGCGCGACGAAGTAATGACGCTCTTCCTCGCCGGCCACGAGACAACTGCCTTGACGCTCTCCTGGACCTGGTATCTGCTGGGACTGCACCCTGAAGTCGAGTGCAGGTTTCATGCTGAAATTGACGAGGTGCTCGGCGATCGCGTGGCGACGATGACCGATCTGGCGCAATTGAAAGTCACCGAACAAATTCTAAAAGAGTCGATGCGTTTGTATCCGCCCGCGTATGGCCTGGGGCGCGAAGCGATCGACGATTGCGAGATCGGCGGCTACTCGGTGCCGGCGGGGACCCAGGTCTTCATGTTTCAATGGGCCACCCAACGCGACCCGCGCTTCTTCGGCGAGCCGTTGGAATTCAAACCCGAACGGTGGACCGCAGAGTTTGAATCGCAACTTCCGAAGTACGCTTATTTTCCTTTCGGTGGCGGACCGAGAGCTTGCATCGGCGCATCATTTGCGATGATGGAAATGGTGCTCGTGCTGGCGACGATTGGACAACAATGTCGATTGAAACTGGTTCCGGGACATCCAGTCGAAACGTATCCGGCGATGTCGCTCAGACCGAAGAATGGCGTGCAGGTAATTGTCAACACGCGTTAAGATGCGGGCCATGAGTCTTTCCGCCACCCAACTAGCGACGGCCAATTCGCGACGAAAGCGTCTGATTACGATTTGCAAGTCACTGCCTGAGGTCACCGTTGAGCCACTCGGCCACGATCGTGAACATCTTGTTTTTCAGATTGGCAAGAAAAAGCTCGCCTATTATCAATTCGATCATCACGGCGATGGAATGATCTCGCTCGTGTGCAAATCGAACCTGAACGAACAGCGGCGATTGGTGCAATCGGATCCGGAAACATTCTTCGTTCCCGCCTACGTCGGGAGCAGAGGATGGATCGGCATGCGTCTGGGTTTGGACGAGGTCGATTGGGAGACGGCGTCGGACCTGTTAAAGCGTGGCTATCAGGAAATCGCGCCGCGCAAGTTAGCATTGATGATTGACGTTTAGAGTGCTCAGTTGCTTTCCAGGATCGCATTGACCAACAACGCCCATTCTTCCAAAGCAAACGTTTCTGCCCGCCGCAGCGGTGTAATGCCGGCTTCGCACAGAATGATGCTGGCGCCGCCGCGTTTCTTTAGCAGTTCCTGAATTGGTTCCGTCGCTTCGCGCAGGTTGTTGAGAATGGTTTTACGTGGATGTGCAAAGCCCGCGCTGACGACCTGCCATAACAATCGCTCGTCTTTGATCTCCGCGGAAATGCGATCGCGCACGCGCAGATGTACGACGGTGCTCCAGACTTTCGGCACGGGTCGAAATGCATTCGGCGGCACGTCGAACAACTTCTCCGTTTCGCAATAAGCTTCGACGAAAACGGAAAGAAAGCCGCAGTCGCTTGAGCCTGGCGATGCGGTGATGCGATCGACGACTTCTCGCTGAAGCATTAGTGTCATGTCCGTGAGGCAATGACGCTGTTCGATCAATCGCTGCAGGATTGCGGTGCCGACGTTGTATGGAAGATTCGCGACAATGCGCGCGGTCTCCGCAGGTCGGGTGATCTCGCAATAGTTTGCGGTCAGCGCATCTGCTTCAATTACGTTTAGAGTCGCGCTGTCGGAAAAGTGCTCGCGCAATTGCGGCGCCAGCTCACGATCGAGTTCTAAGGCGATCACTCGTCCAGCTCTCTTCACCAATTGCGATGTGAGCGCACCGCGGCCTGGTCCAATCTCGATTATGGTTTCGTTTGGCTGAGGATGGACCGCGGCGATGATACGATCGACCACGGTTTGATCGATCAGAAAATTCTGACCGAAGCGACGCTTTGGATATGAAGACTTTTCTGAATGCAAGTAGCCTCCCTAGCGGTCGGGCTACTGCCCCGGTTTCTCTGGCGGATAACCAATGATGGCGACGTCTTGTCCGTATCGCTCGACTTCAACATCGTTCAGTTGAAATGCGTCCGCGATCCTCTCCGCACCCGCACCACCGATTGCCGACGGCGCGTCTTGACTGCCGATTATGATCGGCGCAACGAAGAACGTAACCTTGTTTACCAACCCCGCCTCGAGCAACAAGCCAGCGAGTAATGGACCACCTTCGACCAGGACGCTTTGAATCGATCTTTTGCCAAGCTCGTCAAGCACTCCCGTAAGATCGAGTGCCGAGCCTTGACAGATCACTTCCACTCCACGCGACTCCAGCTCAGCCAGCGCCGCGGAGTCAGGCTCTTCATGCGCGAAGATTATTACCGGCGCCGTCTCAGTCGTTTGGGCGAGCTGCGACTCCGGTGAAAGATGCAGGAACTGTTCGATCACGACGCGCACCAATGGACGGCGACGCTTGTGACCGGAACGATCGGTCAACAAAGGATCGTCGGCGCGAGCGGTGCGGCCGCCAACCATAATCGCATCGTTCTGATGTCGCATTTCGTGAACCCGGGCGCGTGACTCTTCGCTCGTAATCCAACGCGAATCGCCAGCTGCCGTCGCGACCTTGCCATCCAAAGACACCGCCATCTTCAAATGTACGAACGGGCGACCGGTGCGCATGAAATGAATGTAAGGTTCGTTTAGACGCGACGCTTCATGGGCCATCACGCCGGTGCAGACTTCGATTCCCGCTTCGCGCAGATGAGCAAAACCGCGCCCCGAAACTTTCGGATTGGGATCGTTTATCGGCGCAACTACGCGTTTGATGCCGGCGGCGATCAAGGCGTCGGTACAAGGAGTGGTGCGGCCCTGATGCGCGTGCGGCTCCAGCGAGACGTATGCGGTGGCGCCACCTGCACGGGCCCCGGCCTGTTCGAGCGCAACCGTTTCTGCATGTCTGATCTGATCGTAGAGATAGAATCCTTCGCCGATGACTGCGCCGTTCGCGTCGACTACTACGGTTCCGACCAATGGCCCGGGGCTGACCTGGCCCACGCCGCGCTTGGCGAGATCGAGCGCGCGTTTCATCATCATCTCGTCAAGCGTCGAATTATCTTTTTTCATTACAGGATTTATCGCTGCGGCGCGGCGACATGTTTATAGCACCATCGGCCATAAATGACATTGCGCTCCGAAGGAGCGCAACGACCAACAACACCGCGAACCATAAACACTTCGCGTCTACGGCGCGAATATCTAAATGCGCAACGACCTCTCAATTAAACAAGCTGTTGACGTACTGCTCGGGGTCGAAGACCACGAGATCGTCGACTTTCTCGCCAATGCCGGCGTATCGAATCGGCAGCCCCAGTTCTTTCGCTATGGCGACGGCGATGCCACCTTTGGCTGTGCCATCGAGTTTCGTCAAGACGATTCCCGTGACGCCCGCGACCTTCAAAAATTGTCGCGCCTGCTCTAAACCGTTTTGGCCGGTGACTGCATCGACCACAAGCAGCGTCTCATGCGGCGCGCCGTCGACTTCGCGCCGCGCCACGCGTTTCATCTTTTCCAACTCGGCCATCAGATTCGATTTGTTGTGCAGCCGGCCGGCGGTATCGACAATCAGCACATCAGAGCCGCGCGCCTTTGCCGCCTTCATCGAATCGAACAAGACGGCAGCAGGATCGGTCCCTTGTTTCTGCTGAATCAAAGGCACGCCCGTGCGCTCGGCCCAGATTGCCAATTGATCGGAAGCCGCAGCTCGGAATGTATCGGCCGCGCAGATCAAGACGTCATTGCCCTCGGATTTGATCCGCTGGGCCAGTTTCCCGATCGTGGTTGTCTTGCCCACGCCGTTTACGCCAACGATCAACATGACGTACGGCGCAATGTCTTGCGGAACAGTGCTTTCGGAAGCGACGCCTTCTCTCTCTGATGCCTGCAGGATTGAAAGCAATTCTGATTTGATCGCCATTTTCAGCTTTTCGATATCATCGATCTCTTTGCGGCTGATGCCGCGACGAACAGTTTCGAGCACGTGCATCGTCGTAGCCACACCGATATCGGCGGCGATCAGTGCCTCTTCCAATTCATCGAGCAGGGCGGCGTCAATCTTCTTGCCGGCGGCGAACACGCTATCGATTCTGTCGGAAAGCGATTCGCGCGTGGCGGCTACTGCCCGACGAAAGCGCGCCGAGAATTCCTGATCCAGCGCAGCCTCGCGCGCTTGCAGTTGTTCGATCGAAAGATCGAGTCCGAGAACCGAAGTCTGCCACGGCAGCGTGGGCGCCGCGGATTCAACTTTCTCAGGCTGCGAAGCGAGCGCGTTTTGTTGCGCATCGTTCGCTGCCGGCTTTTCGATCAGCGGCTCGTCCGTGGTAGTAGATCGATTAAGATCGAGCGAGACAAACTGATCCTTCTTTCTTCGCCAAAACGGCATAAGAGACTCCAAGCGCATCAGAAGCCCGCGCGTCAGCAAGGGCTCGTTTCGTTAACGAGGCCCTTCCTCACGGTCGGGCTTCTGACACATAACAGATTAAGTCCGATTATAAGCAGAAGCCGCGCAGTGTCAGAAGTGCGCGTAAGCGACGCGCCTCCCGATGTGACGCGCGCGAGGCGGGCTTCTGAACTAGCTAACGGCGATGAGCGAATCTGGCGTCGGAATCAACGGCAGTGGTTGCGGGTTACGAAATTCGCTCTGCTTGCGAATTACGCGGGTCGCCCCCGGACGAATTTTGCCCGCCTCGCAGGCGGCGACAAAGGCGGCGACCACCCGCGCGTCATAGCGCGTTCCGACAAAACTTTTGAGCCGCGTCAGCGCCGCTTCCAATTCCATAGCGCGCTGATACGGACGCTCGGTAGTCATGGCATCGAAGGTATCGGCGACTGAAACGATGCGCGCTTGCATGGGAATCTGATCGCCATGCAGACCCTGCGGATAGCCTTCGCCGTTGATCATCTCGTGATGCATGTACATCCCCGGCAGAAAGTCTCGCATGGCCGGAATCTGCGACATGATCTTGAAGCCCTTCTGCGGATGCGACTTCATGATTTCAAATTCTTCGTCGGTCAGCGCGGACGGTTTTTTCAAAACCCGATCGTCGATCCCGATTTTGCCGACGTCATGCAACAATGCGCTGACGCGAATCTTTTCGATGTCGCCCTCTGATAGGCCTAACGCCTGGGCCGTCGCCACTGAGAAGCGCGAAACCCGCTCAGAATGACCACGCGTGTAAGGGTCCTTACCGTCAATTGCCGCGGCGAGAGCTTTGACCGTGCCGAGAAAGAGTTCGCGATTCTCTTCAGCGGACTGTTGCAGATCGCCAATGAAGCGCTCTACTTGATCGGTCATCTGATTGAAAGACGTTCCCAATTCTCCCAATTCGGTTCGTCCCAAGACTCGCACGCGTCGCGAGAAATCTCCGGCAGCGATGCGACGCGCACCCGCGGCGAGTTCGCGGACGGGACGCGTCAGCATCTGTGCAAAGAAAAACCCGAACACCAACGCCAGCACGGCGGCCAGCATACTCACGAAGACAGTTTGCGTGCGCATATCGCTTACGGAGGCGAGCGCCGCTGCCTCGTCCTGAATCGCAATCACGCCCAGCATGGAATTCTGATCCAGTTCAACGGTGGCATACGAGCCGAGCATCGGCGTTGACTTGCCGTCATGGTCCAAGGAAAAAGGCTCCAAAGCCGATTGCACTTGCGCTCCGGTCTCCAGCCAGTCCTGAACCACTTTCAAATCGGTCATTGGACGCTCTGAAAAGGCCACCGCAGCGTCCGGGTGCGCGACAGCTCGGCCATTCTGATCTACTACGAACACGACGGGCAGTCCCGCGTCCAGCAACTCGCGCGCATTTATTGATGATGATTGCTGCACCGCTTTGAAAACTTCCTGGAATGAAACGATCGCAATCACCGCCGCGGTGATCTGGTCGCCGTTCATGACGGGTGCAGCGATAGTCAATCCCATCTCCTGACCCGATCTGATCACTTCGGGGCGGCCGATGATGACACCGCGGCCGCTCATGTGCGCCAGCACCTCGCTGATGCGCTGATCGACTTCTTCGCGCTTGATCAAATCGACCTGGAAGGCGCGGTGGATTTCTCCGCGGATAGGACAGATGGCCAATGCAATCAGATTCGGATCGTCCTGCAGACTCCGTTGTAATCGAGCGTCGTAACCAGCATCGGCGGCCAGTTGATTGCCGCCGGTAATTTCGAAAGCGCGCGCCAGGCCGATCACAACTTCGCGATACCGCTGACCATACAACTCGATTTGCCGCGCCTTATCGCGCACAAGTTGCGCCTGATAACGCCCCTCGATGGCGCGCAGTTCATCGGCGCTGCGCCGCGAAAGCAACACGCCCGCAACGAACAAAGGCAGAAGTCCCACCAGCAGGAGCACTGCCAGCATCACATAAAGAAGTCGGATTTTATTCAGACGCTCAAGCACGCGGAAGATTTGGGCCGGAGTCCTTACAGATCGGGGATGTGGCCACACCGATTCTCTGTGATCGGCGCTATGACTAGATTAACGGCCAGGAAGGACCGTGTCAACGTTTTTGGCCGAGATTTAACTGCTGAAATAATAAAAGTTAATGCGGTGTTTGAGGGTTCGATGGGCGGAGCATTAACGGAACAGCCATGGCGCGACTCCAGACCACCTGCGAGAACGCTATCTTTTGCAGACTCAGAAATATGAGAACGCGTCTAAAGATTTGACTGCGCCGGCCTATTGCGCAGAACATTTGGTTGCCCCGACCGGTCGTGGGTTTTGTGCCAGATGGAAACGGTTACGAACGACGAGCAAATGGTTGAGCGGGCGCTGTCAGGCGATCCGGAAGCTTTCGGCGAGATTGTGCGCCGCTGGGAACGTCGTATCTTCGCGCTCGCTTACGGCATGCTCGGCCGCGAGGAGGACGCGCGCGATGCCACGCAAGAGACGTTTCTGGCCGCCTTCCGAAGCCTGCGCGGGTTTCGCGGCGACGCGAAGGTTTCGTCGTGGTTGCATCGCATCGCGGTGAACCAATGCATTACCCGACAGCGGCGAGCAAAAGTACGCGGCGAGACGGCACTTGAGGACGAGGCGGAAAAAAATGCGGCGGTGTTTGCTCTGCCGATCGATGCTTCGCCGGCGCGCACCGCAGAAACGATCGAGCGCAGTAACGCGGTGCGCAGAGCGGTCTGTGCTTTGCCGCCGGACCTGCGGCAGGTGGTCGTGATGAAGGAGTTTGAGGAATTGACGTTTCAGCAGATCGCCGACGCGCTGGAGATTCCGCTGAGCACAGTCAAGAGCCGTTTGTACACGGCACTGCGACAGTTGCAATTGCGTCTGCAGAAATTTGGCGACAGCGAAGTCGCATGATTGAGAGAAGTCAGTAATTATGAAAGACACACACGAACGGCCAATTTGTCATCGAGCCGAAGACCTGGTCAGTTACCTCTACGGTGAGGCGAGCGAGGCGGACTCATCTGATTTTGGAAATCATCTGCGACAGTGCGACGCGTGTCGCGGCGAATTCGCGGTTTTCAACCAGGTGCACGAGTCGATCCAACTCTGGCGCAATGAAGCGTTTGGCGAGTTATTCAATCCAGCGCAAGTTTCTTCTGCGGCTGCGATTGATTCGACCCAGTACCTTCGTCACGAGCGCAAGCTTTCGGCACTTGCAGCGTTGCGCGAGTTCTTCAGCGTATCGCCGCTTTGGTTGCGGGGCGTGACTGCGTTTGCGGCCTTGGTGCTATGCGTGTTGGGTGTGATGATGGTCGCACGAATGTCCCGTCAACCCGTTGGGATTGCGAAGACCGAAGATAGGAAATACACGCAACAAGAACTGGATGTTGAAGTAGACAAGGCCGTGAATCGCACGCGCGCTCAATTGGCGAACGATCAGAACCAATCAGTCGCGAATGCCAATGCGAATGAGGAGCCGCGCCCAACCGAGAAACGAATTCAGGTTGCCGTGAACCAGACGAAAAATGCGCGGCTTCACGGTTTGAATCGGCAGGAACGCGAACAGCTCGCTGCAGATTTGCGTCTGACTTCTCCGGCAGATGAAGAGGAGTTGCTGCCGGCGCTCCCCGATCAGGACAAACCGAATCAATGATCGTAGGAAAGTAAGGCAATCATGAAACACGAACGAACAAAGCCCCTATTCACTTTGCCCATAGCGCTCTTACTGCTGACTTGTGCATTGATGTCCGCGCACGCGCAGCCGAGCACGACGCAAAGTCAAGCGGCGCCCCAAAATCAAGCGTCGAACAACGCACCGGCTCAAGCGATTCAGCCACAGAATCTGCCTGAGGCTCTCAACTTTACGCCGGAACAACAACAACAGTGGCGACAGATTAATCGGGAATTCCGTCCCCAGGAGATTGCCGCGGCGGCGAAACTCCGAGATGCACAGATGGCCCTGAATGCCGCCATGGAATCGCCCACGCCGAATGAAGAATTAATCAAGCAACGCGCGAAAGATCTCGCCGATGCCAGGTCAGCGGCGATTCAGCTCCAGGCGCTGCGCCAGGCGCGCGTGCTACAAATCCTAACGCCCGAGCAAAGGGTGAAATTGAAAGAAATTCGTCAGCAGGCCCAGGCGCTAAAGCGCGAACAACAAACTAGCGGAAATGGTCAGGGCAAACTGCTCAGACGCAATGCGAATGCGCCGCTGCTTACGCCCGCGCAACGTAAAGCCTTAAAACAACAAAGGCAACAACAGAAACCAAAAGGCTAGTCCTTCACCCCAGATCTCACATTGCGGCGACCGGTCGGCACTCCCCGGCCGGTTTTCTTTTTGGGATCTACGATTGCGCGCGCACGCGCTTTCGGTGGTGTCCCAATGAAAGACTGGCGCGGGCCGTCCCTCGCCCGTCGGCCTACGCGCAAGTGCGCAAGCCACATTAAGTTGGGGCTCATCCGGATTGATTGCGATGCTTGACGTAAACCTCACATTCTGCGCATCATAGGCCGCTCTTTTGAAAAATTCAGCCGCACGTGATGGTGATCTCGACCGCCGCCGCACCTTCGTTGCTGCACGGCCCGTCTCCCAGATGTCGCCGCAGACTTTGGGCAGCGTTCCGATTCATTTGAGTCTCGGATGAATTTAATTTACGGGTTCCTATTCGAGCTGCAGGAAATGTCTTTGTTGGCCGCGCGCGCGGTTGCCGGGATTTTCCGCAAGCCCCGTTATGTGCCGGAGACGATCGCGCAGATGGATTACATCGGCGTCGGGTCTCTGACAATCATCATACTCACCGGATTCTTTACCGGCGGCGTGCTCACGCTGCAGACTTATCAAACACTCGAGTCCTACGGTGCCGTAGATCAACTCGGATATCTCGTTTCGATTTCCCTGGTACGCGAACTTGGTCCGGTGTTGAGTGCGTTGATGGTGACCGGCCGCGTCGTCTCGGCAATTTCAGCCGAATTAGGTTCCATGGTCGTGTCGGAACAGATCGATGCGATGCGCGCCCTGGGAACCGATCCCATTCGCAAGCTGGTCGCGCCACGCATCATGGCCCTGCTGATTACGCTCCCGCTCTTGACCTTAATTACGGACGTGATGGGAATCGTCGGCGGTTGGACGGTGTCGACCTTTCTTTACGGCTTGCCTTCTTCGATGTTCATCAACTCAGTCAGGGACGGCATCACCACCGACGATTTGATTGGCGGTATTATCAAGCCATTGTTCTTCGCTTTGCTGATGGGTACAATCGCTTGCCATAAAGGATTGAAAACCGAAGGCGGCACGGTCGGGGTCGGACGATCGACAACTTCCGCGGTGGTCATGGCATCGATTATCGTGATCATCGCCGATTTCGTTTTAGCGCGCGCGCTGCAGTTGGTTTTAGGTACACAAGGATGATGACCCAAGCTTCCATCGATGAAAGTATCGATAACCGCGTGAGCGACCTCGCGGCTGAGTCGACGTTTCGCGAAATCGACGACACCGATCGGGCCATACCGGCGATCGAGTTTCGCAACGTGACGATGATCTACGACGGCCGCAAGGTCCTGAACGATCTCAGCTTTAAAGTGATGAAGGGCGAGACGAAAATTATTCTCGGTGGTTCAGGCTGTGGAAAATCGACGACGATCAAGCTGGTGCTCGGTTTGGTTAAGCCAGACAGCGGGCAGATTCTGGTCGACGGCGAAGACGTCACGAATTATACCGAGCCGCAAATGATGCGCGTGCGCAAAAAAAT
This sequence comes from Pyrinomonadaceae bacterium, assembly GCA_035639235.1. GTDB lineage: Bacteria > Acidobacteriota > Blastocatellia > Pyrinomonadales > Pyrinomonadaceae > UBA11740. Next base: position 10,773 of record DASQYL010000140.1, on the reverse strand, counting down.
TGGCATGATTTTTCAGGAAGGTGCGCTTTTCGATTCGCTCTCTGTTTATGAGAACGTCGCTTTCAAACTGCACGAGGCGGGCGTGCCGGAAGAAGACGTCGATTCGGAGGTTCGACGCATGCTGCGATTCGTAAATCTCGAAGACGCGATCGAAAAAATGCCGGCCGAACTTTCCGGCGGTATGCGCAGGCGCGTCGGCATCGCCCGCGCCCTTGTCGGCGATCCGAAAATAGTGATGTTCGACGAGCCGACTGCCGGACTCGATCCGCCGACCGCGCGCACGATTTGCGAATTGGCGATGAAGCTGCGCGACCTCGAAGACGTGTCGTCGATCTTTGTGACGCACGAAATGAACAACCTCGATTATCTAACGTCGGAATATGCCGTGGTCAACGAAGCCGGCGAGGTCGTGTTTGAAAAAGAAGGCGAAAGGCTTTGTCTGATCAACAGCAAGGTGCTCATGATGCGCGAAGGCAAAATAATTTTCAGCGGCACCGATGAGACTTTGCGCAAAGACGAAGATCCGTACATTCATAAGTTTCTGCGCGGACACTGAAAGACATTTTTGATTTGCGATAGTCGATTGCCGACTTAAATCAAAAATGACAAATCAAAAATCGAACAATCGCAGGTACTGACATGCCAAAATCAACCAGGAACATCGGCATGAGCGAGCTGCGCGTCGGCTTGCTCGTCTTCATTGCGCTGACGGTGCTGATTGTGCTCGTGCTGAATGCCTCGGGCGAACTCAATCCGTTCAAGAGTCACCTGCACCTGCGCGCGCGGTTCGGCGACGCGAACGGCCTCCGCGAAGGCTCGGACGTTAAGCTGGCCGGCGTCAAGATTGGCAAAGTCGATCGCATTCGGCTGCTGAGTCCTTCCGAAGTCGGCACCGGACCCAACCCGAACAAGATCGAAACGTTCCTGACCATCGATACCAAGATTGATGGCGTTCCCGCGACCGATCGCATCCGCAGCGATTCAAAGGCGCAGCAGGCCGCGCCCAGCATTCTGGGCAGCGAAATGATTGTGAACATCACGCCCGGCACCCCTTTGGGCCAACCGGTAACTGAGAATTTTCTCCTGGAGTCGTCGCAAGGCAACACGATGAGCGATCTCGCAAACGAGGGAACTCAATTGGCCGAGAAGCTGGGCAAGCTGTCCGATGAATTGAATGAAGTGGTGAAGAACGTGCGCGAAGGCAAAGGCACCGTCGGCCGCCTCTTCAATGACGAGTCGCTCTATAACAACCTGAACGCGACCATCAACGACGCGGAACAACTCGCCAATCAAATCAAAAGCGGCAGAGGTTCTGCCGGCAAATTCATCTACGACGAACAGCTCTACAACAACGCCAACGACATCGCCGCGAATTTGAAAAAGCTGTCCGCCGATCTCAGCAACGGCCGCGGCACTGCCGGCAAGCTCCTCGAGAGCGACGAGATGTACAACAAGATCAATGCCATCGCCGATCGCGTGAACCACTCGATGGACCAGATCGATCAGATCATCGCCGGCGTCAACCAGGGGCAGGGCACGCTCGGCAAGTTGATCAAGGACGAAGCGATTTATAACGACGCCCGCACCGCCATCGCCCGCTTCAACACGACCGCCGCGCGCGTCGACAACGTCGTTGCCAACGCGCAACGCGGCGAAGGAACGCTTGGCAAACTAATCACCGACGAGTCGCTCTACAACAACGTCAACAACCTCTCGTCCGAAGGCGTCAAGATGCTCTACGACTTTCGCCAGAACCCGAAGAAGTATTTGACAATCAAGTTCCAGTTGTTTTAGTAGCGTAAATTGTTAGTTTGCGATTCTGAACGCTGAGGCGTTCAATTTCCCAGGGTAAGCGCGCGGCGCGCCACCCTGGGATCATCTTACGGTCGGGCTACTGCGCCGGTCGATGGACCACTATCAGTTGCTGGTGAAGGCTTCGTTCCCGCCATCCATTCCTGAAATCTCTCGAAGTACAAATAAACCACCGGCGTGAGATAGAGCGTCAGGACTTGCGAGACGATCAAGCCGCCGACGACTGCTAAGCCGAGGCCGCGACGTGCTGATGCGCCGGCGCCCCAGCCGAGGGCGATTGGCAAAGTGCCCATCAAGGCTGACATGGTGGTCATCATGATAGGGCGGAAGCGGATAACGCAGGCGTCGTAGATTGCCTGGCGCGGCCGCTCGCCTTCGCGGCGCTGCTTGTCGAGCGCGAAATCGATCATCATGATCGCGTTCTTCTTCACGATCCCGATAAGCATGATCAATCCGACGAAAGCGTAGATGTCGAGCTCGCGATGAAAGATCATCAGCGTCAGCAATGCGCCCAGTCCGGCTGACGGCAGACCGGAAAGAATCGTGAGCGGATGGATGAAGCTTTCGTACAAAATTCCCAGCACCAGATAAATCACCAACACCGCGACACCAAGCAGCAGCGTCAGATTTTGCAGCGACTGTTGAAAGACCTGGGCCGATCCCTGAAAGGTTGTCGTGATCGTCGCCGGCAGATTTTGTCTGGCGACCCTTTGAATTTCGGTCGTCGCCTGGCTCAGAGAGATGCCCGGCTTGAGATTGAAAGAGATCGTCGTCGCAGGCATCTCGCCGTAGTGACTGACTTGCGCCGGTCCGACGCTCGTCTTGAAACTGGCGACCGCGCTTAAGGGCACCAGTTGCCCGGTTGAGGAGTGAATGAAGAGGCGGCTCAACGCGGTCGGATCAGACTGAAACTCCGGCTTGGCTTCGAGGATCACCTGGTACTCGTTGGTCGGCATGTAAATCGTCGAAGCCTGGCGCGATCCAAAAGCGTCTCCCAGTGCAGTCTGAATCTGCGAAATCGTGACGTTGTGAGCCGCGGCTTGTTTGCGATCGATTTCGACGTTGATCTGCGGCGTATTGATTTGCAGATTGCTATTGACGTCCTGAAGAATCGGCATCTCGCGCATCTTCTTTTCCAGCAGCGGCGCGGCGTCGGCCAATTCCGCCGTGCTCGACGCTTGAATGGTCACCTGATAAGTGCTGCGGCCGAAGCCGCCGCCGACGTTGAGCGAGGGCGGATTTTGCAGGATTACGCGCAGCCCCGGTTCGCGCGAAACTTTGGGCCGGAGCTCTTCGATCACATCGTCGGCGCTCTTGCGTTGATTCAAGGGTTTCAAACCTATGAAGATCGTGCCGCTGTTGCTGCCGCTATTTCGGCCCCCGGATCCAACAGATGAGGCATACGACTGTACGTTTGGATCGTTCTTGATGATGTTGGCGATCACATTCTGATGCTTGGTCATGTCGTCAAGCGAGATACCCTGGGCGGCTTCGGTGTTGCCAAACAACAAGCCGGTATCACCGCTGGGAATGAATCCTTTGGGCACGGCGCCAAACAGATAGAAAGTGAAAACCGCGAGAATCAAACTAATCAAGATGGTGAAAAGCGGATGCAGCAACACGCCGCGCAGCGACCATTCGTAGAATTGCAGCACGCGGTTGTAAATGCCTTCGGTAAATCCCCACCAGCCCCGGCGCGGCGCATGACCCTCGCTCTCTTCGTGCAGAGCACTCGCGCGAATATCTTTTGCTCGCAGAAGTTTGCTCGCCAGCATCGGCGTCAGGGTCAACGACACGAGACCCGACACGAGAATTGCCACGCTGATCGTAATCGCGAACTCGCGGAATAGACGCCCGAGAATTCCGCCCATGAACAAAACCGGAATGAAGACCGCGACTAGCGACACGGTCATCGAAACAATCGTGAATCCGATTTCGCGCGAGCCGTTGAGCGCCGCTTCCATCACGCCCTCGCCCATCTCGATGCGGCGCACAATATTCTCCAGCATCACGACCGCATCGTCGACCACAAATCCGACCGACAACGTCAGCGCCATTAACGAAAGATTGTCGAGGCTGAACTTCAGCAGGTACATCACCGCGAACGTGCCGACGATCGAAGTCGGGAGCGCCAACGTCGGGATAATCGTCGCGCGCACGTTGCGCAGGAAGAGAAAGATGACCATCACCACGAGCGCCATCGCGAGCACGAGCGAGAACTGCACGTCATCGACTGATTGCCGAATCGAGATCGAGCGATCGTTGAGAATGTCGAGATTAACCGATGCCGGCAATTGCTGTTTGAACTGCGGGATCAGCGCTTTGATCGCATCGACTACCGCGACCGTGTTCGTTCCCGGCTGGCGCTGCACGGCCATGGTGACGCTGCGACGGCCGTTGAACCAACTCGCAGCTTTATTGTTCTCGACGCTGTCGAGGACGTTCGCAACTTCTTCGAGACGCACCGGCGAACCGTTGCGATAGGCGACGATCAGACTCTTAAATTGCGTCGCATTGTCGAGAGCGACGTTCGTTTGCACGGTGAGATTCGAATATTTTCCGTAGAGCGTTCCTGTCGGCGTGTTTGGGTTCGCAACGCGAATCGCCGTGTCGATGTCGTCGACGCCGATGCCCTTATCGGCGAGCGCATTCGGATCCATCTGAATGCGCACCGCGTACTTCGTAGCGCCGTAGACTTGGACTTGCGACACACCGTCGACCATCGAGATGCGTTGCGCAATCAGAGTCTCAGCATATTCATCAATCTTCTGTAACGACAGCACGTCCGAGCTCAGCGCGAAAAAGAGGATCGGACTATCTGAAGGATTTGATTTGCGCAGACTTGGCGGTGAAGGCATGCCTGGCGGCAACTGCGGCAGCGCGGCGGAAATTGCCGTCTGCACGTCCTGCGCAGCCGCGTCGATGTTGCGGCTCAGATTGAATTGCAAAGTGATCGAAGTCGAGCCCTGCGAGTTACTTGAGTTGATCGAATCGATGCCGGCGATGCCCGAGAATTGTCGCTCGAGCGGTGTCGCGACCGAAGCAGCCATGGTTTCGGGATTTGCGCCGGGCAGACTCGCGTTGACGTTGATCGTGGGATAGTCAACCGTCGGCAAGTCGCTGACCGGTAGAGCGGCATAACCAATCAAGCCGAACAGCACGATACCGACCATCACCAGCGTCGTCGTGATCGGACGCTGAATGAATAGTTCAGAAATTCCGCGGCGATGATTTGGATCGGATTTCTTGAACATTACTAGTGTGCATCGAAGCGAAAAGGCCACAGAGACACAGAGTCACGGAGAACTGCACGTATGAGAGAAAGAATTGCGTGCCTCTTTCCTTGGTTCATTCTCTGTGCCCTCTATGCCTCTGTGGCTTGTAATTGTTCTAGGCCACTGCCGGTTCGCGTCCCCTTCGGCGCCGCGCGAACCATTCCTGCATCCGCTCGAAATACAAATAGACGACCGGCGTCAGATACAACGTTACGACCTGCGACACGCATAATCCGCCGACCACAGCGAGGCCGAGACCACGACGCGACGACGCGCCTGCGCCCCAACCGAGGGCAATCGGCAGCGTGCCCATTAAGGCGGCCATAGTCGTCATCATGATCGGGCGAAAACGAATCAGGCAAGCCTGAAAGATGGCTTCTTCCGCCGGCTTGCCTTCTTCGCGCTGCGACGTCAGCGCGAAGTCAATCATCATGATCGCGTTCTTCTCGACGATCCCGATCAACATAATCAATCCGACGAACGCGTACACGTCGAGTTCGCGGCCGAAGACCAGGAGCGTCAGCAATGCGCCCAACCCGGCGGAAGGCAATCCCGAAAGTATCGTGAACGGATGAATAAAACTCTCGTAGAGAATTCCCAATACGAGATAAATCACCAGCACGGCGACCAGCATCAACAAGGTCAAATTTTGTAGCGACGATTGGAAAATCTGGGCCGTACCTTGAAAACTGATCGTAATTGTGCCCGGCAGCGTTTTCTTCGCCAACTCCTGAACCTGATCCGTAGCCGCGCTCAACGAAACGCCGGGCTTTAAATTGAACGAAATCGTCGCGGAGGGAAGTTGGCTCAGATGATTTACCAGCAGTGGGCCAACGCCGCGCGAGAATGTCGCTACGGTGCTCAGCGGAATCAAGCGGCCGGTAACTGTGGTGCCCGGCGCCGTCAATCCCGCCGGCGTCTGCGCTGAACTAACAATCAGAGGTGAGGGTTGGGCCAACGCCGATTGCACCTGGTTGACCTGGCTGGCAGTCGATGGCGCTGCAGTCGAATGAATGTAAAGCCGGCCCAGTGCCGAAGGATCCTGTTGATACTCAGGCTTCACTTCCATGATCACCTGATACTCGTTCGACGTCGCGTAGATAGTCGAGATTTGCGGCGTGCCGTATGCGTCGTTGAGCGCGTTCTCGATTTGCTGCACCGTCACGCCCACCGCCGCGGCTTTATCGCGATCAATATCGACGTTGAGTTGCGGGTTACGAACTTGAATGTCGCTCGTCACATCGAGCAAGCCCGGCAGTTGCGTCATTTTGTCGAGCAGTTTGTTCGCGTTCGCGTAAAGTTCGTCTCGATCCGGCCCTTGCAGGGTCAACTGGTAAGGACTCTTCGTCACTTGTCCGCCGACCTGGACCAGCGGTGGGTTCTGCAAAAAGATACGAATTCCGGGAACACTCGCGACCTTTGGACGCAAGTCGTTGATGATCGATTCAACGTCTCTTTTGCGTTGGTTGACGGGCTTCAGCAGCACCAGAATATTTCCGGTATTACTGGCGGCGCTGATGTCGCTTTCTCCGACCGTTGAAAGCACGCCCACCACGTTTGGATCTTTGCGAATGATATCGACGAGCTGTTCCTGGTGCCGCGACATTTCCGGGAACGAAATTCCTTCAGCCGCTTCCGTGTAGCCCACAATTTGCGCGGTGTCGTCGTTGGGAATGAAACCCTTGGGAATGATGTAGAAGAGCGCAATCGTAATCAGAAACAGCACGCCGCAAATCATCAACGTCAGCGCCCGATGCTCGAGCGCGACTTGCAAAGTCCAGCGATAACCGCCGACCAGCCAATCGTAACCGCGCTCAGTTGCTTCCCAGAATTTGCCGTGGTGCTCGAGCGCAGCGCCGGTGCTTTCTTGCCCGCCCGCTACCGCAGGCGGTTCTGACTCGCTCTTCTTATGCGCGAACGCTTTCAAGATTCGACTGCAAAGCATCGGTGTCAGACTCAACGATACAAAACCGGAAACCAGAATTGCCACGCTGATGGTGATCGCGAACTCGCGAAACAATCTGCCGAGGATCCCACTTAAGAAGAGCACGGGAATGAACACGGCAACCAGCGAAACGGTCATCGACACGATCGTGAATCCAATTTCGCGCGAGCCTTTCAGTGCAGCTTCCATTGCGCCTTCGCCTTCTTCCATGCGCCGCACGATGTTCTCGAGCATCACGACCGCGTCGTCCACGACGAACCCGACCGACAGCGTCAACGCCATCAACGAAAGGTTGTCGAGACTGAAACCGAGCAGGTACATAATCGCGAACGTGAACACGATCGAGGTCGGCAGCGCGAGCGTCGGAATGAAAGTAGCGCGCACGTTTCGCAAGAACAGGAAGATGACGAGTACGACCAGTCCGATCGCCAGCAGCAAGGAAAACTGCACGTCATTAACTGACTCGCGAATCGATTCTGATCGATCGTAAAGAACGTCGAGCTTGATTGACGCGGGCAGTTGCTGTCGGAATGCCGGCAACAGATTACGAATGGCATCAACGACTGCGACTGTGTTGGTCCCTGGCTGCCTTTGAATCGTCAGCGTCACCACTTGCTGTCCGTTATATCGAGTCGCCAGACGATTGTTCTCGACACTGTCGACCACGTTGCCCAAATCCCGCAGCGTCACCGGAGCGCCGTTGCGATAAGCGACGACCAGTTGCCTATACTCTTCCGCGTTCGTCAGTTGGCCGTTCGCCTGGACGGTTAAATTTTGATGGATGCCGTAGAGCGTGCCCACGGGCAGGTTCGTGTTGCCGCGCTGCAGAGCCGTGGCCACATCGTCGATGCCGATGCCGCGCGCGGCGAGCGCAGCCGGGTCAACTTGCACGCGCACTGCATACTTTTGTTCGCCGGTGACGAGTACTTGCGCCACGCCACTGATGGTCGAGAGCCTCTGTGCGAGCGTGGTGTCGGCGTACTCATTAACTTTTGACAGCGGCAGCGTGGGCGAACTGACCATTAAATAAACGATCGGCTGATCGGCAGGATTTACTTTCTTCAGCGTCGGCTGGCTGGGCATGCCGGTCGGCAACTGCCGCGCTGACTGCGCAATCGCTGTCTGCACGTCCTGCGCCGCTGCGTCGATGTTACGGCTCAGATCGAATTGCAGCGTGATTGAAGTATTTCCGAGCGTGCTGGTCGAACTGACAGTATTCAGGCCGGCGATGGTCGAGAACTGCCGCTCGAGTGGAGTCGCGACCGATGAAGCCATCGTCTCGGGACTGGCCCCAGGAAGTTCGGCGGTGACTTGAATCGTCGGATAGTCAACGTTGGGAAGATCGCTGACCGGCAGCGCGCGGTAACCAATCAAGCCGAACAAAACAATGCCCGCCATGATGAGGGTGGTGGTGATGGGGCGCTGGATGAATAACTCGGACATAACGAGAATTGAAAATTGAAAATTGCGCCGTCCGCGCAGCGGACGATTGACAATAGCCCAGCCCTTCAGTGCTGGGGTTACGTTTCAAATAAGAATCAAAGCCCGCGGAGCGGGCGACAGATAATCCTGCGAATAAGGCTCTGCCGTCCGCTACGCGGACTTGGGGAAACAAATAATACGCTCTTCCCAGCGATGAATCGCTGGGCTATTTCCGATCGTCCGCTGCGCGGACTGTTAAAACAGTTTTCAGATCACGCAATTCTGATACTCCCCGAGAACGAGCGGTACAGCATGACACTACGGATTCGGATTCTGACCTCCGCCACCACGACGACCGCCGCCTTGACCACCGCCTTGACCGGGAACGCCGCTTTGATTCTGATCGCCGGCTTGTCCCTGATTGGCGCCGCCTTGGTCGCCTCTTTGTCCGCGGCCGCCTTCCTGGCCCTGTCCTCTGACTTGATACTTCGCTCCGGGCACGAGACGGAGTTGGCCGTCGGTCACAACTTGCTCGCCGGGTTTCAATCCGTTTTCGATCACCGTCATCGTTCCGGTTGTCGTACCTGTTTGCACCGTGCGCATCTCGACTGTGCCATCCGCCTTGGCGACATAAACAAATGATTTGTCCTGTCCGACCTGCACGGCTTGTGTGGGAACGACGGTCGCTTGCGTGTCCATGCCAAGCGTCAAAACCACATTCACGAATTGACCGGGATACAAGCGGCGATCGTCGTTGATGAAAGTAGCTTTAAGCCGCACCGTGCCGGTCGCGGGGTCGACGGTGTTGTCGACTAAAGACAATTTGCCTTTGACCGGATTTGATTCGTCGCCCGGGACTTCGCCGTCAACCGTCAAACCTTCTTTACCTGATGCTTGTCTGATGCGGACCAAATCGCGCTCGGGAACTGAGAAGGTCACGTAGATCGGCGACGAGGTGGTAATCGTCACCATCGGCGTCGTGTCGTTCGCGCGTACGAGGTTGCCGGTCGTTACTACCAGGTTTCCCGTTTTCCCATCGATTGGCGACTTGATAGTTGTGTAGCTGAGTTGGACGCGTGCGTTTTCGACGTTGGCCTGTTCTGCCTTTTGCGCTGCTTGCAAATTCGCGACTGCGGATTGATCGGCGCGCACGGCAGCTTCGTCGGCTTTTAATTTCGCTTCGTCATTATCGAATTGCTCGCGCGGAATAACGCCTTGTTCGACCAGCGTCGCGTCGCGTTTGGCGATTACGCGATCGTTATTCATCGTCGCGCTGTCTTTCTCGACGATATCCTGGCCTTGCTTCACCGAAGCCATCGATTTCAAAAGATTGGCTTCGGCCTGCGAAAGCTGCGCCTGGAGAGGCCGCGGATCGAGCGTGAAGAGCGTCTGTCCTTTTTTAACTTCCTGGCCGGGCGTGAACGCGACGCTCAGCAGAGTTCCTTCAACTTGCGATCGGACCGCGACCGTGGTCATCGCTTCGACATTGCCGATGCTCTTGATTTGAATGGGGACGTCTTGTTGGGTGACCGGCGCAACTTCGACCGGAACGACTTCGCCCCCGCCGCGTCCGCCGCGGCCTGCTCCGGCGCCGGTCGTAGCCGCTCGGTCGCCGAGGAATCGCCACAGCACTACCAGCAAAACTACCAACAATAGGATAGAGACAATTTGAATGATTCGCGCGCGTGTCTTGCGTGGGCGGGGCGCATCGGCGGCGACTGGTTTTACCGGCCGCGCGTCGGCGGTTACTTCATAGCTGCGGTCAACCGGCCTGGGAAATTCTGTAGATATTTGTTCTTCCATCGCGCTTCGTCGGAGACCCTTGGCCGAGGCTGACAGTCGTCCGTCAGCCCCTCAAATCGAAATTGAATCTGCCGATTTTCATTTATGGTCGCACAAGTATGAACGCTACCGCAAAGACAATGGTTACAAGACGCGAGGGGCGCAACCAAATCTCTAGAAACGGAGCGCAGGCATCCTTGCCTGCGGTCCACCGGCATCCTTGCCGGTTCTTGTGAACGATAGAGCGCGCAAGGAAGCGCGCGAACCGCAGGCAGGATGCCTGCGCTCCTTGACTTCGACCGCCGCAGCGATAGACTGTCGCGTCATCATTCCTCTTGGAAGCCTGAGAAGGAGCAACCACCAATGAAATCCGTTAATCAGTTCACACGTCGCCATGTGTCGTTCGTCTGTGCGATCGCATTAATCGCCACGTCTTTGGTCCAGGCAGTCGCGCAACAGCCTGCCCCCACAAAGCGTCCGATCACTCATAAGGACTATGACAACTGGCATTCGATCAAAAGCCCCCAAATTTCGCGC
>DASQYL010000139.1:0-3592 GCA_035639235.1 Pyrinomonadaceae bacterium | reverse complement strand
AGTTCTTCGTTGGTCGCCTGCAGCTCTTCCTGTGTCAGCATCAATTCTTCGTTGGCCGACTGTAGTTCCTCATTGGCTTCCTGCAGTTCGGTGTTCATCGAGGTGAGCCGCTTGTTGCTGTTACCCAGTTCTTCGAGAATCTTCCCTTGCTCGTTTTGAATCTCTTCCAACCGTTTCTTGTTGATGACCAGATCGGTCACGTCGCTAAATCGTCACGACCGCCCAATGCACCGCCGTGTCTTCAATGTGCGCAGGCATAATCGTCAGGCTCAGATAGCGGCCGAGGCTAACATCTGAATCGACGTCGGGCAGCGTCACCGTGGATTGATCCTGGAAAGCCGAATCGGACCTCTTCTTCGACTAGCGCGCGCAACAGCGGGGCAATCTCTGCAGCTTTCACAATATGGTCGATCGAATTATTGAAAATAGCGTTTTGCGGCATCGCCGGATAATTCGCCTCGGCGTGGTCCTGGACTATGGCGACGCCGCCGCTGCGCTTGATGGCTTGCAATCCCGCGGTGCCGTCGTCAAGCGCGCCACTCAAGATCACCCCAATCACCCGCGGACCGTAATTCAAAGCTGCCGAACGGAACAGAGGATCGATGGCGGGACGCGAGCGGTTCTCTCTCGGCCCGTGCACGACGTCGACGTGGCTGTTCGCCACCAGCAGATGGAAATCGGGCGGAGCGACATAGATGTGACTCATCTCGATTTTTTGTCCGTGCTCGGGATGCAGGGCCGGCATTCTTGCCTGACGCGTCAAGATGTGTGGCAGGAAACTTTCGCGCGCCGGAGACATGTGAATGACGACACTCCATGCCAAAGCCAGTCTTTGAAATGTTCTATTTGTGTTCGCTGAATCCCTGGAGCCTGCGCATCAGGCGGTTAGAATGTTAGCCGCTGCCGAGCGCAGCGAGCCTGCGGAAAGCGATTATTAATTTGATTTTGAGCCTGCGAAGCTGGCGAAAGACTCTGTCGCCGCTGACGCGGGCTTTAACAATTTTCTCGATCTCGAACCCCGGCTCGGTGCGTTCGCCAGGGCTATTACTCCTGTCGCGCGCTAGGCGCGCTAGTAGATTACGCTCTTCATTCACGACTTGCTGCTGGTCTCCGCAGTCGCGCCCGAAACACGCGATCGAGGACTGCCGCCCGGCATATCAGACAGAGCAAGTCGATCGATCGTCTGCTGCTTGATACGATGCCGACTCCGCACATAATGCATCGCGCATTCGCATGCAGACGTGTGTCGTGATTCGTACTACGAGAGACCATGTGAGTAACTTCCTTGTTCTTTATTGATTCAGGGTCGGGCGTGCGCGGTGATATCGGCAAGTGGGGTGCCACAGCGCACGCGTCTAATGAAAAACTGTTGCCAGCGTTTCGCTTCGGTGATATAAGCCTGCCCAACAGGTGAACTGCTGAATGCGTTCACCCGCGCGCCGGATGGGGTGAGGACATCGCAGGCGCGCCTCACATCAAACGATGTGAGCCGGCGGCGCGAAGTAATGGGAGGCTTCGCGCCGCTACCTTTTTCTAATTCCAGTTAGCCTATCTTAATCAAGCGTCATCTTTCTGGAGTACTCGGCTCATAATGTGGCCCAGTCCCGACGACGTTTATCCTGGGTTCATTTCAGTTGGGGCAGTATTAAGACGGATCGCGTCAATTTGAATGGGTTCGGTGTCGGCAAACGTACAGACGATAGGCAGGTGGATTACTACACTGCATCGCCGAACCATCCCGACAGTAGGATAAGAAGACAATTTCACTCGATTCGCGGAAATCCCGTGAGATCAATTGATTCCTACGGTTCCTTTACAACTGACTTGGCCCGATTATGAGAGGAAGTATGTCTCAAAATTCGAGCAATGGCTCATCGTCCAGAACTCACTCCGACCTGCGTCACGCCATCTCGTCCTGGAAGCCGATAATCTTAATCGCTGAGGACGATTCAGATTCGCGGGAAATGATGCAGTTGCTTCTTGAAACCAGGGGCTTCAACGTCGTATCCGCGGAGAATGGAATCCGCGCATTAGAGGTGGCGCTGCAGGTCAAGCCCGATGCGGTGCTCATCGATCTTGAATTGCCGAAGCTGGACGGGTTATCGGTAACGCGGAACCTGCGGCTGCATCCGGCGTTCAATACCCTGCCAATCGTCATCGTTTCCGGACATGACCCGAGTCGCTATCGCCGCGATGCACTCGACGCCGGCTGCGATGAATACCTTTTGAAGCCAATCAACTTTGATCGATTGCACGAGTTGCTCGATCGTCTGGTGACAGCCGAGCGAAGAGCGTTAGTCAAATCCGCTTAACTAGACTGGCGATCACCATCACCAATTCTGAAGCCTCGACCGGCTTGGGCACGTGCATCTGGAATCCTGCCGCCAGCGCGCGTAAACGATCGTCCGATCGTGCATAGGCGGTCAGCGCGATGGCCGGAATGTCAGTGGCGCGGTTTCCCAATGCGCGCACCTTCTTTATGAAGGTATAGCCGTCCTGCCCAGGCATCCCGATATCTGAAACAATTATATTCGGTTGCCACTCGCCAATCTGCGCCAGCGCCTCGGCGCCCGAGGCATAGGTCTCGACTTCGGCACCGTGCGACGCCAGCATGACCCTCAAGAGATCGCGTGTCTCGGCTTCGTCGTCGATGACCATCACGCGCACACGATCGAGCGCTATTTCGTCAGCGAACTTGTTGACGGGAACCTGCAGCGGTTCGCTGACCTCCCGGCTCCTGAGCGCGCGCACCGGGAGGGTGACGCGAAACGTCGCGCCTTTGCCCGCGCCGGCGCTTTCGGCGTTGACTGTCCCGCCGTGCAATTCGACGATGTGCCTGACGATTGCCAGGCCCAGTCCCAACCCAGAGTGCTTACGTGCCGTGGTCGTGTCGGCTTGAGTAAATCGATCGAAAATGTAAGGCAGGAATTCAGGGCTAATCCCAGCGCCGGAGTCGCTGACGACGATCTCCAACTGCGAATCGGTGCGCGAGATTGCCACCTTGATATGGCCGCCCCGCGGCGTGAATTTGACTGCGTTCGAAAGCAAATTCCAAAAGACCTGTTGCAGGCGATCGGTGTCGCCGGTGACGACCGTTGCGTAAGGCTCGCGCTCGACTTCGATCTTAATCTGCTTTGCTTCGGCGGCTGGGCGAATCGACTCAAGTGCGGATTCCAAACTGGCGGTGATATCGACGGGTCGGGCATTGATGCGAAGTTTGCCGGTAATCACGCGCGAAATGTCGAGCAAATCCGAAACTAACTGCGCCTGCGCGCGCGCGTTGCGCTCGATGCTTTCGAGCGCATTCGTAGTAGCGGTTTTATCAAGCGTGCCCTGACGCAGCATTTGCGACCAACCGAGAATCGCGTTCAGTGGCGAGCGAATCTCGTGAGAGATCATGGCCACGAACTCATCTTTCGCACGGCTGGCTGCTTCAGCGCGTTCGCGCGCGGCGCGTTCACTCGCTAACAGAACGATGCGCTCTTCTTCGGCGCGAACTCTAGCGGTGATGTCGCGCGCAATCTTCGAAGCGCCGATGATCTCGCCATTCTTGTTCCGCACCGGCGAGACTGTTAGCGAGATGTTCAGCCGG
>DASQYL010000138.1:0-12716 GCA_035639235.1 Pyrinomonadaceae bacterium | reverse complement strand
ATCGTGCCATTGAACGGAACATCAGGCTGCACGTCGTAAGGCACAACGTAGATTGTGTAACTTCCCGATCCGGCGATGAACGTCGTGTGTTCCGGATTATCGGATCCGCCGCCCTGGCCCACTTTCGATCCGGTTATCTCGTCGGGCTTGTACACATACAAATCATAATCGCTATTGCTGTTGCCCTGCGTGGTCTTTGATTGACTGCTGGTCCAACCCGCTTGCACCGTCAGGTTGTACTGATTGGTGTCGCCGGTTGGAATGTTGATGGTCAGCGCGAATTGATCGCACGTGCCCGAAGCACACACGGGTGGCGTGTTGCCAAGCGGGGCGCTCGGGTTCGACATCGCGAACGGACCACCGCAGTAATTTATCGACGGCGATGACGGTGACACCGTGCCAGAATGCGGCGACGTGCAATTGCCGGGCGTCGGGGTCGGGGTCGGCGTTGGTGTCGGTGTCGGCGTGGCCGTCGGTGTTGGCGTAGGCGTCGGAGTCGGAGACGGTGATCCACCATCCGTCTCGACGATCCAATGCGCGGTATTCGAACTGACCTTGCCGCGCGAATCAGTTACGACCAACTTCACGTCGTACTCGCCTGATTGATTGAAGGTGTGCACGATGACGGGCGCGGTCTGGTTTACATCGTCGCCGCCGTCGCCGAAGTTGAATGTATAACTCGCGATCGTGTCGATTGAATCGTCGTCATGCGAGCCGCTGCCGTCGAATTGCACGGTGAGCGGGCTGTTGCCGTGATCGACGTCTCCCGTGAGCACCGCGATCGGCGCGGTGTTCGTCAAGCACAAATTGTCAGCGCGTAGCGTGTAGGCACCGCCGCCGGTGCTGTCGGGAATGGTTTCATTCGTGCCGCCGCTTTCCGGCGCGGCGGATGGTCCACTCGCGCGCACGCTGCCCAGCATGCCGCTAATTGAATCGCCTGGGCCCGGATTGTTGATGATCGATTTCGGCAGCACGAGTGTGATCGTGCCGTCGGATTGCGCGTTGCTCGCCGGATCGAGATTGCCGAGTGTCGTGAACACGCGCGACGCTCCTTGAGGCACGCTGGTCACGCCCCAGGTGAATGTGGGCGCCGGCCCATCCGATGTCACCATCGATACGAAGTAGTCTTCCGACGCGCCGCCAGTGGCGTCCGCTGGTGGCGTTTGCTGCACGCCGCCTTTGACGACGCCGAAGCGCACGGCCCAGCGCCATCCCGGCGGAATCGTCGAAAGATCGCCGACCTTCATGGTGAATTGAATCTTGCTGGCCGCGCCGGTGGCGTTGTTGTCTTTCAATTCGGCAACCTTAACCGACCAGATGTCGTGTTGCGCCAGCGTGTCCGTTTCGTCGCCGACTGGATCGTTGATCGCGGTCACGCCTGGGAGCGAACACGCGCCGGTGAATTCATGACGCGAACCAACCGTCAACGAAACCTCGTTGCTGTAATCGCTGGCGCCGGCGCCGTTAACCGCGACGATCTTGTAGCTGTATGAACCTACGGACGGATCGACCGCGCGATCGACATAGTCGTTGTCATTGCCCGCGGTTTGTCCGATCAAGACTTCGTTGCTGCCGCTAGCTCGATAAATGTTGTAAGTGAGAATGGGTGAACCACCGTTGTCAGGCGCGATCCAACTTAAGTACGAAGCTTGATCGTCGCGATAACCCATCAGCCAGGGTCTTTGCGGCGCGACTGGCTCAAACGAATCGTATCGTTTGAGCAAACCCTTGCCGCCGGACTGGCGCGCAATCGTCGCCTTCGAACTGAAGGTGTTCGATCCGCCGAGTTCGCACCCATCGATGCAGCCGTCGGCATAGGCGAACAGCACGCGGCCCTTTTCGTCCATCGTCGCGTCGTTGAAATCGAGCAGGTTGCGACACGGATTGTTGCCGCCCTCGTTCCAGATGCAGGCTTCGCGTTGCACTGGTCCATGCGAAGCGTTGACGGTGGTCCATGTCTGACCGCCATCGTACGTGGTCGCCACATAGCCGTACCAGGTACCCTTGAAGCTGGCGGCTTCGTGATTGCCGCCGGTCGTGGTGCCGAGGAAAGCAACCGCTGCGCGATCGGAATCGCCGGCAACCGCTGCCGGGAACACGGCGTTGACGATTCCCAAACTCGCGCCGAGATCGAACGGCGTGGTCCAATGGGCGCCTTGATCCTTACTCGATGAAACGAAGATGTGATTGTCGCTGCTGTTGCCGCCGGGCACTTTGCCAACCCAGGCGAAATAGACTGTGTTGTCGCTGGCGATGCCGACTGATGGATCGAGAATACCCGCCGTCGGCGGCAAGCTGCCGGTCACTTGTCGCACCGTCCATGTGGTGCCCGCATCAGTGGACACGGCGACGCCTTGCGTCCCGTTGCAACTGTAGTGCGGCAGATAAACTGTGCCGTCGGGCGCGACCTTCACATGACCGTGCAGCGCTCCGCAACCGGTGCCGGCCGGCGACGTCACTGACGAGTTCACCAGCATCGCGCGGCCAAAATTCAAGCCGCCATCGTCGCTTCGTGAGCAGAAGGTAGCGACACCTGCCTGGCCGCAATAATAAATTGCGTCGCCTTTGTTCAGCGGATTAGATAAAGCGGACAGGGCCGCCGGGTATGGACCACCGCCGACCGATTGGTGATCGTAGCTGCCATCGGGCGGATTGATTTGCGCGGGCGTCCAAGTCGCGCCGTCATCGTCCGAGTACGCCATCAAACTATTCAGGCCGATGAGCACGCCGGTCGCTGAAGTTTGCGAGATACTATTCAATTGTGAAACGAAAGTGCGCCCGGTTCGCTGATCGGTAAACAGAATCGGATCGAGCGATCGTGTGCGTGTTTCGATTGCCGAAACATCGTCCCATTGAGCGGGCGCGGCTTCGGGCGTCGCAGGATCCGGGAAGCTTACGCGCAACGTCTGCAAACCGGCGATATACATCGCGCGCCCGTGCACAGGGTCGTAACCAATCGAAGGCTCGCCGGCGTTTTCACCAACCGCTGGGCCAGGCGCGTAGTTGTAATAACGTGGAGGTGTATTTGTTGGAGTGCCGGACGGGGTCGGCGTTGGCGTTGGAGTCGGCGTCGCCCCGGTTGCCGGACATGAAGCGTTGCCCAGCAACGTGTACGAGGCCGATGAAGTCGGCGCTGTGTCGGGCGCATAATCGTGCGTGACATATCCACCGCCGCCACCGACGCCGGGCACTTGAGCGCCCACCAGCGTAATCGTGCGGCCGTAGATTCCGGTGAGCTTCGTTCCGGCTCCCGGGCTGCCAACTTTGGCGTTCGCGACCATGACTGTGATCGTCTTGTTGGCTACGTTGACTGAGCCGCTGTCCGCATCACCGTCAGTTGTGTCTGAGCCGGTGCCGACGTGGCCGTATTCGTACTGCAGACCTGAAACCGGATTGTTGAAGACACTGGTGAAGTAAGTTGTCGCGCCGACTTTGAAATACACATGCCACAAACCGTTCGTTGGCAGCGCCGTCAGGTCGGACACTTTCATCGTCACCGCCAATCGAGCGCTGCCGTCTGATTGATACGGCTCGGCGATCAGAATATCGGTTATGTCTTGCGCCGGTGTTCCGGGAGCCGTCCCCAAAGTGCCGGTGCCGGTATCGCCACTCGCGTCGGTTTGGACAGAGGTTCCGGGCAGCGAGCATTGCGGCCCGCCCGAACCGCCCGGTGTCGGACTCGGTGTCGGCGTTGGCGTCGCGGTCGCTGACGGCGTCGCGGTTGGTGTCGGTGTAGGATTGTTGATTGGAATTATCGGCGACGCTACGCATTGCGGGAAGCGGAAGCTACCGATGCGCGTGCGCCATGGACCGCCGGGGTCCGGCGTCGGAAAATCGTTGAAGTATTCGTTGACGTACCAGAAGGTGCAGTCATCCGTCGGATCGACGGTCAACGCGCTGTAATCTCCCCAGCGTCCGACCGGTGGGATGAAGAACGCGACGTTCTCCGATCCCGTGCCGGCGAACATCGAAGTCTCGCCCGATAGTTGATTAAGTGGATCGCTATGTAGACGACCCGCGAAGGCCAACGAAGGAAAATTCGCCGACGACGAAGTGCTGTAGCCCACGGCGATGTCGCCGCCGTTATCCATCGCGGCACTGCCCATCCACCGCCACAACTGATCGGTGGGCGCAAACGTGCTCTGTTGATAAATGGTGGGAGTCGAACTTAGATTGCGCACCTCGTACCAACGCACGCCGACGCGCGCATCGGCCAACGCGCTGTGATTCACCAGAAGCGATTCATGATCGCCAAAGTTGCGATACGTCAAACGAAACATTAGACGATCGCCGAGCACATCGAGCGTATATGGACTGCCTTCCTGCGGCACGCACGTACCCTGGCCATCGATACACTGCGGTGGCACCCACGTGGCCACGGGCAGAGTGCTGTTGGGCTGTCCGCTCAATCCTAAAGTCGAGTTAGCTGGATTGGACCAGTCGGCGTGAAATTTCCAAAGACGCATTGCATCAGCGCCCAGACCCGGCGAATTGATTTGCGAATCAACTTCGCCGATGTAGTTCGGCGCGCCCGCGGGCGGCAGCGTGCCGCCATCAAGCGTCGTCGGTAACATGCCGCCGAAACTGCTGTTCACCTGACCCAGATCGAAAAATATCATTCGCGCCGAAGGATCGCCGACGAGCATCTTGTCGCGCTCAAGCGCCGCGACGCCGGCGCCTACAAACAAATTATTATTGGTGCTGTCGAATTCATTGGTCGTCAGATAATAGCCATCCGGCCAGACGCCGAGTTTGGGATAGTCATGAAAGATCGTGTCGCTGCGATGATAGTCGTAAACGTAATAAGCGCCGGCCGGATCAGAGGTTGCCGACACCGCGATACATTGATCGTATGGACCATTGCCGCCGTTGACGGCGAACTGAGAGAGCAGCCAACGATCGGAAAGTTGATCATAGAGCACCACCGGATCGCCGTCGTTATCAGCCGCGCAAGGCGCGCTCGCCGGAAGCGATTGAAACAAGCTGTTGATGTCGGTTGGACCAGACAGCCTGGTGCCGTTCTTGCTGTAAACCGCGAACGAGCTGTTGACCATCTCGACGTAATGGTTTGGACCGACAGCGCCCACGGGATCAGGCGGAATACAGTTGCCGCAAGCCTCGGCTTGGGTCATGCCATCGAAAGTTGGGTTTGCAGTTGCTGCCGAGGAAGCGGCCACGGCCGTCTGCTGCACTGAATCCGTCACCGGCAGATTGGGCAGGGCGTGCGGCGGATGGATTGGCAGAGGAGAGTCGCCTTGATAGTTGCCAATCGCAGGTTTCGTCAGCGGCAAATTTAACACGGGTTGCGAAGTCGCCGCGGCCGTCGGTGAAATCACTGTCGGTTTGAACGCTGGCGTTTGTGGCAATATAGGCAACAACTCGCCAAGACCGACGGAATTAAATGATCGAGCGACGTTGAGCGCACTCCAACTACTTGCCGCGCTCGCTCTGCGAATCGCAATCGTTGCGGTGCTCACGACCGCGACTGAGATAACCACAAACAACGCTGCGAATTTGACGGTGACTCTGTGCTTCATCGTGCTCCTCACTTTCAGTCTGCTGCTTCCTGTCTGCCGATCTACGAACTGCCTTCGTAATTCAAATCAAAAAACTCCGAGTCAGGCCGAATGTCGGGCAGCCTGACTCGGTGTCGCGAGACGATCTAGTTCAACTTGATCAGTTGAGAAGTGACGGTCTTAGTTAATGGATTGACCGTGAAGCGATTCACGGCTGTGATTTTCGTCAGCGGCAAGATGCTCGTGGTACCGCCTCCGCCTGAAGGCGGTTGTTGTGAACTGCTCGACGAGGATGACGAGCTTGATGTTCCGGATCCACTGCCGACGTACGCGGTGACTTGCACATCGCACGTGAACATGACTGCGGCGGTGTCCTGGAACTTCACCGTGCGCGCGCCAGTCGTTTCGTTGGGGCTGAACACCTGGTCCGAACCAAGTTGCGACGAGAATCCGAACAGCGCCGGATTCGAAGGGTTCTGTCCGGTGCCGCCGTTTTCAGCATTGATGACGCGCACGAACGGCGAGCTGATTCCGATCACGTTGAAGTTGACGTAAGGAACATAGGCTTGCGAGCTATTACTAATCAGATTCACGTCCTGTTGCCAAACACCGCCAGTGAACGAAACGTTCGAAACCGGATAACTTACCAGGCTGGTGATGTCGACAAGTGTGCGCGCACTCACGAGCACGCTGGAGACGCTGCTGGGCGCGCTCACGAACTGGCCGATCTGTCCGGCATAGATGGAGCGGACGCGGAAGTAGTACTTGCCGTCCGCCTGATTCTCAAATGGATAGCTGGTCGTGCGTCCGGTTGTGTCCGCAACGATATTCCAATTGGTGTTGTCCGTCGATTGCTCGATCTCAAATCCCTGCTCGCCCCCATTCGGCGTCCAGTAGATCGAGAAGTTGCCGTCGAAATCGACCTGGTTGTTTTGCGCATCGACAAAGTCACCGGTGATCGGTTGCAGCGCCGGTCCCGCAGTCTTGCCATGCGTACGCGTGTAATTGACCGTAAAGTTCGTGGCAGCGCACTGGTTACCGTCCACGCGCAAAATGTAAGTCCCGGGTTTGTTCACCGTGAGCGCGCTGACGCGCTGCGCGCCGCCTCCGTTGGTCGAACGCGCGATGCGGTTTCCAGCCGGATCGAGCAGGTAGAGATCCAGCTCAACATTCTGATTTACGATCGCGTTGTTGACGACAGGTGTCGGGAAATAATCGAGTTCCGCGTCCAACTTGAACGTGGTTGCATCCACTGTTACGGGAACGTCGACGTAATCGACGCTGGGTTGCGCTTCGATATCCAGATCGCCAACCGCCACTATGCCGGATTGCGAGCCGTTGTCGGTTCCGGTCGTCTGCGGCAAAGAGAAGATTGGTTTGTAATAGAACGGCATGCGCAGGTTCTCGCCGCCATCGCTTCGTTGCGCAGTGATGTAGTACTGCGTTTCCATCGCGTGGGTGCTGAAAGTAACCGAGCCGCCGTTGACGGTCGCGCTCGTAACATTCGGATCGCGAATCGCATCGCCATCGAAGGTCGTGTTGACAGTGAACGTCGCGGTGCCGTTCGCAGGCACGGTCACGCTCGATGGATTGGTGGTAACGTTCACCCCGCTGATCACATCCTGATTGGCGGCGACGCCGAGGTTGTAAGTTCCACCCTGCCCCGAAAGATCCTGAATCGTCACGGTGACGCTTTGCGTTGTTATCTGTCGATTGTTAACGACGGGGACTTCGCCATATGAGTGACTGCCGAGGATGAATGGACCCTTGCCGTCATTTTCGATCGTGCCCATCAAAGCTTTGATCGTGGCCGCGTGATAGACATCGATCAGGCCGCCGCCCTGCGAGAGAATGTTGTCCGCCGAATCGTCAGATTTCGGCACTCCATTCGAGTCACGCATGTTCGTCGCGGCATTGATCATCGCGGTGCGCACCATGTCAGGTGTCCAATCGGGATGCGCTTGTCGCACCAAAGCAACTGATCCAGATGTATGCGGCGTGGCCATGCTGGTGCCGCTGATGATGGCGTACTGCGGGCCGGCGTTCGCGAGCGCCCAAACCAAGCTTGCCTGCGGCGCGGCCGCCAGAATGTTCACGCCCGGCGCGGAAACGTCCGGCTTGATTTGGCCGAAGCCCTGCACCGGACCACGCGAACTGAAGCCAGCAATCTCGCCGACGAATCCGCCGGTCAAGCCGGGATTGAGACGCAGCGGATAATTCGAAACCGCACCGTTTGCCGGGTCGGTCACCGGCACGGGATGGCCATCGCTGTCAGTGGTCGCCGGCGCAAAACCCGGAAACAGACTCTCGAGATAGAGCGCATCATCTGGCATCGCGTTAGCTGCGGGCACGGTCGCTTTGACAGCCGTTGGATTTTGTGTGCTCGATTGGAAAATCACTGCGACCGCGCCGGCAGCCGCGGCATTGTTCGCGATCAGAGCGAAGGGCGTCGCCGGGAGGGTCGGGTTGGTTAGTTTCACAAACGCAATTCGACCGCTGGCGTTCGTGGGCCAATCGGCGAGCGTCTGGCCGTTTCTAACGAACACCGCATATTGAGCTTCAGAAGTTTGCGGCGGCGCAGGCGTTCCCGCCATCGGGAAGAGAAGAATCTGACTGCGCTGGCCCGCGGCTGCCGCGAGATTGTTCGCTGGAGCGATCGCGCCGGTGCTGTTTGGATTCACCGCGGACTGGGCCAACACGTCCGTGGTCCAGGTTGCGTCAGAACCCGGGTCGGTGTTCGCGGCTGGTGAAAGCACGCGACGGCCAGCCGCCGGTGCGCCTACACTTCCTTCGTCCGGACCTGAATTGCCGGCGGCGGCCACCACCGAACATCCCAACAACGTCGCATTATCCGATGCGACCGCAGTCGGTTCATCCGGGCCACCAACGCCGCCCAGACTCATATTGATTACATTCGCGATTGGCTTCGGTTGGAGATCCACGGTCTGAGGCGAAACGGCATCTTCAATTCCCATGATGATGGTCGAAGAAAAGCATCCACCCAGCCCTGGGAGTTTAAGACCGACATGGTTTGCATCAAGTTCGGCCTGGACTACAGCTTCAACTTCGGCTGCGGTCGACAGCGAGTCGCTACAGACTTTGTAACTCATCAGCTTCGCTTGTGGCGCGACGCCGTGCACCGGAATGTCATCTGCGGTTCCAGGAATGCCGTCAGCACCGGGCGCGTTAGCTAAATAGCCCGCGGCTTCCGAAGCTACGTGCGTTCCATGTCCGAATCCATCTGTAACGATGTCCGCCAGCGGCAACGAGTAGACAACTTTCTGATTTGAAGGAGCCGCCGCTGAGTTCAATCCGATGCCGAGACGCGGCGGTGTCGGATCGCCGCCGAACATTGGGTGCGTCCAATCAATGCCCGTATCGATCACTGCGATATATTCGCCCTGACCTTCATCGCCATCGGGCGCATTCGCGAACGGCGTCAGATCGTTCGGATTTTTTCCGTAGAGTTGCGGCGCGCGAATGTAGGGCACGCTCTTGTACAGCAACGGATCTAAGACCGCATTCGGATGCACGGCCTTTACGCCGCTCATCTGCGCAATTGCCGGTACCGCGATCTCCGGAACCGTCAACGCCAGTCCGTTGTAAACGAGCGAGTAACGAAGCTGCACATTGCCCGCGACGTTGCCCGCTACGTCCTTGACGCTCACCGATTCCAACTGCGCTGCCGGCATCGCCGCTTGCAACGCCGCCAAGAACTGGTTCTGAGTCACGGTCAACTGATTGCGATAGGCCTGAAGCTGATCGTTTGAGACGACCGCCCCCTGCTTCTTGAGCTTGGCGGCATAAACCGCGGCCGGATCGCCCCTCAGCTCAACGATGACTGAAACCAAGTTGGTGTTCACGGCGTGCGATCGAATGAATGGAAAAGACAGAACGAGCGCGCCTACCAGAATACCGGCGGCGAAACGAGCGATACGAAACATGTCGGAAACCTCCTCGGGTTTTGGTGCTGTTGTTTGATATCCGCGGTTCCGAGCCTGTCCGGTTCGTCTTCGATTTGTTTCCCTGACTCCAGGCTCTCGGCTCCGCTTTCAATGCCGCCAGCATAGAAAGCACCGCTTGAGTCAGACTTGAGAGATCCTTGAGACGAGGGTTGAGAAGGAATCATTTAGTTGGACACAAGATAAATGCAATAAGGCTTGCAAGAAACCGGCAAGGGAAAACATAGATTTCCGCAACCACGGCTCAAACGGGAAAGCGGTATTAGAGAGGACGCTTTTTATCACGTTCGATTTTCCGTCAAGCGTACAAGGGGTTGGCCCCCACGCCAGTCACCGTAAGTAGAATCGATCCCTAACACTCTACTTTCTTAGCGCTGTTCCGGCCGCGAGATGGTGTGCCGGAATTCAGGAGAACCGACATGCGATACAACTGCGATCCGTATAAATCCACTCGTAGGCTCGTATTCTTGAATTCAGGTCAAGGTCGAACGGCAGGCTGTCGCACGCTGCGCGGGCTGGTGTCGGGCGCGACTGTGCTCGCACTGATGCTGCCATTCCTGTTGTTTTGTGCACCACCAGATGGTCGAACGCAAACACAATCGCAATCTGTCACCTACGATAACTCTGCCACTGCCGCGGCGTCTTATACGGCTGCAACATCAAAGACACTAAGTTGGTCGCACACGATCGGCAACGGCGCAAATCGAATTCTAATTGTCGGAGTTTCCATAAGCACTCTTGGTCCAAGTCTCAATCCCGTAGTTAGTGTTACATATGGTAGCGTTTCATTGGTTCGGATCGGCAACCTTCTCTCGACAGACCATCAGATACTCATGAACATGTTTGAGATGCTGGCGCCACCGCCGGGGACGCAAACAGTTACGGTGACTCTAGCTCCGAGTGTGCAGACCTACGTGGTTGGGGGTTCTGCTTCCTTTCTCGGAGTCAATCAGCGCTCTCCTTTTCGCGCACAGCTTTCGGGGTCAATGGCAACGAACACCGGAACGTTCAAGTCGCCTGACGACGGTACCAGTAGTTCACCAAATGTCACCCTGGTTAGTGGCAGCAACGATTTAATGCTCGATGTAGTAACGACAACGACTGGAGCCAGTCTACTGGCCTCGTCGTCACAGTCGACCCTGTGGAAGGGCCATTTCCTCAGTTCAGGGATCAACATTGGCGGCGGCTCGAACTATTTCGATATCGGCGCTGCGAGTATTAAACGAGGCGCAAGCCCGCGGGCGAGTATGTCGTGGCAGATATCAATGCCTTTTAATGAGACCGGAACAGGCTCTCCTGCGTCGTGGGCCGTGGGCGCCGTGTCCCTCATTCCGTCGGGCGCACCGGCGCAACCCACGCCGACGCCTCTCGCAGTTCCTTCGCCGCCCGCAGTGCATAATAACGGATTGCCGCCAGGGCCCAATCTCCCGAACCTGGACATCGTGCGCAAACTGCAATCGGCGGCGCCAGTGGTTCGTCCGGGAGGCCACGCAATGACGGCGGAACAACCTATTTGCGATGTGGGAAGTGATTGCGGCGGCTGCCCGGATTGTGGTGGGCCACCGACCCCGAACGATCCGGGTTATTCAACACCGCGTACACAGCCTCAGAATAAGACGGGCCAACCTGGAATCACATTAGGATCGCGAAACTTCAATTGGGACACGTCGTTGGTCAACTTGAAGGGAAGAGCTAGTCTCGATCTCAATCTGGCCTTGAGCTACAACTCACTCGTTTGGGTGTACGACAACGGGCAGATGAAATTTAATCCGGACGACGGTTTTCCGGGGCCCGGATTTCATTTAGGTTTCCCGATTGTGCAACCGCGCTTCCAAAATGCGGATACGGGTATTTGGTCCTATCTGATGATTACCCCATCAGGAGCACGCGTGGAGCTTCGACAGGTTGGTTCATCAAGTATTTACGAAAGCTATGACAGCAGTCACATGCAATTGACCGACAACGGCGGCGGCAGCTTAACCGTTAACAGTAGCGACGGATCGCAATTCGCTTTCACCGACACCGGAGCGAGTTTCGTCTGTGCTCAAATCGAGGACCGCAACGGCAACCTAATCAGTATTTCTTACAACGGAAATGTGCCCGCAACCGTCACCGACACGGTTGGCCGCATTATCAGCTTCAACTATTCGAACGGATTTCTTACCTCGATTACCCAAGGCGGGAAAACCTGGGCCTCCTTCAATTACAACAGCATTGTCTTCAATTATAACTTCCCAGGATTACAGGTGAATGCGCCGGCAAACAACAGCTTGCTGGCGGTGCCGACCCAGGTGAATGTCGAGGATGGATCATCGTATCAATTTACTTACAACAGTTGGGGGCAGGTTTACCAGGTAACCCATGTCGCCCCGGACGGCAATACCACGATGTCGTACACGTCTTACAATCTGCCCACCGACGCTTCGAATCCGCAGTCTGATTGTCCACGGTTTACCGAGCAGCATGATTTTGCTCGCGATTGGAACGGTGGCGCGGAGGCAGTGACGCAATTGGGTGTTGATTCTGACGGTGGGCAAGTAATGATCACACCGGACGGCACGCGCTATAAAGAACTCTACAACATGTCCGGTTTTGCGAACGGTCTGCCCAACCTCGAAGAGTGGTGGAGCGGCGGGGTGCGGCAAAAGTGGGTAACCTATTCCTGGACTCAGGACAATCCCGCTCTGCCGTATCCGGTGAATCCGCGGCTGGTCGACATGACAGTTTCCGATTTGAATGGGAACCAGCGTCGCAAGTCCATTAGTTACAGCGCGTTTACGATGCCGAGCGGTTCGAGTTGCAGTTTACCCACCGACGTAATCGAGTATGCGGCTGATGCAGCGACTCCGTTGCGCCGCACGCATACGGATTACAACCTTGGCGGCGCCTATCTGGGAAGAAACCTGATCGGACTGAGCAGCAGCACGGCGGTATATGATGGAGGCGGCACGCTCTTCGCGCGTTCGGATTTCAATTACGACGAAACCAACTTGCAAGATGCCGGAGGTATCACGCAACACGATGGCAGTTTCGGGGTCGGCCTGATCCAGGGTAGGGGAAATGTCACCAGCGTCAAGCGGTTCAACGCCAACGATCTGTCGCAAACGACCACTTCGTCTGCGGTCTACGACATTGCAGGTTCTCGAATATCTAGTCGTGATGCGAGTGGACACACTACCTCCATCTCTTATGCAGACTCCAACGGCGGCAGCAGCTTTGCTTATCCTACGCAGGTGAC
>DASQYL010000137.1:0-7600 GCA_035639235.1 Pyrinomonadaceae bacterium | reverse complement strand
TTGAGATAATTGTTCTCAAAGAATTCCTGCCCGCGCTCGAGTGAGAGATAAGTGCCGTTGACGAAGTCCTTGTGAAATTTGTAGAGCTTCGTATTGACGTAATAGATACGGTCTTTGTTTTGCCGATCGATGACGAACAACGCGTGCGGCAGCGCATACGGGGTGTCCGCATCGTAGGTGACGGCGAGCGAGTCGAATTCGGCGCGCGAATGAACGGCCGGCATCGAACGAGGAGCGTCGGCCGCGTGAACGATTAAACCGAAAGATGCCGCGACAATGGCGACGATACCAGAACCACACCACACATAACGCTTACGGCTCTTGTTCATTACTGCTAAACCTCCATCGCCCGCGGAGCTTCTGTCTTCAGCAATTCTACCAAATCATCAATGTGTCTTCTTTCCGTCAAATAGCTGTTGACGTTCACTCGCAATGCGCGACGGCCGTGCAGAACGGTTGAGGCAAAAAAGGCTTTGCGGCTGCGCTCGACGCGTTGTTGCAGGTTCGCTTGAACACGATCCTGATCGTTCAAATCCCTGGCGCGCACCGTGTCGGGCAGATACCGGAAACAACAGACAGCAGTTTCAATTTCACCGACTCGTTCAAAATCCGCCAGCGCATCGAGTTGGGCTGCGAAGTACTGCGTCAGTTCGATGTGCCGTTCGACCGTTTCGCTGTATCCGCGCTTACCCATAAACTTCAGGCACATCCAAAGCTTCAGCGCGTTGAAGCGGCGCGTGCCCATCTGGCCGTAACGAAAGAAGTCATATTCGGCATCTGAAAAGCCGCGGTCTTCGCTTAAATATTCCGGCGACATGTCAAACGAATCGCGCAACACCTGACCACCTTCACGGACGAGCGTCGCGGCGCACGCGAACGGAACGAACATCCATTTATGCGGATCGAAAGTAATCGAGTCTGCCAACTCAATGCCCTGCAATTTCGTCTTGTGCTGTTCTGAAAATGCGAGCGCGCCGCCGTATGCGGCATCGACGTGAAACCAACAATCATTCTCTTTCGCGATCTCGGATAGTTCCGGCAACGGATCGATTACCCCGGTTGAAGTCGTACCGGCAACGCCTACGATGCAACAGGGACGGCGTCCGGCGTCGAGATCGTCTTTTATTGTTCGACGCAAAGCGCCCACGCGAATGTGGAACCGCTCGTCTGTTTGAATCTTGCGAAAGCTTTGGCGGCCGAGACCGAGGATATCGAGACTCTTTTCCACTGAAAAATGGCATTGTTCGGAACCGTAAAAAACAAGATCTCGGTCCACCGCGCGAATGCCACGATGGCCAACCGATTCGCCGCTGCGATCGCGCGCGCACTTCAGCGCAATCAGATTCGCTTCCGAACCGCCGCTGGCGAGCACACCGAATGCTTCGCCGCTGTAACCGATCAACTCACACAGCCAGAGCAGTGTTTGCGACTCGACCATTGCCGATGTTGGGCCATTGCGCCACGCGCCGGCGTTTTGATTAAGCGAAGAACACAGCGCATCAGCCCATACGCCAATTGCCAACGGTGTCGGATTAAACTGCCCGAAATAACGAGGACTCGGCACCTGCTGTGCATGCGGCGCAATCTCACGAGCAAACTGTTCGAGAATCTCGGCGGCAGGAGTACCGTCGAGCGGCAGCGATTCGTCGAATAATTCTTTCATCTCTGCGGGCGTGGCGCCCGAGTTGATCGGCAATGAATCGAGCCTGGCCGCGTGCTCGGCGATTATTTGCGTCGCAGCGCGCCCAATCCGTTCATGCTGTGCGCTTAACGATTCGTCGTTCATGCTATCTTCTCTCGCCAGCGATCTAAGCAGAAGACGGAAGCAAATGGCAACGGAGCGTGAACAGTTTGAGGCGTCGATCACGAACCATGCGCCGAATTTCGACGTCGCGTTGACCGCCGATCAAATCGCCCGTCTATCCGATTATTATGAGTTGCTGCTGAAATGGAATGATCGTCTGCATCTCGTCGCGCCTGGTTCACCCGGCGAGTTTGCGATCCGTCATGTGCTTGAATCGCTGCTCCTGCTAAGGCATCTGCCCACCGCGACGACGATAGTTGATATCGGCTCAGGCGGCGGATTGCCGATCGTTCCGTGCTTGCTGGTCCGCGACGATTTAAGCGCTACGTTGATTGAATCATCGAAACGTAAAGCCGTATTTCTGCGGGAGGCTCTGCGTTCGTTGCGTCAGGCAAATCGCTCCCGCGTGATAGCTTCACGGTTCGAAGAAATTGTTTTACCCGCGAGTGATTTTCTGACCTGTCGCGCGCTCGACCGCTTCACGCCGCTGCTTCCCGAATTAATTCGACGTACGGGCCCTAACACCACGTTTATGCTTTTTGCCGGCGCCGCGCTCCGCCAAACAATCAAGAGTCTCATGCCAGACAACATCGTCGAACTCGTCCCTCATTCACAAAATCGCTTTCTGATAGTCGCCCGCAAACCGGGACTGCCGGTTTAATCAGAATAGGATACGGCCGCTGAATCATCTTTCTGGAAGCCCTGCCGTATTACAGGTTTTTATTCTCTGCTGGAAAGATTTCAAAAGATCGGAGCGGCGAAGACTCGCCGTTTTGGGGGTTAGCACATGCATCTGTTGGCAAAACTCAGTTTGGTCCTCGCCGTGGCGGTCATTTGCGTTGTCGTTGCGCCGGCAACAAAAGCGGATCCGATTACAATCAGCAGCGGCGGATTTAGCCTATCGAATCTTGGGAACGACGGCACCGGCGACCCAAACCTGGATGCGCTGGCCGGTGCGGCTCACATCACGCAGAACGTCTCCGGCGCCAGCAGTTTCGTGGCGCTGCTCAATCCCCTGACATTCACCACGGGATTCACGGGCGCAAACTCCGGTGGCAATCATCCGTTTACGTTTTCGCAATTGCTGACGATCAACGGACAGACACAGACACTCAACTTCGTGGGCAGCATCGACATCGGTCACCTCGTCGATACGGTCCATCTCGCTGCGGCCGCGCCTCTGACGTTCACCTTCAACACATTCTCAGTTGTAGTTAACGTCAGTCCGACAGACGTCAACGGATACGGCGGAGTAACATGCGCAGACTTGAAGGCGAACATCACCGTGATACCGAACACCGCAGTGCCGGAACCGGCAACGCTCACTCTGCTGGGATTGGGTTTAGCTGGAACGGCGGCGAAGCTTCGTCAGCGCCGCAAGCGAAAATTGTCTTAGCCTCAAACAGCGGCTTCACTTCACAACTACGGAAATTGTTTGCTGCCCGGTGATGACGAAATCTGCGGGCGGCAATTCCTTTTCATACAACGGCGATAGCGTCGTCGCGGTATAACCGCCAGAGGTGCGTTCGTTATTCAGAGTCGCGACCATCGACGGCGGCAGGTTCGGCAATTCGTTCGATCCGATTACCACACCTGGCGCCGAACGCATCAATCTCAAATACAAGCGATCGTTCTTCTTCGTCTTATTGATCGCGTCGACCAGTTGCGGCAACGCGCGCGGAACAAATGATTTTGCCGCCGAAGATTCCTGCAACGTCGCTCCGTCGCCAACCATTAAAGTCAACTGACCTGACGGCGCATCTTCGGGGATCTGCACCGGAATTTTCTCCACGAACTGCTTGCCTGAATCTGTGCGCACATAGGCTTGCAATTCGAGTTTGTCGCCGCGCTGGACCTCGGTCCGATCCAACGAAATGCGTTCGAGCGTGGCAGCGTTCTTCGCCTCGCTCGAACTTACGTTCAGCGTAATGCCGTTGATATTCACGTTGTCAAAGCCGCTGCTCAAGAGAGTCTGGGTTGGGGCGGCGATTGAACCGGCGGCCATCAGGGCCGCGTTAATCGCGGAAAATCTCCGCTGCACCGCAATCGGCGACTGGCCATCGACATTGATCGACCCGTCGATCGTGATTGTCGCTTCGCCTACCGATCGCTCGCGCGACGCGATGCTGTTGAATACGGTCAGATTCAACAGCAACGGCGTCAGATATTCGTCGCTGACAATTTCATAGTCGAACTGTTCGTCCTGACCACGACTCGTGTGCAAATTCAGTTTCACGGGAATCATCCGCGACGCACGACCAAGATTACCGAAGATGCCCGTCGCGCGGTCCTGCGAAATCGAGCCAACCATGCGGCCTGGAACGGCGAGTTTGAACGAGTTGAGGGTGTTCGGAATGACCGTAACAACGGAGCTTTCGGTCATCGGCATGTCGGCGCTGCCGAGACTCAAAAACGGATGACCAAAAGCATAGATTCGATCGCCGTCACGAAAAGTCACCGTTCCGGCGGCGGCAATCGAATAGTCTCCGCGCGCCAGTTCCACGCTGACCGATGCGCCGGGTGTCAGCGTCCTATCGTCGTAGCTCTCAAGCGGCGTGATTTTGCCCGCGCCACCAACTCCGGACACGGGCAACAGACCACCGGCAGTCAATTGCGATGAAAACAACGAAAGCGTTTCCTGTGAAATCCCGCTGAAGACGACCGGTGTCGCAATCGGCTGAATTTGCTGGCCCATCAACGGCGCCAGTGGTGAGTTCGTCGCGACCGGCGCAACAAGCGTCGTCGCACTCACCGGCTGCCTCGGCA
This sequence comes from Pyrinomonadaceae bacterium, assembly GCA_035639235.1. GTDB lineage: Bacteria > Acidobacteriota > Blastocatellia > Pyrinomonadales > Pyrinomonadaceae > UBA11740. Next base: position 3,030 of record DASQYL010000137.1, on the reverse strand, counting down.
GCGACGCCTTCCAATCGGCGCTGACCACCGATGAAAACGAAACGGCCCACGCTTCGTTCGGGCGCGGCTGATCTTTGCCGCGCTCGAAGATCTCAATCATCTGTTTGATCGGAGTAATGCCGCAAATCGGTTCCTTGGAAAATGGGAAGCTGTAGGCAATGGCGCCAACGAGTTTCTTGTCGATGAAGACCGGCGAGCCCGACATGCCGGCGAACACACCCGTGCGATCCACGTTCGCGCCCGATAGTCTCGCGATGATCGTCGATTGACGTGGGCCCGTAAAGCCATCCAATACGCCCAAAATTTCCAATTGGAATTCTTCAGGTTCGCTGCCGGCAAAGACAGTGCGCGCGATTCCTTTCAACCCCGGCCGCACGTCTTCGATCGGGTACAATGGCGTAGCGGAGGCGTTTCGATCTTTGTCGGCCTTCGTTTTCGTTTGCGCTCGCGCTGACGCGCAATTGAATATTAAAGCGGCAGCCAGAATGCTTAGGATGGTTCTGTTTAGCACTTGCATGATTCTTCCAGTTTAGAGTGGCGAGGACCTCGTCAATATCGCTTAAAGCAGCCGGGAAATAATAACATGACGCCCATGTTTGATGTGCATGGTTTCATTCTGGTTGGCGGTGCGTCAACGCGAATGGGTAGAGCTAAGGCGGAACTGAAGTTTGGAAATCAGACTGGCGTTGAATTAATTGCCGCGGCCCTCGCCGAAGTTGCGGATCAGGTCACGACTGTCGGCCCGCCCAACCGAAAAATTAATAAGTTCGAGAATATCCCTGATTTAAGAGCGAATTGGGGTCCGCTGGCCGGCATTGAAGCGGCGTTGCGTCACACCAAGTCGCTGTATTGCCTCATCGTCGCCTGCGACTTTCCATTCGTGACGGGACACTTGTTTAAGCATTTGATCGAGTCCATCAACGATGCAGATGCCGTGGTGCCGCTCCAGAGCGATGGTCGCCCGCAATCACTCTGTGCGATCTACCGTCGTTCAACTTGCCTGCTCGCCGCTGAGTCTGCGATTGGCGACAAACAACATTCGCCGCGCGCGCTGCTCGAACGTGTGCATGTCCGTTATCTTTCCTTCAAACAGTTCGCGCTGCTCCAGGGCTCTGAACACTTCTTCTTCAATGTGAATACTCCGGAGAACTACGCTCAGGCGCAACAGATTTTCGCACGGCTGCTTTGCGAACCATAGCGCAGCTAACAAACCTTCCTCCTTATCATGTACATAACACCACGGTTTGATCTCAAATCGCGATTTGCAGTTTTGCAATTCGTCATAATTCATCCATAATCCGCGCCATGCCATCGCGCAGATCCCTCGTCCGCAGATTGTTGAAGACATTCCTGCCGGTGGTGCTCGTCATCTTCATAGTAATCGTCTGCGTCGGCGCCTTACTGGTCCATGGCATTACACGGCCACCGCGTGCGCCGTACAAGGTCACGCCGCAAACATTTTCGAAAGTCACCGGGCCTTTACTCAAGGCCACGGATGTAAGTTGGAGAAACCATGACGGCACCAACGCTCGGGGTTGGCTGATCGTGGGAACGGATGGGGCTCCGGCGGTCGTGCTGCTGCACGGTTATGGCGCCGATCGATCATGGTTGCTCAATCTCGCAGTCAAGCTGAACGAGACGACAAACTTCACTGTACTGTGGCCAGACTTGCGAGGTCACGGTGAAGATCCGCCGGTGAGTTGGACGTCATTCGGCAAACTCGAAGGCGACGACGTGACAGCCGCGATCGATTATCTGCACACACTGCGATCTACGGCGGGCAAGCCGCAGATTGGAAATGTGATTGGCGTGTACGGAATCGGCCTGGGCGCCTACGCCGCGCTCGATGCGGCGACATTGAATCCGCAAGTGCGCGCACTCGCGTTGGATTCAGTGCCGGCATCTCCCGACGATATTGTGCGGGCCGCTACCGACGGCTTTACCGGAATGAACAGCGGCATCTTCCAGCGTATTTTTCAGCCGATGGCCCACGCCAGCATCAGGGTTTACAGCTTCGGAAAATTCCCGACCAGGACCTCGTGTGACCTGGCTCGATCCATCCGCGATGATCCAATCTTATTGCTGGCCGGACGCTCGGGTGATTCATACCGGGAATCTACATTGGATTTGGCTCGTTGTTTCAAGCGACCGCCAGACACCAAGAGCGATCTGCCTGTGACCGGCGCGAACCTGCCATCGTCGACCGGCGAAGAAGAAGAACGATACGATCGGCCCGTGATCGAATTTTTCGATAAGTCCCTGCGCTAACAGCCGTCACTTCGAGTGGACAACCAATAGAGCCGTGCGGCCGTTGTCTGAAATAATTTCGGAATCAGCTAGTTTAGATTTGACGAGTAGCGGCGCTAACTCCACTCGCGCGAAGCACAACACGACGCCGTCGTTTTGCCGAGCGGCATTGAGAAGCTGCGGCATAGTTTCCAATATTTCGGGATCGGCGTCGCCCCCATAACTAATCCTGCCGGCAGCATAAAATTCTACGGTGCGTTCCAAAGTCTCCAATTGAACGACGGGTGTGTTCGCATATCCTCGCGCCGCCGCCACCGCCAAAAGATCTCGCACTGACTCACGCTTCGCAACCGAGGGCGCCACGATTCGCACTCCCATAACTGCCGTCCCCAACGTCACAATTGAAATCAAAAGAAAAATCTGGACTCGAAATCGAGCCAGAGCTATGGCGAGTCCGCCCAGCAAAATTAGGTGCGAGGTCGCGAACAATAGGCTCGCCAAAGGCACACTAGAATCTCGATGCAGGTACCACGCGGCTGCTCCCGCTACCACGATCAGGAAAGCTCCCGTCAATCGCAAGACCTTATCGCCTCGCGACTCGCGGCAGAAACAGGCGATTCTGTCGCCGACCAAAACAGCGACTGCCGGCAAAGCCGGAAGGATGTATGCTGGGAGCTTTGATTCAGAAAAGGAAAAGAAAACTACTGGCACAATCAACCATGCGAATGCGAGGACGCGCGCGCGATCCAGCGGCAATTGACCGCGCCAATTCCAGCGATGTGA
>DASQYL010000136.1:0-10599 GCA_035639235.1 Pyrinomonadaceae bacterium | reverse complement strand
GCGCAGCCCGAAATCGGTCACGGTTACGATGAGCAGTTGGGGCTGCCAATCTGGCACTTGGTACAACGCGAACTGTGTGACAACACCGGGAGCAACTTTCCAGGTTCCAATTACTTTGAATATTTATGCGGCGGGAGCGCCAACGCCAGGGGGATTAATCCTAAGCAAAACGCAAACGTTCACGCTTCCTTATAGACCTTCGTCTGACAATGTCAACTGCCCAAATTATGACAGTCAGCATCCCGGCAGATGGTATCAAGCGAGCACACATACCTGTTTCAACGGGCTGGCCAGCAACATAACTTTTGACCTGACATCATTCACTGGTACGTTGCCAAACTCAGTGGTCTTCGGCGTGCAATACAATTCATCGCATTATGGTCCGAATCCCATCGGCGATACTCAGCCCTGTAACTCAACCACGGCAGGATGTCCTTATGATTCGTTGAATGTGGCGCTCTCGCGATCCAATCCTTCGGTCGGTTCGAAGCCATTTCTCGGCACTCTTTACTGGGACACTTTTTACGGACCCAATTACTGTGATCTGGGAGCGAACGGCACCGGATTTTTCCGTCTTGATTCGCCAGGAAATGGGTGTTGGTATGACACCAGTCCGCTCGTAGACCCGTACGTCCCTGCCGCGCAGTTCGTCGCGTATACGATTCCCAATAATAAAGATCAGTGCAAAGGTGACGGCTGGCAATCGTTGGCTAGAGCCGGAGGCAGTACCTTCAAAAACCAAGGTGACTGCATCCAATATGTAAATACCGGCAAGTAGTTTCCGTTAACCAGGGCGGTCGGGCCAAGCCGACCGCCTTTTTCCATTAGGAATCGATCTATCATTCATAGGTGGCTCCTTCTTTTCTTTTCGGTTTTCCTGCTTCGTAGAAATGATTTCGGACAAGGCCTTTTGCGCCTTGCCTTTTTTCATCACGCACGTGTGGTGTCCAGTTACAAGTGCATTCACCCCTGGCATCAACACAATCGCATCCAAAGCCAGTCGCGTTTACAATGTGTTTCGTATTGTTTCGACCATCACCGGTAATTAGAGGTCGTTTCAATCAAATCAATGAAAACCTACCCCATCAAAAATGATCCTCAGGACACTACGGCGAGTCGAAGAATGTTGCTGAATCGCACGGCTGAGCTGGCAGACGATTTTCTCGACGGCGTGGCTGACAGACCGGTTGCGCATGAGATCGATTTTGAAGACCTTATCTCCGAAATGCGCGGGCAGGGTCTCTCGAACAATGCCGACAATCCCACAAGAATCATTGAAAATCTCGCACGGTTAGCCGACCGTGCAGTAGTCGCGACTGCTGGACCTCGATATTTTGGTTTCGTGGTTGGAGGTGCGTTGCCGGCGGCGTTGGCTGCTGATTGGTTGACCTCTGCGTGGGACCAGAATGGCGCTTTCTATGCGCACTCGCCGCTGGCAGCGGCGGCGGAAAAGATCGCTGCCGACTAGCTCGTCGATCTGTTTGGGCTGGCGAAAAATACGAGCGTCGGATTTACCACCGGCGGCACGCTGGCGAACTTCACGGGTCTGGCGACGGGGCGCCACGCGATGTACGCCAGGGTTGGTTGGGATGTCGAAAAGAAAGGTCTGATCGGAGCGCCGCCGATAACAGTAATTACCAGCGCCGAGTCGCACTCTCCGCATTGGCCTGTCTGCAAATGTTAGGCCTGGGCAGTGAACGAGTCGTCAAGGTGCCGAGCGACGATCAAGGGAGAATGCGATCGGATCAGCTTCGAGTAATCCTCAGCGAGATTCAGACACCGGTTCTGGTTTGCGCGCAGGCGGGTAATGTCAACACCGGCTCGTTCGATCCGATCACGGAGATCGCTGCGGCAATCCAGGAACGCGATAGTTGGTTGCACGTCGATGGCGCGATTGGATTGTGGGCCACCGCCTCACCTGCGCATCGATCATTAATTAGCGGCATTGAATTGGCCGACTCAGTTTCGACCGATTGTCATAAATGGTTGAACGTTCCTTACGATTGCGGCGTGGTGTTTGTCCGCGACGCGACAGCGCATCAAGCGGCGATGTCTTTAAACGCTGCCTACTATGTCACGGCCAATCGCGCCGAACGCGATAATTGCGACTGGGTTCCGGAAGCATCACGGCGCGCGCGTGGATTTACGGTCTATGCCGCGCTGCGATCTCTTGGCCGGAATGGAGTCAGCGACTTGGTAGACCGTTGTTGCCGGCTCGCGCAACGAATGGCTGAGCGTCTCTCGCAAGATCCAAACATATCGATTCTGCACGACGTGGTTCTCAATCAGGTGCTGGTGCGGTTTTCAGAGGCTGGCGGCGATGCCGATCGATTCACCGCCGAAGTAATTCGTCGCGTGCAACAGGACGGCACGTGTTGGCTGGGCGGAACGACATGGCACGGAAGGCGCGCAATGCGAATAGTTGCAGATTCTGTCGGACGAATGGCGATCAGTCGGTGCAAACTAAAATTTGCATTACTTCGAAAGACCGAACTAAAGTTGGTACTCTGACACCTGTGCGATCGCCTACACAGATTCTGAGACTTGCATTGGCTGCGACGCTGGTCGCAATCATCGTCCATTCCGCGCAACCTGAACCCGCTGCGGCTGCAAAATCGGAAGATGACTTTCAAATCGTCAAAGTCGCCGACGGCATTTATGCCGCAATTGCGAAATCCGGAGGACTCGCATCAGGTAATGCGGGCTTCGTCATCGGCAGCGATGGCGTGCTGATCTTCGATACGTTCTTGACGCCAGCCGCGATCGAAGAATTGATCGCCGAGATTCAGTCGTTAACCAAACTCCCAATCAAGTACGCCGTGAACAGTCATTATCATCTCGATCATACAGGTGGTAATCAGGTGCTCGTCGCGCGTGGTGTTCCGATCATCGCCCACGACAACGTGATGATTTGGCAAACGACCAAGAACAAACGCTTCCTCCCGGCGCAGGAGGAGTTGGCGAAACGAAAGATCGATGCGGAGACGCAACTAGCGGCCATGCCTGCGGCCCAGCAACTAGTGACTACGCCGCCGGAACAGACAGACAAACGCGCTCAGCTTGAGCGCACGATTCGTCGTCTCGATGCGATGGCGGCGATCAAGTTGACTAATCCCACGAAGACATTCAAGTCAGGCACGATGACGCTCGATCTCGGCAAGCGAAAAGTGATTCTAGCCACGCTGCCGGGACACACCGGCGGCGATGTCTTCGCTTATATTCCCGATGCGAATGTAGTGTTCACGGGTGATCTGGGTTGGTCAAAGACCCTGCCGAATCTCGTGGACGCGACAGTAACTGCTTGGATTCCGACTCTGGATCGGATCACCAGGCAATATCCGACGGCAAAGTATGTGCCGGGTCATGGCAATGTCGCGGTGGCTGCGGACATGAAAGACTTCCGCGATTACCTCGAGGATTTACGAAAGAGAGTGAAACAAGGAATTGACCAAGGAATGACCGTCGATGAAGCCAAGAAGCAATTGACCTTGCCCGAAAAATACAAAGGGTTCGCGTTTCAGAATTTTGCGATAGCGAACGTCGAGGATATGTACAAGGAATTGAAAGGCACGAAGCAGGTAAATTAATTCACGCGGCTCGCTTGCGCAGTGCATTGCTCTCGGAATTTTGCAGCGACTTAACCAGCCACCAGATCAAAACCGCCGCCGCGACTATGCCAACCAAAAACCACGCCAGATTTCCCAGCACATCGGCCAGAGCCTGAACGCTGCCGCTGAAGATCTTACCCAGCATTACGTAAAGCACGACCCACAACGTTTCGCCGAGAACGTCCCACAGAAAGAATCGCCGCCAGGGATAATCGGTCATGCCGCTCGTCAGGTTCAGCCATGGCCCAAGCGGAGTTATCAGCCAGCGCGAGAAAAAGATTCCCGCCGCGCCCCATCGCTGGGCAAAAGCATGCGCGCGCGAAATCTTTGCGGCGCCGGATTTAGTCCTGCGCAAACGATTCTCGATTCGATGACCGCCCCAGCGCCCGATTAAGTAGCCAATCTGATCGCCCAGGATCGCGGCGGAACTCCCAACGACGATGACTTGCCAGAGTTTCATCTCGCCCAATTCGACAAACGAACCAGCGACGACCAACGTCAAGGTGACGGGAAATGGAACGCCGACTGCGGCAATCGCAATCACGGCGAAAAAGGCCGGCAAGCCGTAAGTCGAAACCAGCGCGAGAAGTTGATCGGTGAGGTTCATCGCGACTTCTCCGGCTGTGGTGGACCATTTGCGGGCGGCTGCTGTCGCGCGCGCGCGATGGCTTGATACAAAATCGCGATGACTTCGTCGGTGGAGCGTTTTTGCTCGGCGGCAATTTGCTTAATCGGCCGCCGGTCATGCGGTGGATGATCGATCTTTAGCGCTTCATATAAAACGCGCGGCGGTACGCGATAAGAATGAGCCACGTAGGGCAGACTCATCCACGGACGAATGACCTCGTCGCGGTGCATCCGCCAATAAACCGCGCGCCGAAAGGTGCGCACGGCAAACAGACCTGTCACCGCCAGCACTAAAACCAGCGCGGCGATAGCAGTCCATTGTTTCCAATTCAGACTCATCATGAATCGAGAGCGATAGTGTAAATCATTTCGATGCGAGACGGGGGCAGTAGCCCGACCGTGAGGGAGGGCTTCTCTCGCGAATTGAGCCCTCCCTCAGGGTCGGGCTACTGCCCCGTGTCGAATCGCGAATCTGCACGCGAGTCGGTTATAAATATAGACTCGGATGTCAGAACTCGATCGAACTGAGTCTTCATCGACAGTGAAGAAGCGTGCTTCCGCCTTCTCATCTCTTCGCCATCGCGACTTTCGTCTGCTGTGGATGGGACAAATCATTTCCGTCACCGGATCGCAGATGCAAATGGCTGCGATCAATTGGCACATTTATCTGCTGACAGGATCGCCGCTCGCGCTTGGATTAGTTGGCGCATGCCGAGCCGTGCCGATCATCTTGTGTTCATTGATGGGCGGCGTGGTTGCCGACGTAGTCGACCGGCGCAAATTAATGATGGTGACGCAGAGCATCATGCTCATCTGCAGCGCGACGTTGGCCTTCATTACTTTTCGTGGCTTGACCAAGGTCTGGCCGATCTTTCTGCTGACAGCGATTGCCTCCGCCGCCTGGGCCTTTGACACGCCGGCGCGCCAGGCGATTGTGCCGATGCTCGTGCCGCTCCATGATTTTCAAAACGCCGTCAGCCTGGGCATGCTGATGTTCCAGACGGGATTGATTACCGGACCGCCGCTCGCAGGATTTCTCCTTGCGAGTCACGGTCCCGGACTCGTTTATGCCATCAACGCAGCTTCATTCGTTGCGGTTATCGTTGGTCTCGCACTAATGCGCGCCAGCGGCAAGCCTGAGAAGAGTGAAGCGGACGAGCCGCGGATTAGTCTTCATGCCCTGGTCGAAGGTCTGCGCTTCGTCTGGCGTACACCGATTATCGTGCAGACAATGACACTCGATTTTGTTGCGACGTTCTTTGCTTCAGCGAATCAACTCTTGCCGATTTACGCGAAGGACATTCTTGCGGTTGGCGCGCGCGGCTATGGATTTCTGGCAGCCGCGCCGGCAGCGGGAGCAATCGTCACCGGATTGATCGTCGCGCGCACGGGCGCGATCAAAAAGCAAGGCGCTACCGTCATTATTTCAGTTGCGATTTACGGCGCGGCGACGATTGCCTTCGGAGTTTCGAGAGTGTTCTGGTTTTCCTTGTTGATGCTCGCAGCTACGGGCGCGGCTGACACAGTAAGCACGATCCTCCGTCAAACCATTCGTCAACTGGTCACGCCAAACAAACTTCGCGGCCGCATGACCAGCGTCAACATGATCTTTTTCATGGGCGGCCCACAACTGGGCGAAGTCGAAGCCGGCACGGTGGCGGCATTAGTCGGTGCACCACTCTCCGTAGTGATTGGTGGCGTCGGCTGCGTCATCGCAGCTATTTTTGCATTAGCGAAGGCGAAGAGCTTGAGGGAATATGAGCAGTAGAAACGGAAGTTAGTTAGGCTTGCCTGAACATCGATCTGGCCGCTCTCTCGTCCGCAAAGCGGACGCGATGAAAATAGCCCAGCCCTTTAGCGCTGGGACCGCAGCGCGAACGCGATCAAGTCCGTGAAACGGACGACAGAGATTGTGAACTCGAAGAATCGCATGGAAATTCTGTCGCCCGCTTCGCGGGCTTTTGGATAATGGTGATACTTTAACCCAGCGCTGAAGCGCTGGGCTATTTTCACATCGTCCGCTATCCCGGACGATAGGCCCTCATGAGTTGGACGCCGCTCGAGACCTCTACTTACCAAGATCACGTCATCAAGCACGTGTTGGGCGCGACCGTACTTGGTTGGCTCGCGATTGGAGACGCTTTGCATCTCGTGCTTGACGTTGGGTTGCTTTGGACGATTTACGTCAATGCCGAAATGAACCTGATGGCGCTAGCGGTCGCCATCGATGACTTGGAAGGTGACGAGATAGGTCACGCCGAGGTACTGCAACTTCAGGACGAGGCGCAGAGGTTGATTGCCGAGGGAAGGGAAGTTCACGATCTCGCGCGGTTCGACGCGGCGCCGCTTGACTGCCCGGTGGTGGAAGTCGAGTTGTTCGGCTCCGATGCCAAAAAACGAATCATCATTCGCGGCGAAGCAGGCGAGATTGAAATCGAAACCTCGAACGAACCGGATCACTTCTCAATAAATTGTTTTGGCGGATCGCTGCGCTCGTGATAAAAAGCGCCCGGACTTTTCGCATCGCCCATGACCTGGTCGCAAGTTTACGATCCACTCGGCAACGTTCTCTTATCAACTGCGGTCGCGGCGCTTCCCATCGTCGTCTTGCTTGGGAGTCTCGCGGGACTGCGCATGCGGGCGCAATACGCTGCATTGCTCGGTTTGGCAACTTCGTTCCTGGCCGCTGTGTTCGTGTTTCAAATGCCATGGCGCATGACAGTTGGCAGCGCGGCCTACGGCGCGGCTTACGGGTTGTTTCCGATTGGGTGGATTGTCCTCAACGTGATCTTCCTTTATCAACTCACCTATGAGTGTGGTCGGTTTGAGCAACTGCGGCACAGCATCACTGGATTAACTGAGGATCGTCGTCTACAACTCTTGCTGGTCGCGTTCAGTTTTGGCGCGTTCATCGAAGGTGCGTGCGGCTTCGGCACTCCGGTAGCGGTGACGGGCGCGATCCTGATCGGCTTGGGATTCACGCCGCTCGCCGCTTCGAGGCTTTCATTGATTGCGAACACCGCGCCGGTGGCGTTCGGGGCGTTGGGCGCGCCGCTGATCGGTTTGCAAGGCGTAACCGGATTGGACCTCCATTCTCTCAGCGCGATGGTCGGGCGTCAGCTTCCGTTTTTCTCGCTCATCGTTCCGTTCTGGTTGATCTGCGCGTTTGCCGGTTGGCGCGGAATGATCGAGATTTGGCCCGCGATTCTAGTGGCGGGAGTGGCCTTCGCTGTTCCGCAATTTCTGGTTTCAAATTTTCACGGTCCATGGTTGGTCGATGTTGCAGCGGCGTTCTGCTCTCTCGCAGCGCTGGCTGGATTTTTGAAAATCTGGAAACCGAAAAAGATCTGGCGCGTGTCAGAAGCCCGACCGTCAGGGAGGGCCACAATCGACGACACGCATCCTGCAAGGTCTCAGCAACCCCAACCTGCCCTCCCTCACGGTCGGGCTTCTGACGCACTCAATCCATGGCTGCCGTGGATCATTCTCAGCGTTGTGGTTTTCATCTGGGGACTGCCGCAAACAAAATCGTTTCTCGACGGCGTCGCTGCGCCAAAGATTTCGATCTACCGCCTCGATAAATTGATTTCACGCACGCCGCCGGTCGTCACGCAATCCACGCCTGAAGGCGCGGTTTTCAATTTCAATTTCCTGTCGGCGGCAGGAAGCGGAATTCTCATCGCTGCGATTGTCGCAGGATTTGTTATGCGCTACTCAATTGGCGCGATGTTGCGCGTTTATTGGAAGACCTTGCGAATACTGCGCGTCTCGCTGTTAACGATCGCAGTGATGATGGCGATCGGATTCACCACGCGTTATTCAGGAATGGATGCGACGCTCGGATTGGCATTCGCGAAGACCGGCTGGCTATATCCGTTTTTCGGCACGATGCTCGGCTGGATGGGTGTCGCACTCACCGGATCTGACACCTCATCGAACGTTCTCTTCGGCAGCTTGCAGAAAATCACCGCGACGCAGCTCGGTCTTAGTCCGATTCTCATGGGCGCAGCCAACAGCTCCGGCGGCGTGATGGGTAAGATGATCGACGCGCAGTCAATCGTCGTCGCCAGCACCGCAACCGAATGGCACGGACACGAAGGTGATATCCTGCGGCGCGTTTTCTTTCATAGCCTGGCGCTGGCTGCTTTGGTGGGTGTATTCGTTCTACTTCAGGCGTATGTTTTCACAAATATGATTGTTCGCTGATCGGAGAAAGGCGAGAGACGATGAAACAGATTTTTATATTGATAGCCTTGGTCCTGACTCTTTCACCGGCGATCTTTGCGCAGGCCAACCCGAAGGCCGACGGTTTTGGTGGCTTGGTTCTGAATAAGTCCACGGCGGAAGACGCCACGCGCATCCTGGGACAACCGGCATCCGATCAAACCGATCGCCTGGACGTGCAGAAATTGGGCAAGTGGCTGGACGCGAGACAGAAGGAAAAGATTTTTCGGCAACTGTCTTTTAAGAATGTCGGTGACTTTTCTCGAATTCAACTGTCGTTCCTCGAAAACAAATTAGTGGTCATTGAGTTGGATTTTAAAAAAACTATCTTGCCGGAAAGGCTCGACAAGATTTTCGGTGTAGAATTTGCGGTGATTGGTGGACAGACGGGACCTTCCGATCTGCCCAACGAACCCGGCAAGTATCCAGTTCGATTTACCCCGACAGCTTATCCGTTCAACTATAACTTGATCGGCATTTCCGCCGAAACGTTCATTTGGGTCGATTGCAGCACCGGCGACGCTGCCCGGCCTGGCCGCATTGACAAGACGCGGCAAATCAGCCGCGTGCTGCAAAAGAAGTAGTCTTAGATCGTCGCTTGCAGAGTTGAAATTCTGGAGGAAAAAGATGCGTCGATTTTTATTTTCATTCATGGCCTTGTTCATATTCGCTACGGCCCCGGGGCAGACGCCAAACCGAGCGCCCATGATGTCGAGCGTCGATCCATCGTTCTTCAATGGATTGCATTATCGCCTGGTAGGACCATCGCGCGGCGGACGGGTAACGACGGTGACCGGCGTGCCGTCGCAGCCGAAGACTTTTTACATGGGCGTCGCCAGCGGCGGATTGTTTCGCACGACTGACGGCGGCGTAACGTGGGTTCCGGTAACTGACGGTAAAGTTCCGCTGGGATCGACTGGATGTGTCGCGGTCGCCGATTCAGATCCAAACGTGATTTATCTCGGCACTGGCTCAGATGATGTGCGCAGCAACGTCTCAACCGGGCGCGGCATGTACAAGTCAACTGATGGCGGCCAGACATGGAAATTCATCGGACTCCGCGACGCGGGACAGATTGGCGGCGTGCGCATTCATCCGACCGATCCAAATATCGTTTGGGTCTCAGCTCAGGGTGACGCATTCAAATCAAATGCAGAGCGCGGCATTTTCAAAACAACCGACGGCGGACAAACCTGGAAGAAAGTTTTGTTTGTTTCCGATCAAGTCGGCGCAATGGACGTCGAGCTACAACCCGGCAATCCAAACGTCGTGTACGCCTGGATGTCGCGACTCGAGCGCAAGCCGTGGACGATTATTAGTGGCTCGCGCGACGGCGGATTTTATAAGAGCACAGACGGCGGCGAGCACTTCACGAAAATTATGAACGGCCTGCCGACTGAGTTGATTGGCAAAGCGAATTTGGCAGTGACGGCTGCGAAGGCGGATCGAATTTACGCTTTGGTTGAGGCCAAGCCGGGAGGAGGTCTGTATCGCTCGGACGACGCGGGCCAGAGCTGGCAGGCGATGAATCCGCAACCGGCGCAGATCGCCGCGGGCATGATCCAGCGGCCGTTTTATTACGTTGCGCTCGGCGCCGATCCGACGAACGCCGATGTTGTCTACACGGGAGCCGAAGGTTTTTACAAATCGACTGACGGCGGCAAGTCGTTCGCTGTTTTTCGCACGCCGCACGGCGACAATCACGACATCTGGATTAGTCCGAAGGACGGCCAGATCATGATCCAGTCGAACGACGGCGGCGCGAATATTTCATTCGACGGCGGACGCACCTGGTCCACACAGATGAACCAGCCGACGGCGGAAATCTACGGCATTTGGTTCGACAATCAATTCCCTTACAAGCTCTACGGCGCGCAACAGGACAATACGACCGTCATCATTTCGAGCCAGGCCGAGCCGATGAATCTCGCCGATTGGCGCACCGGGCCAGGATGCGAGACCGGTCCAATCATGCCGTATCCGAAAGATCCGAACATCGTTTACGGATCGTGCAAGGGCCAATATGGAGTGATGAATCTGAAAACCGGACAGGAGAAAAATTATTGGGTCGGCGCGCAATCGCTTTACGGAAATCCCGCGAGCGATTTGATCTATCGCTTTCAACGCGTTTCGCCCATGG
>DASQYL010000135.1:0-3364 GCA_035639235.1 Pyrinomonadaceae bacterium | reverse complement strand
TTGCCAGTACCAGTCAGTTGCAAGACTGAAGGTGAGGGAGTAAGCGGCAAGCGCACTTGTTATTTCGAGCACGGCTACATTCAGGAACGAATCACCGAATGGGATTATCCACATTCAATGAAATTTGAGATTGTCGCATTCGACGTTCCCGGACGGCCTTGGCTGAGCTTTAAGGACGCGGGTTATGACATCCAGCCAATCGGTAGCCAAACAAAGATTACACGACAGACTACGATAGTTTCGCGGCTGTCACCGGAGTGGTACTGGCGTAGGTTAGAAGCCCACGGCGTTCATACTGAGCATCAATACTTATTCGCAGGCCTTGGGAATAAATTAAAGAAGTAATCGTATCAATGTCAGAACCGGGAGCGATCGCGACCGGATCATGCTTGCTTCGATCGCTACCACTCCCGGCACTGACGCTTCAGCGCAGCTTGATCGATCTACTACATCGCCGACGCTCGTCCGATATGCACCCCGCCATTCGTAGTCGTCGCGCGAATTGTCGGTCCACCTGATCCCAAGTCTACGTTGATTTCCTTTGGCAAGCGTCCGCGCTCAGTCATCGGCACGTTCAGTGGAAAGTCAGAAGCGACATTGCCGTTAACGGTACTCGTTTCGATATGCGCCGAATAGTTATCGGGCATCGTGAGCCGCACACCACCGTTCGTGGTCGTGACATTGAGCATTTCGCCTTGCCAGCTGGCGCCGGCGAGTTCAACGTTGACGCCGCCGTTAGTCGTGCTGCCTTTGACCGCGCCGCCGATTCGTCTCAACGTCACGCCGCCGTTCATCGTCTCGAAATTAATTCGTCCAGCCACGTCGCTGATCGAGATGCCGCCGTTGTGCGCCGTCAAAGATAGATCCGATCGCTGCGGCACAAACACTTCATAGCTCACGTACCATTGATAGTCTTCGCGCGACGCGGGACCTTCCGCATGAATGTTGAGTCCGCCGGTTTCGATCCTGACCTGTTGCGCAAGCGAATCAGCTTCCGCCTGAGTTGGAGCGCGGCTTTCGATCTTCGCGCGCACCAGGACCTGGTTCTGTTGCCAACCTTTAATGCTGATTCCTCCGTTCTGCTTGCCATCCACAGTAATCGCGCCGCCGGCGGGCAGCGTCTGCTCCTTAATCTCGCAATGGCTTGCTAAACGGTCATCGCCGTTTCCGTCGCGGCATTGCATGGAAGCTTTGTCGCTTTTCTGGGCCTGAATTGCGCACGCGGTGAAACTGATTGCTGCAAGACTCAACAACGTGAAACGAAGTGCCTTGGTCATGGTGGTTCTCCTTTAGTTTGTTCATGATTGGACGACACGGAGATCAATGGTTAGTGAAAGTCGCGCGATGAACGTCGCCAGAAGCTGCACATTGTTCTCCGTGCATTCTGATAAACACCGGCCGCGCAATATCTGTGGCAAGTATTCGTGAGGTGCATTTCCGCGGACGACCAACCAATCTCATGTATGTTCCGGCCAGGAATGTGCGCGGCGGCAAAATGATCTGCCACCGCTTTGAATCGCGACGAGTTCTCCTCTATCATGACTCCCACGTCGCCGCCGACCATTGGCCGGCAATTGGGGCCGTAGCTCAGCTGGGAGAGCGCATGACTGGCAGTCATGAGGTCAGGGGTTCGATCCCCCTCGGCTCCACCAATCGCAAACCATCCGACTTTTCAATATTGATAGCCGAATATTTCGACATCGCGGGCGAAGTGTCGCAGAAACAATTCGCGACATTCATCGTCGAAGTAGTTCCGGTAGTGATCTCTCGCGGTTTGATTCAGGTGCGGCAAACGGCGGCGAGGCTTGCCGATCACCTCGCACACTTCATCGAAACCCTGCTGCAGTGATTCAAATCGGATCAGATAATCGACGATCAGCCGGCCGCTTCCGTCAAAAAGAGTTGCCGACTGTGGTCTGGTCAGGTGTCGATAGTCTTTTCCGCTCTCGGGCAATTTAGTCAGCACCTGGCGCAACGATTGCGCGCGCGTCGACTCTAAATACTTCCAACCCGAAACGAAACGATCCCAGGGATTTCGGACCACCGCAAACTTGAAATAGTTGGGCGCGTCTTGATATTCGGGACTCAGCACGCCGTCGTTCATGAAATGCCATTCGGGATCGTCGACATCAAAACCGAAGGCATTGATTATCGAACAGCCGGCACACTTGCGCTGGTGGACAAAGATGCATTTGTGTTCGTGAGAAATCATTTCGGTCTGAACAAATCGTTCTTGATGAAAGCCCGGACCGCAGCTAAACTGCGAACTCGTTTCGCGGGCGCCACGCATTTTACCTTTACAACTTTTACAATGCAGCCTGACACAGAGTCGAGGCAGTTGCGGGCATACACTTGAACGACGATTGCAATTCCATGCTGATCACGCCTTACGGCGAACGGTTGATCGACTTGATGGTTACTGACGAACAAGCGTCGGAACTCGAGTCACAAGCGTGTCTGCTGCCTTCGCTGCAAATCTCAGATCGGTCGGTCTGTGACTTGACGCTTTTGGCCACCGGCGGATTCTCTCCGCTCGATCGCTTTGTCACGAAAGCCGATTACGAAAGAATTTTGGGAGACATGCGGCTGTCTGACGGCCACGTATTTCCCGTGCCGATAACGCTTCCCGTCGACGAAGCGACGCGACCCAAACTCGACACTGAAATCGCCCTCCGCAATGCCAGGAATGAATTGCTGGCGGTGATGACCGTCGAGGAGATCTACGAATGGAACCGTGAAGAGGCCGCGCAGAAAGTCCTGGGCACGAAAGATCCGAAACACCCATTGGTGGCCGAAATGCAGCGTTGGGGAAAACTGAATGTCTCTGGCTCATTGAGAGTCCTGCGTCTGCCACGCTTCTATGATTTTCCCGACTTGCGTCTGACTCCTGCTGCGACGCGAAGTAAGCTCGCCGCGCTTGGCCGCGCGAACGTTGTTGCCTTTCAGACTCGCAATCCTTTGCATCGTGCGCACGAAGAGATGATCAAGCTGGCGATGACCCAGGTCGAAGGCACATTGCTGCTGCATCCGGTGGTCGGCATCACTCAACCAGGCGACATCGATCACTACACGAGGGTGCGAACTTATCGCCTGCTCGCGCAACGCTACTACGATCCGAAGCGCGTGCTGCTGGCTCTGCTGCCGCTGGCGATGCGCATGGCCGGCCCGCGCGAAGCTGTTTGGCATGCTTTGATCCGGCGGAACTACGGCGCGAATTATTTGATCGTCGGACGTGACCATGCCAGCCCTGGATCAGACTCGCAGGGCCAGCCATTTTATGGTCCATACGAAGCGCAGGAATTGTTGGCTCGTTTGGCTGCGCAAATTGGCGTACAAATGATTCCTTTCAAAAATTTCGCTTACG
>DASQYL010000134.1:0-3490 GCA_035639235.1 Pyrinomonadaceae bacterium | reverse complement strand
ACGCCGACAGACTCAAGCGTCTGATGGTGGCTTCCACGAAAGCTGGATGGGTCACGTTGGACAATTTGGTCCACGTCGAAGAGTCAACCGGACCGTCGGCGATCGATCGATTGAATCGGCAACGACAGGTCACGCTCACGGCGAACGTGAAGCCCGGCGGATCGCAGGCCGCGATCATTCAACAGATGAACCAGTTCGCCAAAGACGAGCACATGGACACTGCTTACACGACCGGCCTCGCCGGTCGATCGAAGGAACTCGGACGCACCGGTTATTACTTCCTGCTGGCGATCATTCTGTCATTCGTTTTCATGTACATGGTTTTGGCGGCGCAGTTCGAATCGTTCATTCACCCGATCACGATTCTCTTGACCCTCCCGCTGGCGATTCCGTTCGGAATCGTCTCACTGCTGGTGACCGGACAAACGGTGAACATCTTCTCCGGCCTTGGTCTGCTGCTTTTATTCGGCGTCGTCAAGAAGAACGCGATTCTCCAGATCGATCATACGAACGGCTTGCGCAAGCAGGGCATGGCGCGGTTGGACGCGATTATCCAGGCGAACCGAGATCGGCTGCGGCCGATTCTGATGACGACAATTGCCTTAGTTGCCGGCATGACGCCGCTGACGTTGTCGAGCGGTCCCGGCGCCGGCACGAATCGATCGATTGGCGTGCTGGTGGTCGGCGGCCAGTCGCTTTGTCTGCTGCTCACTTTATTGGCCGTTCCGGTTTTCTATTCGCTGTTCGACGATCTCGGCCGCAGCCGCGTGTGGTCGCGCATCGTGGCTCTGTTTAGCGCGATCTTTGGACGCGCGCGACGCCGAGTCGCAACCGCGGCGGCTTCTTTATTAGGTTCTCTGTTTAAGATTCTTATCATTACCGCTTGTTTGATTTTTGCCGGGGCACACAACATCCGCGCGCAGGCGCCGAATGATTCGCAGACTCCTGCGGTCTCGGCACGACAAACCTTAAAGGTTGCGGTCGACTACAAAACCGATCCGCCGTCTCCGATGCCATCGCTCGCGCGCGTCGGAGTTCAGACTGGCGATCAGCAGTCGCTTAGTTTGCGCGATGCGATCGCGCTCGCGCTGAAAAATAATAAAGACATCGAAGTCGCGCGCGACAACGTGAAGATTGCGGAATTCGATCTACTTACGTCGCGTGGCTCGTACGATCCGCGATTTAGTGCGCAGAATTACTTCGAACGGATACTGACTCCAGCGACCAGCTTCTTAAGCGGGGCATCAAAGCTGGAACAGGACGACATGACTGCCACCGCGCGTTTCGAAGGTCTCGCGCCGAAGGGCGGCGGAAATTATCGCGTCGACTTCTCGTCAGTCAGGCTGAATTCGAACAGCGCTTTCAATGTGCTCAATCCTTCTTACCCGACCGCGCTGACGTTTACCTACACCCAGCCGTTAATGCGGGGACGTCGATTCGACTTGCCGCGCCGCCAGATTGAAGTTGCGAAGAAGAATCTTTCGTTGACCGACGCGCAGTTTCGTCAGCGCGCGATCGAAGTGATCACGAATGTGCAGCGTTCGTATTGGGACCTGGTTTTCGCTTTGCGGAATTTGCAGATTCAGCGTGACTCGCTGGCCGACGCGCGCGACCAACTCGCGCACAATCGGCGCATGGTGGCTGAGGGAGCGCTAGCGCCCATCGACGTGGTCGCGGCCGAGACGCAGGTCGCCAATTTTGAGCAGGCCGAATTCTCGGCCCTGGAAGATGTGACCCGCACCGAGAACAATCTGAAGAACATGATTGCCGAGAATCGACAATCGAAAATCTGGAGCGTCTCGATCATCCCGACTGATCAAGTTGACCTGACGCTTCCGCTGCTAAGTTTGCCGGACGCGATGACTGCGGCGATGCAGAACCGGCAGGAATTGAAGCAATCGGATCTTGCACGCGAGATCAATCAGCTCGATCAGAAACTCTATAGCGATCAGACAAAGCCGCAGATCGATCTGGTAGGCACTTATGGCGTGATCGGCAACGCGGGCACGCAGGTCACCACGGCAAATCCGTTGACGGCCAGCAACGATGCCTTGCGCGCGCGCGTCAACCAACTATCAACACTTAGTGGCTTGCAGCCGTTGCCGGCGCCGCCGGCAACGACGATCCTTCCCGATCTCTTTGGCGGATATTTTCAATCGCTGTCGAATCTCGCTTCGAATCAATTCAATAACTTTCGCGTGGGTGTCTCCATCAGTTTGCCTTTGCACAATCGTACCGCTGAGGGCCAGTTGGGCCATTCGTTAGTCGAGGGCCAGCGCATCGCGACGCAGCGCGCGCAGCTTGAGCAATTGATTCAGGTCGAGGTGCGGAACGCGCTCCAAAGTTTGAGCACGACCGAAGCGCGCCTGCGATCGGCGGCGGTTGCTCGATCAACTGCCGAACAACAATACGAAAGCGAAAAACGAAAACTCGACGCCGGCCAGTCAACGGTGTTCCTCGTGTTGGAACGGCAGACGGCCTTGGCGGTCGCGCGAGGTAATGAATTGCGCGCGCAGACTGATTTGAACAAGGCAATTGCCGAGTTGCAGCGCGCCACCGGCAATTCCCTGACGGCGAATAACGTGACTGTCAGCGCTCAATGATGCTGAAGAGAAGTCGCGACTAACTGGTATTTTCGATTTGATTCAAATTTAGCCGAGGAACAATTTTATGTGTCGCAACATCAAGACCCTGCACAACTTCAAACCACCCGCCACTGAAGAAGAGATTCGCGCGTCAGCAATTCAGTTCGTGAGAAAGCTGAGCGGCTTCAACAAACCTTCAAAGGCGAATGAAGGAGCATTCAATCATGCCGTTGACGAAGTAACTCGCGTCGCTACCGAACTGCTGGATTCGCTGGTCACGGCCGCGCCGCCACGCAACCGCGAAGTCGAAGCGGCGAAGGCGAGAGCGCGTACTGCGCTGCGGTTTCGCGGAGCGCCGGCGGTGTGAATGACTTTATCGCCGTGGATGGTAAACTGCGCGCATGCGTCTCCCCAACGCTCACTCTGCAATCGTCGAGCGCGAAAAGATTACTGACTACCTTCTGAATCCTGAACACCCCGACAATGGCGGTAAGGGAGCTTTTTTCGTGGCACCTCGGATTCAGTCGCGTTGATTGGGAGACTCGATTTGGATTATCGATGCAGGAACAAGTTTTCCGCGGCTCATGACGGCATATCCGTTCGGAAGGAGGCGTAAATGATCAAGGAACACGAACGCGTCGTGCTAACCAAATCTGTTCCAGCCGGAGGTCTTGAAGAAGGCGACGTCGGCACGGTTGTCCACGTGTACAAGGACGATGAAGCCTACGAAGTCGAGTTTCTCACACTCGACGGGCGGCACCGCCGCGGTGGCAACTCTCGAATCGTCTCAAGTGCGCCCGGTCAGTGCGCGTGACATTACACATACGCGCGAACTCTCAGTCGCATAGTCTCAAAATTTGGATTGCTCGCTGCACCACCGAAATGACTTCGCAAGTAAAGCCCTC
>DASQYL010000133.1:0-17741 GCA_035639235.1 Pyrinomonadaceae bacterium | reverse complement strand
AGTCCGGCGACACGAATCGCTGCCGGACCGAGATGCACGCCACCCTTGCTCTGGCCGTAACTCAACGGCACTCCCAAAATCGACACTGATTTGCCGCTTCCGGGCTGGTCCTGATTACTTGTATCTAAGTCTTCGATCATCTCGGACGTCTATCAAGCGTTTGCCGATCTCATCGAGTCGCACTCAATCACGACACTTCGCGACTCTCGCTGAATGATTGCAACCGCATCTTGTCGGCAAACTTGAGGAATGCCACATCGGCGTCACTAACCGCCAGCGACCGTTGCCATTCACTGACCACCGGCGGCCAACAGTCACCAAGCAGAACCAACGGTCGCGGCTCGAGCACGTGCGTCTGCATCTTGTTCCAGACCAGCGAAATCTCAGGCTCTGTGCCTACACGTAAAGCGAATTGCGGCCGACCCCAGGATTCACTCTTGCCATGCTCTGGACTTAGCACAACGACACGCCCAGTATTGATACTGATTCCTGTATCTGCCAAATCGCTTAGCTTCGAACTGTTTTTGGATCAACGCTTTGACTCAGGTAGTCTCTGCAGCGATTCATTCAACAGATTGTTGGAGAATGATCTGTCGCGCTTCAGCGACAGTGTCAACCACGATTGCTCTATCTAATGTGCGTTGCTCAATCTCTCCTCTTTCCAGCGCAGGACGACGAGTCCCTGGCTATTTTTTTTATCTTCTTCCATCGAGGATAAAACAGCTGAGAGCGCACTCAACACGGACGCATCATTTGGCATTGCGAAATAAATCTCTGCCTTTCCAAGCGTAGCCGACTCGCCCCTCCAGTAATGTATATAGGCCATACGCAGAGACTTATTTCGAGATCTATGAGTTGCCCTAAAATTAGACAGACGGCGATGAGCCTTGTAAAAGACAAAGCCTCTCTCTTCAAGACTTCGAACGAGTTCGTCGCTCATTTCACGATACCGGTCTACTGTGTCAGATACCGCGCTAATCAGGGCACATACGGGGAGGAGTTCCTTCTCGGTGGGCATGAACCAGCATTCTATGGTGCAGTGCCGCCAAATTCAATATCTACGCATAGTAATCTCAGGGCGGGTTGTATTATGATGCAGCGCCCTCGCTATACTGTGATCTTATCAATTTAGAACATCAGCGCAGGTCAATATGAGTGTCCCACATCCGACTCGCATTGTCCGATTTCATCTGCTCGCGGTTCTCCTTGGTGTTTCAATCCCGTTCGCCATTGAAGACGTAGTCCACGATCCTTCAAAGCCGGTCGTGCTCGCAACAATCGCATTTCTATTCACATCGCTAAATTTTTTCCATGGAAAAGTAGTCACCCTCGAAGATGACGACTACAACAACGCACTAACGGATAGAGTTGATCTGGCATTGATCGATTACCTTCTTAACGTAGCCGTGATTCTTTGCTTTGTCTTTATGGCTTTCTTTTTAGGCAAGCCTGGTCGACTAGTAATTACAAACTTGATCCTTCGTGCGCTTGACACTGTTCTGGTGCTCAATGTGCGAAGGGCCTTACCCCGGGACGCGATTCGGAAAGCACAAAACACATGGCTGGCGATCAATCTCGCAGCCGTAATCTGTTTCCTTGGGTTCTCATGGTTGTATTGGCCCGTGTCCGCGCATCCTCAGGCCGTCTCAGTGATCTTCTTAGTAATTATCATCGCAGATATCGTGATTGACTACCGCCTTAACCGCAAATTGTATTTCGATGTGGCTGACAGTTGGGACGAGATGGCAGGTTTCTGGGATGCCATACAAGGGGAAAGAGGTGACATATATCGCCAGACAGTTATCGTCCCGGCGATATTGGAAACCATTGAGCTGGGCTCGATGCGCATTCTGGATGCGGGCTGTGGAAACGGGTGCATCTCGAGAGCATTGTCGCAAGCGGGTGCCACGGTATTTGGTGTCGATAGTTCGCCGAACCATTTGGACATCGCGCGATCGTATCCGTCCGAAGGGGTTTCCTATCATCTGGCAAATCTCAATGAAAGCGAGGGTTGTATAGAAGGAAACCCGTTCGATATGGCCGTTCTCTGTTTCACGTTGCAGGATTGCGATACCCTTGAAGCCCCATTGTCGCGGATCACCCAAAACCTAAGGCCGCTCGGACGAGTTCTTGTGATACTTGAAAATGATCGGTCATTCGGGGATATCCAAGCCCACTCGACCACGCGTCGCTGGTTGAGCCCGCGGCGGTTTTCCGGCAGCGGTAGACGACAACTGATTGTTTGGAAACCCCACATCATTCGAAGTCTGCGCGTTGGGAATTCTGACCCCGACTTGGACAAAATCGAACGAGAATGGCCCCACGGCTTCAAGACCATCACCCACCATTGGAGCATATCTAGTTATGTCGACGCTGCACGCAAGAGCGGTCTCCGAAAATTGTCCATTGAGAAGGAATTGCCCATTCGCAAAACACTTCAGGCGGGCCAGCGCGAGCCTTCCTGCCTCGCACGTTACCGTAACCGACCCCGGTTCGATATGTTAGTTTTTGAAAAGATGCCTGTTGATGCCGGATTATCAACGAATGGTTAACCATTTTCTTCCGCTGCTTCTCCTTGCTGGCGTGCCCGGCTCCGGCAAAACCACAATCGCCGCTTATCTGGATCGGGCGGCCTTGCTTTCGGCTGATGATTTTTACCTCGCGTTCGACGATCCCCGATTACCCAGAACAAACGGGCTGCCCGACTGGGAAAGCGAAGCGGCCTTGGATTGGGGAAAGCTGCATTGCGTCATAAACAAGTTGTTAGAAGGCCAAGCAATGAGAATTCCCATTTACGATATGAAACGAAGTATGCCGGTTGGTGAGAGGTTGCTCGACCCTGCTGGCGCGCGCGCTCTGGTAGTTGAGGGCGTACACGTTTTCAAGATCCAAGTTACCCCGACAGTCAAAGTCTCTCGGGTCCTAATTATCTCCCCTAGCTGGAAAATTGTTTTGCGTCGATTGAAACGAGATATTAAAGAGGGTCGCTACTCTGCGGGCGACGCCCTCCTGAAAGCAATCCCGCTGTTTTGTCGCTACCGGCTTTACAATAGACGTGCCTTAGAAAAGGCCGATTACGTCGTGCATTACACTCGGCATCCGGCAAATGTCGCCAGCGACATCAAAGAACTGACAAACTACTGGCGTGAGCGGGGACAGCCGTCAACCATTCGATTTATCCATGCGAAGTCTTAACCTCAAACGCTCGGCGGGGCGAGTAGCACTACTTCTCAACTAAGCCGCTCATCACTAACGAGCCATTCTCTCTGTACTCCAAATATGAATCGCGCGATGCGAACCACTTGTGGCTGTATTCGTTACTCAACGGGGCCGTAGACTTGATTCGTCCGTCGCGAACATGGACAAAGCCTACTCGCCGAAACAAAGTATGATAGTCAGAGATGCTAAGTTGATGTACTCTGATTGGCAGAGTCTCAACCCAGTAGTTCGTGGGCTCGTTCTCTTGATAGAGGTTGACTACCGCTACAAATACTCCCCGAGGGCGAAGGACGCGATAGATCTCGCCGACTGCGTCCTGAATATTTTTATAGTAATAGAGAGAATCCATTGAGAAAGCGTGAGTGAATTCATTTTGGGTAAATGGCAATTTTTCGGCGCTCGCGACTTCAAAGTCAATGTTTGAAAATTCGTTTGATGCTTCACGAGCAATGCGAATCATCTCATCAGAAGCGTCAATCCCCGACACTTGGCCGTCAACGGCCAGATTTGCCAGCAGCCGCGTTGTCCAGCCCGAGCCACATCCCACATCCAACACCCGAGCATCGCGGGGCACGCGCATCAGGCCTATCGCCTGCTTGCCAATTGGACAAGTCTCGCTCTCGCAATTCTCGCCTGTAACGGCGCGTGTGCATTCGCCTCTAACTTTGTCGTTTGCCCAGTTTGTCATTGATGTATCCACCACATCACGAGAGAAGGGCTTTGATTTGTCTCTTCATTCAATCCAAGTCTCTCGTACCTTAGGGTTTTCCATCCTTCGTCCACTGCGGTTTGAAATCCGTATTCACTAACCACTCGACCGGATTAACCATCGAAGCGATGGCTTCAGTCATGTGCGCAAAATCGATGTGCGCAAGATCGTCGCTGGGTCGATGGTAATCAGAGTGCAAGCCGTAACTCGAAACCGTGTGCGCGATGATGCCCTTGCGCGCCAGAACGTAATTGTCCGACCGTTGAAAGAAATGTTGTTCCGGATGCGGATCGGCGACGAGCCGCGCTCCATGCGCCGCCAGTTGGGGGCCAAGATCGGATCGTTCGTAGCCGGTCAGCCATAATGTGTGAGGCGCAACCGCGGAATCAGCTCGGCCAATCATTTCAAATTCAAGATTTGCGACGAAGCTGTCGATCGGAACGGGTGGATGCTCCTGAAAATATCGTGCGCCCCAGCCGCCAATTTCTTCGCTGCCAAACAGCGCGAACACCACGGTGCGCTTGGGCTTGTTCCCTTTCGCAAGTGCTTCTGCCAATTCCAACACTGCCGTGACGCCCGACGCGTCGTCGTCGGCGCCGTTGAAGATGTTGTCCCCAGACATTCCGTCGCGCACGCCGAGATGATCGAGATGCGCCGAAAGCAGAATCGTTTCGTTCGATAGCTTTGCATCCACGCCGCGAATGATTCCGATCACGTTCGTGGTTGTAGCTTCAATCCCTGCAGCATTGGGCGAAGCGCCACGTTGCCGCCTCTGAAACTTTGCCGTTTGCAGATAGCCGCCGTTATCCCCCGCTGGATCGATCTTCAAAAGCTTTAATTGCTCAGCGATGTACTGCGCGGCTCGTAATTCATCGGATGTGGCGCTCCCACGTCCGCGCATCTCATCGCTGGCCAACGAGTTCATATATCTACGCACTGACCCTTCTGTAACTGTGGATTTGGGAAGTTGTGCGCGGGTTCGCTCCGCGGGCGGAGCAATGAACGACGCCAGCGCCAGCAGGACGATGGCCAGGAAGCGTCGGTTTCGAAAGAGAGTTTTCATTTTGCGGCCTCGCCGGTAATCATCAACGATCCGGCTTCACGATATGCGACAAAATCTTCGCGGGTTTTGAATGAGCTTCCGGCGTAGTCCGCCGGGACCGGAGTAGGATCGATGATTCGTTCGTCCCGAATGTTCTTAAAGCCGGCATCGATAAACAGCGATCGATAATCGTCGACACTCAACAGCTCGACCGGCACTTTCAAAGTGTCAATCCATTGATGTGTCGCTTGGTTTTCCCAATAGAGGTCCATCACCGCGCAAAACAGGCCGCCTTCTTTCATCACGCGATGAATCTCACTCAAAGCCTTGGGAATGTTTCGATAGTAATAAAGCGACTCCATTGAAAACGCATGCGTGAATTCGTCTTCCGCAAAAGGAAGTTGCTCCGCGCTCGTAACTTCGAATGCGATATTCTGGTATGACTGAGACGCCTCGCGCGCGACGCGCACCATCTCATCTGAAATATCGATGCCGGTAACGCGCCCATTGAAAGCATAGTCGGCCAACAAACGCGTAGCCCATCCCGATCCACAACCGATATCGAGCACGCGCGAATCAGGTTCGACCCGCATGCGCGCGATCGCATGTTCGCCGGCCGGGCGATGTCCGCGCTCCATCGATTCGCCTTTCCCGGCGCGCGCCCATTCGTTGAATTCAGTGCGAAGTTGTTCGTCCATTATCGTTCGACAAAACTTCAGTTTGTCGTGCTCATAGACTTTGCTGCCCTCACCGTTAGCGACACACTGAAGTTTGTCGAACATCTACGGCTTCAAACGATACAGCATTCGCGGAAACGGAATCGTTTCTCGCACATGCTCGATGCCGCACATCCATGCGGTGCAGCGCTCGATGCCCATGCCGAATCCCGAATGCGGCACGCTGCCGTAGCGACGCAGGTCGAGATACCACTCGAACGCTTCTTTCGGCAGTCCGTGCGCGGAGATCTGATGTTCCAGGAATTCGATCGACGTTGCGCGTTCGCCGCCCCCGATCACTTCGCCGTAGCCTTCCGGCGCCAAAACATCGACGCCGAGCGCGTATTCGTCGTGCTCAGGATCGCGCTTCATGTAGAAAGCTTTCACGGCCGCAGGATAGTGATGGACCATCACCGGTTTTTCGTACTTGCTCGACAAATAAGTCTCGTCGGGCGCGCCGAGGTCGCCGCCCCATTCGAATTTATTTTCAAGCGCACCTTCGGCAAATCCCTCGTCCAGCATCTTCACCGCATCGTCGTAATGCACTCGCGGAAAAGGCGGCACGATCGCCTCGAGCTTCGACGTGTCGCGTTCCAGTACCTTCAATTCTTCCTGTCGCGTCTCCAAAACGCGCGCGGCGATATACGAAAGAAATCGCTCGGATAAATCCATCACATCATTGAGCGTCGCAAAAGCCATCTCGGGTTCGACCATCCAGAATTCAGTGAGATGGCGGCGCGTCTTTGATTTCTCCGCCCGAAACGTTGGACCAAAGCAATAGACCTTGCCGAAGGCGGCGGCCGTCGCCTCGTTGTAAAGCTGGCCCGATTGAGTGAGATAAGCTTTCTCGTCTCCGAAGTAATCGACCTCGAACAACGTGCTCGTACCTTCGCACGCGGCCGGAGTGAAAATCGGCGTGTCTAAAAGCGTGAAACCATCGTTATCGAGAAAATCGCGCACAGCCTTCACGACCGCGTGCCGAACTTTCAAAATCGCGTGTTGCTTTTTTGAGCGTAGCCACAGATGTCGATTGTCGAGAAGAAACTCCGGACCGTGTTCTTTTGGTGTGATCGGAAACTCGTGCGCGTTCTGCAAGACTTCCGCGTTCGTGACATCGACCTCGAATCCGCCCGGTGCGCGACTGTCTGCGCGGACTTTCCCAGTTACGATTAACGACGATTCCTGGCCCAGCGGCTTCAGCGCTTCCCACATTTCCGGCGCCACGGAATTCTTCGCGACAACGCACTGCACGATCCCCGTCCCGTCGCGCAGTTGCGGAAACAGAAGCTTGCCGCTCGAGCGCATGTTATAAAGCCAGCCTTTGAGCGTGACTTCTTCGCCGACGTGCTTGGATAGATCTTTGATATAAGTTTGGTTCATTATTCAAGTGCGCAACGCGCACGATCGATAATAGCCCACAGCTTCAGCTGTGGGTAAGTACGACAAAAGATAAAATCAAGCCCGTGAAACGGGCGACAGATGCTCTCGCCAAAAAGATCTGCCGTCCGCTTCGCGGACTCGAACCTAAGAACTTTTTCGCATTGCCAGCGATAAATCGCTGGGCTATTGTCGTTTGTCCGGTTTGCGGACCGCCAAATCAGATTCTCTCTTTAATCAATCGCTGCAAAACTGGGAATCGTTCCAGCCATTCACACGCCTGCAGCACGATCAGAAATGTGGGACGAATGTGTCGCTCATAAAACTTGCCGCGGCCATAGACCGCCGTTTGACATGAAAATGTTCCGACTGCTTTCAATCCCCGCTGAATCGTCATCAAGCGAAACTCCTTGCTGAAATCGTCGGGATCGATAGCCTCTAAGCCGCAACGCCGTCGCGCGTCGAGGAAAAATAATCGATGCGCGCGCACTTCGGCCAAGGAAGGTGTCGCAGGTTGACGATCCGTTAGCAACGAAACCAGGTCGTAACTTGCTGGTCCCATGCGGGCGTCCTGATGATCTACTACGCGAACGTTGTTGTTCTTATCCAACATTAAGTTTGCGGTGTGATAGTCGCGATGACAAAGCACGCGAGGCACGGCCGCCAACTCAGCGGCGATGTCATTCAATTCGGCTTTCAATTCGGCACTTTGGCCGTGCGACAATTTCTCTTTGCGATAGCTTCCGAAATAATGCTCGCAGAAGAAGTTCAACTCCCAGGAGAGCTTCGGCTCATCAAATGCCAAACGGCTGGCGATCGAATCACGTTCAAAGGCCAACGGTGTGGCTGCCTGGATGCGCGCGATGATGTCAATTGCCTGCTCCAACAACGCCTCGCGTTCATCCTCGGATGTCTCTTCGAACACCTGGCACAACTGTCGAGTGCCGAGATCTTCCTGCACGACGATGCCAGCGTCGCCGTCGATATCCAGCACCTGCGGTACGGGCAAATCGCATTCGAGAAAAAGCCGCGTCACATCGAGATAAGGATGCACCGAGGGATCGAATGGTTCGGGATAGACGGCCGCGATCGCGGTTCCTTTCGGCCAGGCAATGCGAAAGTACTCACGCGTCGAAGCATCGGGCGTTAACGCAACCACATCTGCGCTACTCATGCCGTGCTGCTCCAGATAGCGCGCGATCCGTTCCCTCGCACTCATCGTGAAGGCGTTTGCGGCCGGTTGGACTATAGAACTCATGCTGTCAGAATGTAGCGTGTTGCGTTCTTGGTGTAGAGCCGGCACTGAGTTTGGGAATTAATAACTCAGCCACCTTCAAGTTGATTTGTGATCGGCAATCAAAAACCCGGAGAGTCGACACACGATAACCCAAACCTACACCCAGCAAGCTGCATCGTTAAGCGAATCTTATCACTGCGATAAGCGCACGACAAAGTTGTCGCCTCTGAGCTCGCCTTTGAGCGCTTTGCCGGGAGCCCGCTTCCCAGCGATTAGGTCTGCACGGACAACCACAGCATCTTCAATTATTTCGCCTTCTGAAATTTGCACCCCATCGCCGATAACGGCGCGCCTGACTTTCGCGCCGGCTTTGATAACCACGTCGGCCCAAAGGATCGAATCACTAACGTCTGCGGTCCCGTCAACTCGAGAATTTTCGCCGGCATAAACATTGCGACCTTCTTCACGCAACAGCGCCAGATTGATATCCAGATATCTTTTCAGCGTCGAAAGCTCAAACCACTGGCCATCATTCACATGCGCGACCACCCGTTCACCAGCCGCCAGCGCGCGAGGATATACGTCGATGACAGTGTCCGAGAAAACGCCTGTCGGAATGTAATCAAAAATGCGCGGTTCGAGGATTTGAATTCCGGTAAACATCAACGGCGGCGTCTCGTCAATGCTCGTAGGCGAAGGCATGCCGGCAAATTTTGTGACTAGTCCATTGTGCGTGTCGACGATACTGAAGCGCTCGCGCAAGAGATTTGGTTTCAGGACGAGAGTCGCCAGTGCTTTTTGATCTCGATGGTGGGCCAGGACCGCTTTAAGATCGATGTTTGTGATTACTTTGCCGTTGATTACGACAAAGGTGTCCGACTCCAGCAGCGGGCGCGCATTATCAAGCGCGCCGCTGGTTCCCAAAATCACCGGCTCAAATACATATTCAAGATGTACGCCGAAGCGGCTGCCATCCCCGAGCGCGCGCCGCACTGATTCAGGTTCGTGATGCAGGTTAACGATCGTCTCGGTAATGTCGAAGCGCGCCAGATACTCTGCAACGAATCCAACCAGAGGCTTACCCAATACCGGAAGCGCAGGCTTGGTGCGATCGGCAGTCAACGGCCAGAGCCGCTCGCCGAAACCTGCCGCCAGGATCATCGCCTTCATCGCTCGTTCATTCTAATTGAATCAGAGCCGACCGCACCAAACCGCCGATCGTTTAGACGCGGCGCTTGTGCCGCCTCTTGCCGCACCGGACAAGTGCGGCGTCTAAACATGGCAAGTTGTTTTAGCTTCGGCCAGTAGAAAGGGACGCAGCCAAACACTGTCTTCTCAAGATCGATTTGAAGCCGCGTCGATTACTGTCGTAAGCTATCGCCGGCTTTCAACCAACGCGTCATTCAGAGGACCAATGCCTGCCGACCAATTTTTTTCTTTACCATTCGAACAACAAATCGGACAGTTCTTCTTTATCGGCCTTCCCGGTACTACCCTCGATCAGGAGACCCGAGAGCTACTCGGTGAAGTCAAGCCCGGCGGGATAATCATCTTCGGTCGTAACGTCGAGTCGCCGCAACAGATCCGCAGACTGCTCGATAATTGCCGGGAGTTACTACCGACGCCGCCCTTCTGCGGCATCGATCAGGAAGGCGGTCTCGTCGACCGGCTGCGCACGATCTTTCCGCCGATGCCGTCGGCGCGTGCGCTGCGTCAGCATGGCGACCTGGCGGGCGTGCGGACGTTGGGAAAGATCACCGGCGAACTCTTGCGAATGCTCGGATTCGATATCAACTTCGCGCCGGTGATGTCGATTATCACGAAAGAACGCAGCCAACTAACGAATGGTTTGTATTCGCGCTCGTACGGGAGCTCACCCGGCGAGGTCCTGGGCTATACGACGGTTTATGTGCGCGGCTTACAGGGAGCCGGATGTCTGGCATGCCTCAAGCACTTTCCAGGAATTGGCGCGGGCGCGGTCGACTCGCACATCGAGATGCCGGTGGTGCCGCTCTCGCGCGACGATTTGTTGGCGCAGGATCTCGCGCCTTACATTGAACTCTTTCAGCGCGCGGACGATCGAGTGCGCGTAGTGATGGTCAGTCATGGCGGGTTTCCGAATATCGATATCAAGACCGGCACGACCGGCGGACTGGTTGAGCCGGCATCAATTAGCCCAACGATTGTTTCGCACTTGCTGCGACAAGAACTTGGCTATCGTCATTTAGTAGTCACCGACGATTTGGAGATGGGCGCCATAGCCAAACACTGCGAAATCGAAGAGGCGACCGTGAAGGCTTTTCAGGCCGGTGAAGATATGTTACTGATTTGCGCGACACCTGAAACTATTCGCCGAGGCTATCGCGCGTTGTTGGAAGCGGCTGGTAACAAACAAATCGGCGAAAAACGCATTCAGGCTTCGCTCAAACGCATCGCCGCCACTAAAGCTTTGGCGCAAACGCCGTTGCCGCTCGACATGGAAAGATACGAACGTCTTGGCAACGACATTCGAGAATTGAATAAGCGGCTGGATTACGTCTATCCCGGAGAATCGCATGTCAGTTAGACCACCTTCCATTAAACATGCACGCATCTTTAAAGTTGCGATTATCGCCAGTCTGCTGGCGGCGGCTTTGCTGGCACCGACGGCGTGTCGTCGAACGACCAGGCAGATGCGTTTCGCAAAACCGTTGGTCTTCCGTATCTCCGGCAGCAGCACCCCTGCGCGACAGTATGCCGGCGTGATCCAAAACTATCTTGAGCAAGTCGGTATTCCGGTGGACATCCAGCCGTCGGAGTTCAACACTATGCTCGACCAATTGCGTTACGGGCAATTCCAAATGGCCTACGGACAATGGGTCGGCGGCAATCAGGATCCGATCTTCTACAAAGATCTTTTTGCGTCATCGGAGATTCCTACCCAGACACGTGCGGCGCGTAATCGCAGTCGCTATGAGAATCCCGAACTCGACCAGATCCTGGAAGCGGCGGTGAACACTTACGATCACGACAAGGCGCAGCCTCTCTATGCGCGGGCGCAGGAAATTGTCAGTCGTGACGTGCCGCTCTTGCCGCTCTGGTATCAGGCCAACATGGTGGTCGCGAAAAAAACAGTTGGCAACATTCAGGTGAACGCCAGCGGCGATTGGGGCTTTGTGAAAGACTTGACAATCGAGGGAAACCGCGCAGTGATCGCGCTTTCAGACAACATCAAGACTATCGATCCAATCGGATCACCAACCGTCGATGCCGCCAGCGAACGTGTCCGTTCATTGATATTCAATTCGCTGGTTAAGAAAGACGAGAAATTTGATTATGTAGGCGAGCTTGCATCGAACATTCAGCGATCCGACGATGGCCTGACCTTCATCTTTACATTGCGCGATGGCGTCATGTTCCAGGATGGCCGCCCTTTCACGTCCGCCGACGCGAAGTACACGCTCGACACCATCCTCAATTCTACGTTCGCCAAAGCCGCAAGCTTCTTTGAGGGTGCCGGCGCGGATCGCAGGTCTTACGTGAATAGCGTCACCGCTCCCGACGCTCACACTCTCGTAATCCGTCTCAACAAACAGTGGACGGGTCTGCTTTCCAATCTTGTACCGATCGCGATCATTCCGAAGGACAGCTATGAATCGGAGAAGACCCATCCGCTCGGAACTGGACCCTTTAAGTTTGTCAGCTACGATTCGGCTCAGCAGGTAGTCGACCTCGAAGCCTTTCCGAATTACTACGATGGTCCAACCCACGTCGCTTCCCTGCGCGTGCGTGTGATCAGCGATGCTAACGCGATGCAGGCGGAACTGCGCAGCGGCCGGGTTGATATTGCGCCGCTGCCAACCAGTCTCTCACCCGATGCAATTCACGCACTCGGTAAAGATCCTAATCTCAAGGTTGAGCAGTTCCCCGGCTCGAACCTGAATCAACTAACCTTCAACACCAGGGAACCGCCCCTCGACAACGTAAAGGTCCGGCAAGCCATCGCTTATGCGATTGATCGAGACAGTATGATCAAGGCGCTACTACTCGGCCAGGGCAAGATCGCAAACTCAATTCTGCCGGAAGAGTCATGGGCCTACACGCCGGGCACTATCTATCGTTACGATCAAGCAAAGGCCAATCAATTATTGGACGAAGCAGGTTTTCCGGCGGGCGGTGGAAAATGATTTGAGTCCGTTCTCGCTACGACCCTATGGTCGAATCGATGATCGTTTGCAGTCTTCGCAGCACTTCGTCAGACACGCCAAGGAACTCAATACCGGCGCCGGTGGGCGGCGCTCCCTCCATTACGCGAAGTTGATAGCGGACGGCGCCGCGAACACTGATTGGTCCGGTGCGTTCCGCAGTCCACTTCAAGTAGATTTCCTGCCCCGACGTCAGCTCTCGCTTCGTCGCAAGGAAGCAGCCGCTGATGCTCAGGCTCGTAACGCGATCGTAGTATTCGCATTCGGGACCCCAGCCCCAGTCAGCGAAGAAATCGACCGTGATTCTCGGATGGCGACGCTCTTCAATTCTGCCCATCAATCAACCCAACGCGGTCACGATATCTGACCACGCGATTACGCCTTCGCGAATCAGTTTCGGATCATTACCTGACGCGTCAACGACCGTAGATGGACGATCAGTTTGCGCGATGCCATCGTCGAGAATTGCATCGAGCCGATCGCCAAAATAATCCTGGACCTGAACTGCAGTTGTTGCAGGCGCTGCGTGTGACGGGTTAGCGCTCGTGGCCGTGAGCGCTCCACCGCAAGCCCTTACCAGCAGCCGCACTCTATCATCGTTCGGCAGACGCACGCCAACAGTATTTGTGCCGGCGGTAATCTCTGCTGGTAACTCGGGACGAGCCTCCCCGATTAGTGTTAACGCGCCTGGCCAGAATTTCTTTCCCAGCGAGTTGAACGCGGGTGAGATGGAACTGATAACTCGATTAACCTGATCGTAGTCGCTAACGACAAGGAGGATTGGTTTGTTGTCTTCCCTGCCCTTGAGTTGTTTGATTCGACGGACTGCGTCTTGATTGAAAGGATCGGCGCTGAGGCCATAGAACGTGTCGGTGCGAAACGCGATGACGCCACCGCCGGCGATCACGTCTGCGACTTGACGAATCGATTCGACCGTTGGCGAGACAATCATGAGTGAGAGCGCCGTAGGCGCTCAATGTTTATAGCTTGCAACGCACAAAAATGAAATCGCCGCTGAAGAAACGACGGCGTCGTTTCTTCAGCAGCCAAGACAACTAACAACAAGGTTCTATAAACATCCGGCTGCTACGCAGCGGTCACCGGATCTTCACCGCGTAGCCCAACCCGTCGCCAACGGCCAGCACCTCTGCTCGCAACTGCGGATGACCGACGAAATATTTATTGAATTCGCGCAACGCTTCTGTCGATGTTTTCTGATCTTCAGATCGAATTTCACCCGCAACCTGTCCACCCCAGAGCAGATTGTCGCAAATAACGACACCGCCGATGCGCAGCTTCGGCAAAGCGAGATCGAGATAGCCGTGATACTCCTCCTTCACCGCATCGATGAACACGAGATCGAATGTTTCGTTGAGACGCGGAATGACCTCCAACGCGTATCCTTTCTCGATTTGGGTGCGCTGGTGCAAACCTGCACGCGCCAGGTAATCCGAAGCGCGGCTAATCATCTCATCGCTTGGATCGATTGTGACGACTCGCCCATCGTCGCCCATGCCGCGCAGTAGATGGATTACGGAATAGCCGATCGCCATGCCGCATTCGAGCGCGCGTTTGGCATCGATGGCCTGCGCAGTCATCTGCAGGAACCTCGCAACTTCGCGATCCGCGATCGGCACGCGATGTTCGGCGGCGTAGCCTTCCATCTCAGCGAGCAAGTCGTCGCTCGGCGGCAATAAATTCTCGAGATATTCGGCTTGTTCAGTCTTGAGGATGGCGTCGAGTTTAGCTTTCACCTGTCATGCTTCTCCTGCGTCGGAATTGCCGACCGCGACGTAACGACGCCCGAGACCAAGCTCTCTCAGCTTGTGCTGCAACGACTGTCGATGCATGCCGAGCACCGACGCCGCGCGCGTGACATTGCCGTCCGACTCGTCCAAACAACGGGCGATATAGCGCCGTTCAAACTCCCGCCGGTCATCGCGAAAGTCGTTGGTGTACGGAACCAATAGACTACCGTTGGCAGAAAGATCCGTACTCTTCTTTGGTGTTGGCAGATCGATTTCCGCGGCTGTCAATTCATCTCCTTCAGACATGATCGCGGCGCGCTCGATCACATTTTTCAATTCACGCACGTTGCCGGGCCAATCGTATTCCATCAGACTCTTCAGCGCTTCGCGGCCCACCGACCGTTCCGGTAAGTTGTGCCGTTCGGCGGCAGCGCGCACAAATGCAGAAGCAAGCACGGGAATGTCTTCACGGCGTTCACGCAGCGGAGCAATTTCGATGGTCACAACTCGTAGGCGATAGAAAAGATCGGCGCGAAACTTTCCGGTCTCGATCTCTTCTTCCAGAGCGCGATGCGTCGCGCTGACGATGCGCACATCGACAGGAATCGATTCATCCCCTCCGAGTCTTTCGATCCGCCGATCTTCCAACGCACGCAGCAGTTTTGCCTGCACGTTCGCGCTCATGTCGCCAATCTCGTCGAGAAACAAGGTGCCGCCGTTTGCTTGCTCGAACTTGCCCTTGCGACGCGCTGCAGCCCCGGTAAAGGCGCCCTTTTCGTGGCCAA
Organism: Pyrinomonadaceae bacterium; assembly: GCA_035639235.1. Classification (GTDB taxonomy): domain Bacteria; phylum Acidobacteriota; class Blastocatellia; order Pyrinomonadales; family Pyrinomonadaceae; genus UBA11740. The sequence continues at coordinate 2,724 of DASQYL010000133.1, read as the reverse complement.
ACAGCTCAGACTCGATCAGTTCCGTCGGCAGCGCCGCGCAGTTCACGGCGACGAAAGCGCCACGGCTTCGCGTGCTGCTGCGCTCGTGCAATTCGCGCGCGACCAATTCCTTTCCAGTGCCCGATTCACCGCGCACGAGCACGGTCGCGTCCGTGTCCGCGACCTTATCGATCATCGCGCGCACTTGCTGCATTGCCTTCGAATTGCCGAGCAGCGATCCGCGTTGCGAACTTTCAATCTCGATGCGCCGTCGCAGCGACTCATTCTCGCGACGAAGCTTAACCGTCTCGAACGCGTTCTTCACCACCAAACGCAGATCGTCAAGCTCGAACGGCTTCGAGATGTAATCGTAAGCGCCGCTCTTCACGGCCTGCACGGCGAGCCGCTCGGAACCGTGTGCGGTGATAATTATTACTAAGGGAGGCGCAGTCTCAGTTTGCAGTTCAGAGAGGAACTCGAGCCCGCTGATTCCGGGAAGATTTACATCCAATAGCAGCAGATCGAAATTCTGATCGGAAATTAGCGGGCGCGCTGACTCAGCACACTCGGCTTCGAAGATTTCGTAGCCCAGGCTCTCCAGCGCGCGCCTGATTCCGTATCGCGCAGCTTCTTCGTCGTCGACGATCAATAAACGCAAGCTCTTCATGTTGACTCCTCGTGAGTTTAATACTTTTCGAGGAGTTTTGCTTGCGTGTCGCGTGCCACTGGCGCTGTCTACTTTGGCGCGCGCCTGGCTGAGACGACGATTATCAGCGCATCTCCCGAAGGCCCAACGTTGAGTGTGCCGACGATTCCGGGTTCATCCGGTTTGATGCTGATGTCGGTCGTCAAACCAGTGTTCTGATATTCGAATTGCGGCACCGAGTTGCCGGAGGCAGCCATGGTGGTCGCGGTTTGAATCGGGAATCGCGCGCCATAGCTGAATCGCAGCATCTGAACGACCGGGCCGGTGTCGCTGTCAACTAACCTCACATGGCCGATGGAAAACTGACTGAAGGTGGGGCGATATGCCAGCGCCGCGTTGGGTGCCAAAAGCGATCCGCCGATCCAGGTTAGCTCCAGGCGTCCGTCATTTTTCACGCGATTGAGCAGCGTCGCGACGAGATTATAATTCTTAAACGGCAGGATCGCGTGAAGCTGTTTGCTCACTTTGTCGAGCGACGTTGGCAGCGGATTGTCCCCGCCGCGCTCGTTTGACCCGACGATCAAATACAACTCCGTATCAAGATTCGTTTCATCGATCTTGACGACGGGTTTCGATGGACTATCCTGCCCCAGCGCCGGCTGCGTCACGCCAAACGCGCACACAATCAAGGCGAACATAAAACACAGAACACGGCCTCTTGAAATCATTCGCTTACTCTCCTTTGCACTGTCTGATGATGGCGATTGCTCGCGGGTAGTGCGGACGCTCCGATGCTGACACGCAACTTATGCCGGAAAGTTCCAAACAAAGATCCGAGTGCCCGGTCCCGAGGCTACCGCATCCTTTCTCTAGCCCAGGGGTTTACGCCTGGGTTGGCGATGCGGATTAACATAGGAGTCTCATTCATGAGGCTTAGGTAAAGCCTATTAATGGGCTTGCCACGATTCGGTCGTTGTCTGTCCAGGCATAAACGCCTGGGCTAGAGAAATGTCAACTAGATTGGATCCTTCTCTGCGTTACTTCACTGGAATTTTCAATTCGAACCTTGCGCCGCTGCCATTGGTGAAAGATGCTAACTGAGCCGATCCCCCAGCTTCTTCCATCCGCTTGCGCACGATGGCGAGTCCCAAGCCAGTGCCTCGCTGACGGGTGGTGAAGAAAGGTTCCCAAATCTTCGCGCGCAGTTCGGCGGAAATGCCTGGGCCAGTGTCGGAGACAGAAAACATGATTGTCCGATCGTCGAGGGACGATGCGATTTTCACTTTTCCCTGCGCCGCGGTTGCTTGCAAAGCATTGAGCACCAAATTCGAAAGCGCATCCCGCACGGCGGCGGTCTGGACACCGTTCAATTCAGCCGTACCGTTAGCTTCGTATTGCAGCTTGATGCCCCGTTCCTCAGCGTCGGCGCGAAACAAGGTCGCCACACTTCGCACCAGCTCAGCCGCGTCGCAAGGTACGGCCGATAGAGGCTGGTTGCTCGCGAAACTCAACAACTGAGTCACGCTCTTGCTGAGGCGATCGGTCTCACTAACAATCAAGCTGAGGTCACGTGCATGCTCTTGTTTGAGTTTCTCGTCTTCGATCATTACCTGCGCGATCGATTTAATCGCGGAAAGCGGATTCTTTACCTCATGCGCCACGCGCGCAGCCATTTGACCCAGCGCTGCCAGCCGTTCTCCTTCGGCCACCTTCCTTTCGAGCCGAACATTTTCTTCCATCAGCCGATAGTCTTCGACCGCGACAGCTATCTGTCCCGCGAGCACCTCGAGCACTGCGCGCACGTCAGGCGTCAGCGCATTCGGAGCGGCTTCGATCAGCAGTACGCCGAGATTCTGATTCTCGCGCGTTAATGGATACGCCAGGTCGTACCCGTCACGCGAAGCAAGCCCAAAATTGGTCACGGTTTGGGCGTCATGTGGTGCGGCGTGACTGTCTCCGCCGTTTGCTTCAACCGGTAAGAGCGCGATCTTCAGACGTCGCAGCGACAGAGCATTCGCCGTTTGCGACTCGATTGTGCTCAGCAGTTCTTCGAGCGATCGATATTTCCCCACCGAGGCACACACGCGTGAAACGACATC
>DASQYL010000132.1:0-8241 GCA_035639235.1 Pyrinomonadaceae bacterium | reverse complement strand
TGTGCTTGAGCGCTTTGCATTGCGGCGGCACATCGGCTGTCTGCACGCGATTGTGCGCCACGCCCTGCGGGATGCTGTATAGCTGCTGAAGCAGTGAAGCGGTTTCTTCCATCTCAGCACACGCGCCGAAGCTGTTGGTGTTCGCCGACTTGTTGGCAGAAGATGCATAGCGCGGCGGCGGGGTTTGCGCGCAGGCGCCGTTCACCAATGACTTCTCCGCATTCATGACAGAGACCATAACCGCCATCGATCAGGCGATCCTGCGCGTCGTTTAGTTCACGCAGGCGCAACTCGAGCGTGTTGCGGCGACGGCGCTGCATGTCTTCGGTTGCGTCATCCCAGGGCTCGGCTTCGTTAACAGATGCGGCGTCGTGAAGCAGTGGCCCATCCGAGATAATTTCTTTCGCGATGTCCTCCTTCTCGGCTTGCAGCAGCTCCCACCATTCACCAGTGCCCGCGCCGAGTGGCGACTCGCCGAGACCCTCGAGACTTTCAAGTAGAACGCCTTCCATAATCGTATCCTCGCGTGCGAATGAATCTAACAAGGGCACTCGCAGACCTGAGCAATGCCTATTCCTGAATCCCGGCCGCACAAATCCGCGGTTTCACGGATGTTCCTTCGATTTTGGCTGCGACGTTTCACATGACGGCTGCGAAACTTTGCGCACGTGATGACGGTCACAGCACCGATTTGCTGGGGATCGAGACGATGTTGATCGGCATAATCGTTGCTCAATGACGAACTGTGCCGATAACCGCACTTAATCTCGATGTGAAGAGGAGATCATCATGAAGAGTTTATTCCTACTGGCGGCGTTGTTGTGCGCCGTCGTCCTGAGCAGTACTGCCGGTGTTGCCAGCAAGGCCGCCACTTCAGCCAAGAAGCAGAAGGCAGTCGCCCAATTCAACGAGCCCGTTAACTTGATGGGTGTGACGCTCAAGGGCACCTACCTGTTCGTCCATGACGACGCAGCGATGGCGCGCGGCGAAGCCTGCACTTTCGTTTACAAAGGCGAGGCCGAGATTGCCAGCAAGCTGGTTGTCTCTTTCCATTGCACGCCCATACAGCGTCTCAAAGTCGATAGCTTTGTAGTTCGCACCGAGCTGATTAAGGGCATCAATCAATTACGCGAATTCCAATTCAACGGCGAAACCGAAGCCCACATGGCGCCGCTCGGAAAGTAGCGCCAAACCATCGCAGCTTGGAGCGAAAGCTCGAACTCCGTGGGTGAGAGGTAACGCACCCTTCAGACCTTCGCGTGAGTTTGCGACGTTGCGTCTTGGCGTGAAACACAATCACGCAAAGACGCAGCGTCGCAAAGGCGCCAATATCGATCCGCAGAAAGTGAGACATGGATGAGCACGAACACTTTGAGCGTCACCGACAATCGCACCGGCAAGCAGTATGAGTTTCCGATCGAGAACGACACCATAAAGGCGCTCGACCTCCGCAAGATTAAAGTGAAGGCTGACGACTTCGGCTTGATGACCTACGACCCGGCGTTTATGAACACCGCTTCATGCAAGAGCCGCATTACGTTCATCGATGGCGACAAAGGCATTCTCGAATATCGCGGTTATCCCATCGATGAATTGGCCGAGAAGAGCACGTATCTCGAAGTTGCTTATCTTCTCTTGCACGGCGAGCTGCCGACCGAATCCGAACTGAAGGAATGGACCTGGAACATCACTCACCACACTTTCATTAACGAAAACATCAAGCAAGTTATGGATGGGTTCCACTACGACGCGCATCCGATGGGTATGTTCATTGCCACGCTGGGCGCGCTGGCGACGTTTTATCCTGACGCCAAGGACATCTTCAACGAAGAATCGCGAAGAAAGCAGATCTTTCGTCTGGTAGCGAAAGTGCCGACCATTGCCGCGTTCGCATATCGCCATCGCATCGGCATGCCTTACGCATATCCCGACAATGACCTGAGTTACGAAGGCAATTTCCTCAACATGATGTTCAAGACGACCGAGATGAAGTACGAGCCGCATCCGATTTTGGAACGCGCGCTTTCAATCCTTTTCATTCTGCACGCCGATCACGAACAGAATTGCAGCACCAACGCAATGCGCAGCATCGGCAGTGCGCAAACCGATCCGTTCTCGTCTTTGGCTGGCGCGGCCGCGGCTTTGTATGGCCCGCTACACGGCGGCGCGAATGAAATGGTGCTGCGCATGCTGCGCGAAATTGGCTCAGTCAAAAACGTCCCCGAATACGTCAAGCGCGTGAAGGCCGGCGAGTTCCGCCTGATGGGTTTCGGTCATCGGGTTTACAAGAACTACGATCCGCGCGCACGCATAATCAAGAAAGCTGCCTACGAAGTATTCGAAGTCACGGGAAAGGATCCGCTGCTCGATATCGCGCTCGAACTCGAAAAGATCGCGCTCGAAGACGAATACTTCGTGACCCGCAAGCTTTATCCAAACGTCGACTTCTATTCGGGAATTATCTATCAGGCGATGAACTTCCCGGTCGATATGTTTCCGGTGCTGTTCGCGATTCCGCGCACTTCGGGATGGCTCGCGCAATGGGCCGAGATGCTCGATGATGCCGATCAAAAAATCGCTCGTCCGCGTCAGGTGTATCTCGGCGAGCGCACCCGCTCTTATGTGCCGTTAGCAGCGCGCAACGGTAAGACTGCAACTGCGAAAGTGTGAGAGACATGAGTACAGCTATTCTCGCGCCCGACACGACAATGTTTGAGGCGGCGCGGTCGGGCTTCATCGGCCATCAATTGCTCGAACATCCCTTGCTGAACGAAGGCAGCGCCTTCACTGAGAACGATCGCCGACGACTCGGCTTGCTGGGATTGCTGCCCTATCACTGTTCGACAGTCGACGAGCAGTTGATTCGCGTCTATGAAAATTATCAGAGAAAGAACAGCGATCTGGAGCGATATATTTTTCTGACTGCGCTGCAGGACAGAAACGAAACGCTCTTTTATCGTTTGCTGCAAAAGCACGTCACCGAGATGATGCCGATCATCTACACGCCGACGGTAGGCGAGGGTTGTCGGCGTTACAGTCATGTATTTCGCCGGCCGCGCGGTCTCTATATTTCTTATCCTTATCGCGATCGAATTGCGGCGCTCTTGGACAACGCGCCAAACCTGGCAGTTGACGTGATCGTCGTGACTGACGGCGAACGCATTCTCGGTCTGGGCGATCTCGGCGTGGGCGGAATGGGAATTCCGGTCGGCAAGCTGTCGCTCTATACGCTCTGCGCGGGCATCCATCCGGCGACCACTCTGCCGATAATGCTCGACGTCGGCACCGATAACAGCGACCTGCTGAACGATCCGCTATATCTCGGCTGGCGACACGAACGCATCCGTGGCCAGGAATACGACGACTTCATCGAAGCTTTCGTGCAAGCCGTGACCAGGAAGTTCCCGCGCGTTCTGCTGCAGTGGGAAGATTTTTCAAAACACAACGCGCCGCGCATCCTTGAGCGTTACCGCGATCGCCTCTGCACCTTCAACGACGACATCCAGGGAACCGGCGCCGTCACGGTCGCTGGACTGCTCGCCGCAACCCGCGTTACGAAGACTAAGCTTTCGGATCATCGCATCGTCATTCTGGGCGCCGGGTCGTCGGCCGTCGGCATTTCAAATCAGATCGTAGCGGCCATGCAGACAGAAGGCGTCACCGCCGATGAGGCGAAGAAAGCAATCTGGTTGCTCGATAGCAAGGGACTGGTCCACGATGGCAGAGAGTCGGATGAGCCATTCAAGCAGAAGTATGCACAGCCGCTGGAACGAACCGCAGAGTGGAAACTGACGAACGGTGCAACGATCAGCTTCACCGATGTGGTCCAAAACGCTCGGCCGACAATTCTCATCGGCACATCCGCGCAGGCGGGCGCGTTTGCTGAAAACATAATCCGCGAAATGGCGAAGCACGTCGAGCGTCCAATCATCTTCCCGCTCTCGAATCCAACTTCAAAGTGCGAAGCGACGCCGGCAGACCTTTTCAAATGGACGAACCGACGAGCTCTGGTGGCGACCGGCAGTCCGTTTGCTCCGGTCGAAACAAGCCGCGGCGCCGTGCGCATCGGCCAATGCAATAACTCGTTTATCTTTCCCGGTGTCGGCCTGGGCGTGATTGCATCTGGAGCCCGCCGCGTCACTGATGGAATGTTCGTCGCTGCCGCTCGGGTGTTGAGTAACTTCGCACCGACGCTGCGAGACGAGAATGCGCCGCTCTATCCTCAACTGGAAGATGTGCGAGACATCTCGCGCAGTGTGGCTTGGGCGGTCGCTATCGAAGCGCACAATGCCGGTCTCGCCAAAACACACGACCTTGATGTGCTGGCGCGGAACATCGAAGCGAAGATGTGGCAACCAGGTTACTAAGTGCGGAACCGCTCTGAGCAAAGTTGCGCATACGCTGAGTAAAACGCCACTGGAATCAGCCGGTAGATGTTTTCGAGAACGCAATCTGTGGATGTAATCGGCTCGGCACAACCGTTGCTCAATCATCAGCCGGGCGCAGAGAGCACCAACTCTTTTGCAGTTTATGAGAATGGAACGGATTCTTTGCCCAATTGACCTGACCGCAGAATCAGACGCCGCGTTGCGTTACGCCGCGACGCTGGCGCGCGCCTACGAAGCTGAGCTGATTCTGATGTATTGCCAGCCAGATCCGTCAACGACCACGGCCATCCCAACTAATCCGGAAGGCGCATTGGACGCTCTGCTGCGAAAGCACGCCACGGCAAACGAAATCGATCGGTGGCAATGGCAAACAAAGATCGCCAAGTGCGATGACCCGAGCGACTGCATCACGCGGGAAGCTTCGCGCTTCGGCACTGACTTAATCATCATGCGTTCGCGTCGGCGTCCGCATCGAGCCGCACTGCTCGGCTCGGTCGCCGAATCAGTCAGCCGCACCGCACCCTGTCCGGTGATGGTGGTTCACAGTGACGAGCGCGACTGGGTGAATGGCAATGGCCGCAAGATCGCTCTCAAGCGCGTGTTGGTCGCCTTCGATTTTTCGGATCATTCCGAGCAGGCGCTGAAACTCGGCTTAATCATCTCGCAGGAATATCAAGCGGAACTACACCTCTTGCACGTGCTGCCGCCTTTCACTCTGAATGAGCCTGAAATTTCCTGGTATCCGCTGGGCAGCGAAGGCGTCTATCACAAGGCTGCGCGAAAATTACAGAAGGCCGTTCCTGATGAAGCTCATCTCTTGTGCTCGATCAAGAACGTGGTGAGCGAAGGGCAACCATATCGCGAGATCATTCATTATGCCGAGCAGAATGAAATCGATCTCGTGTGCATCGGCGCGCAAGGCGCCGGGTTTGGGATTCTCGCACTGTTTGGATCGAACGTCGATCGAGTTTTGCGCCAGGCGCCCTGTCCGGTCCTGGTCGCGCGCCCCCTCCGACATACGAGGAGAAAGACAAAAGAAATATCCGATACGAAAGTAGTCGCCAAGTCCAACGGATCACAACCCGCTGTGTCAGCCATCCGGCTAGCGCATAACTGAACCGTGCTGCAGAAATAAAAACCTGCGGTTTCACGGCAAACGCCAACGAGCGATCTTCGCATCAATTACGCGAACGACATTTCTGATTTTGCAAGTGACGCTGATTGCGTCCGTTCCTTAACTGCGTCTCCCCAACGCTCGTAACTCAAAATTTTCCTTTTTGGGAGGCAAGTCCATGAAACGCATTCTCCTGTTAGTCGTCGTCTGTTCGCTGTCGCTTAATTCTTTGGCGCAGACGCGTCGTCGCACGCTACCCGATCGCAGCGCCTTCACACCGCAAAACATCGCGAAACCCGCAAATCAGACATTACCAATTCGCCGGGTGATTCTTTACAGCAATGGCGTGGCGTATATCGAACGCCGCGGCACCGTCACCGGCCACGCGGAAATCGATTTGTCATTCAAGCAATCGCAGGTCGACGATGTGTTGAAGTCGATGGTCGTGCTCGATCTGGGCCAGGGACGGATCGGCGCGGTCAGCTACAACTCGAGCGCGCCGCCGGCCGCGCGCATGGCTGACATTCCCTTTTCGATCCAAGCCGGTACTGATAATGAAAACAACGGCGGTCTCGCCGGCGTGTTGGGCCAACTGCAGGGCGCACGCGTCGTAGTCACCACCGCCAACCGAACGGCCGGCGGATCAATCCTGACTATCGAAGAACGGAAGTCGCAGATCGACGCCAACAAGCCGGCGCAAATCTCGCACACACTCGTGATTGCATCAGAGAGCGGTGAGTTGATGAGTTTCGATCTCGCCGACGTTCGCTCGATTAAGTTAGTCGATGAAGGCACGCGCCGTGATGTCAATGAATTTGCGAACGCCACGGCTTCAGCGCGCCGACGCGACGCGAAGACGATCGTGGTGACTTCCGACGGCGCCGGATCGCGCGAGATGTTGGTGAGCTATACCGTCGCGGCTCCGATCTGGAAGACCACTTATCGCGTAGTGCTTGATTCAACCGGCAAACCTTTTTTTCAGGGCTGGGCCATTGTCGATAACGTCAGCGAGGAAGACTGGAACAACATTTCGCTGTCGCTGGTTTCCGGCTCGCCTGTTTCTTTCATTCAACCGATACAGAAGCCTTTCTATCGCTATCGCCCGATCGTGCCGATGCCTGACGATTTGAAGTTGAATCCGCAAACATACGAAGAAACTGAAGGCGCCGGCGCGGGAACGGTCAGCGGCACGATTACTGACGCGAACGGTGCAGCCGTGGCGGGAGCTTCGATAACCATCACCAATACATCAAATGGTCAGTCATCGACGACATCGAGTGACTCGACGGGTCGATACCGCTCCGCGGAACTCTCACCTGGGAACTACTCAGTGCGCGTGTTTGCTGCAGGCTTCAAACAGCATTTAATTCAGAATGTGACGATTGGAAGTGGCGCGCCCGCTTATGCTAATGCCGCTTTACAGGTTGGCTCTGTTTCAGAAACCGTGACGATCGAAAGCAAGGACGCATTTATGAATGCGACCATCGCGCAGCGGCAACTGCAACAACTACCCATGAACCGGCGCGGCGCATCAGTCAATGGCCTGTATGCTTTCAGCGGCGGCGCGGTGAATAACTCTTCTTTCGACGGCGTCAATCTCAGCGATGCAATAACTCGCCCCGATTCGGGCGTCGAAGCCGCTGCTACGGGCAGTGAAGTAGGTGATCTGTTCGAATACAAGATCGATCAGCCTGTGACTGTGCCGCGCGATCGCTCGGCCTTGATTCCTATCCTGCAGACGCGCATGGAAGGCGAGCGTGTTTCGATCTACAACGAAGGCAATCGCAACGATCGCGCGATGGGCGGGATGTTGCTCAAGAACACTTCGCCGCTGACACTCGAAGGCGGCGCCCTGACCGTGATCGACGGAGACGCGTACGCCGGCGAAGCCTTGATGGAACGTTTGAAGCCGGGCGAGCAACGTCTAATCTCATTCGAACTCGATCTCGGCACTTCGGTGATCGCCAGAACCAAACAGGATCGCGAACCGGCTTTTATGGTGCGGGCGGTCAACGGAGTGTTTCAGGCGCACTACTATCAGACCATGAAGCGCGTCTACACGTTGACGAACCAAACGGACAAGCCGCGCGTGGTCTTCATCGAACATCCAATCCATCAGGACTGGACGCTGAGTGACGACACGCCGAAGCCGGATGGTAAGACCGCGCGTTTTTATCGCTTCCGCGTGCCGCTTGAGGCCCATCAGAAGATTGACCTGGCCGTTACCGAGCGCCGCGCCTTGATGGACAATTATGCGCTGTCGAATTTCTCGCGGCCGGATCTCGAACTCTTCATTGCGCGCAAGTATATCGACGCAGCGACGCGAGCTGAGTTGGAGAAAATTCTAGATCTCAAGAGCCGCATGGCCGCGACCGAGGCGCGCATTCAGGCGATCGATAAAGAGGTGGGCGAGATCGGAGACGACCAGGGACGGCTGCGCGACAACATCAAAGCGCTGACAGCCACCGCCGAAGCCAAACAACTGATCGCTAGATATGTCGCCAAGGCTGACACCCAGGAAACGCGACTCGAACAACTCAACAAAGACAAGCAGACGCAGCTTGATGAGCGTCTTAGATTGCAGACACAGTTGGAAGATGCGATTCGCGGCCTGTCAATCGATCGACAGCTTGATAGCACGATGAATCACTGAATTTAAATCGCGCTAATGTGATTCATCCGGCGACCGCGCGGTAAGTGGCCTGTCCCGGTTGGTCCAGGGTTGACTGGATCTTGTCG
>DASQYL010000131.1:0-4922 GCA_035639235.1 Pyrinomonadaceae bacterium | reverse complement strand
CATTCGCCAAGTGAGTTTCCGCCAGCGTCATCGTCTCGCGCAGGCGCGCTTTCGGATCGCGCATGTCATCGAGTTGCGATTTTTCTGATTTCGAAACCAGATGCATTGGCGGCGGCGCCGGCAACTGCGGCAACTCTGGTTGTTGGGCATAGACGGAGGTCGAAAGTGCGCAGACCGCGATCGCCTGCAAGAGGATGATCGATTGATAGCGTAACGAAACCATAGCGTCGTTAGCGATCGAAAAATCACAAGGGGCGTTTTTGTTTGGCGCCTTCGCCGCGTTGGATCTGCGCCCGCAGTATCGGCAGCCGCAGATTCACTTTGTCGATCTCGAGATGGTTCGTCGCCGGATCTGCGTGCGACAAAAACTTCTCATACGCGTCGAGCGCCTGCCGGTACTCTGCGAGATTATCATGCGCCGTCGCAATGAAAAAGTACGTCGCGGCAATTTCCGGTTTCACGGCAGCCACCCATTCATACTCCGGCAGGGCTTCGGCGAAGCGCTTCATTTCGAAAAGGGCGAGGGCCAGGTTCGTATGCGCCGTGTACTCATCGGGACTTGCGGCCAGCACGTGTTTCAAGATTGGTTCGGCTTCGGCGAATTTTCTTTGTTGGATCAACGCTGCCGCATAGCCCACCGCATATTTCGGGTTCTTCTGATCTATTTGCGACGCGCGATAATAATATTCCTGCGACTTAACCGGATCGTACAGACGATAGGCGTTTCCGAGACGTGCGAGTAAGACCGGATCGCGCGGGCTAGTCTTCAGTAATTCCTCCAGAGCCGATCGCTCTTCCGTCGTGGAGCCGCCGTCACTGGCAAGTTCAGCGCGCAGGGCGATCACTTCCGGACGCTTGCGATCGTCCGCGCCCAATGCACCGAGCAACTTAATACTTTCATCGGCGTCACCCGCGCGGGCAAATAATTGGGCCACGTCCAAAACGATCGAAAAGTGCGTCGATGAATCGAAAGAGGTCTTCACGATCGACAGGTCGGCGAGTGCGCCGGCGCGATCGTCTGCCTGCAACCGGAGTTTGGCGCGATCGAGGTGCAGCGCTTTCTCCTCAGCAGGCTTCATCTCGATCGCGTAAGTGATGCTGGCAATCGCGGCGTCAAGATCGCCTGCGGCATTTTCAATGTAAGCGCGGCGTCGCCAGGTTTGGAATGTAGCGTCGGGTAAGGCAGTGGCGGCGCGCATCAACTTTACCGCGTCATTCAACTCACCCGCGCGTTGGCGCAGGACAGCCAGGGCAGTCGTAGCTTCGAGGTTTTTATCGTCAAGTTGAATGGCTTTGCGCAACAATGGTTCTGCGTCTGCGTCGGCGTCTCCGGCGAACGCGAGTTGGCTGCCAAATTTCGCATACGCCGCCGGCCAATCCGGGCGTTGACTGACGGCGCGGTTAAATCCTTGAAGCGCTTCACGCTTCCGTTTGGTTACGAGCAGTGCCATGGCTCTTTGAAATTCAGCCTCTGGGAAATCAGGTCTCAGCTTGATTGCGGCGTCATATAAGTCGATCGCGCGTCCATAGTCACCCTTTGCGTGTGCGTCCTGACCTCGCTCAAATAACTTGATCGGATCAGTTTCATCATCGCTTTGGGCCACCACAGTGAGAAAGCATAAACCGATCATCAAAACGGTAAATGCGTAAACGAATCTGTGTTTTCGGCGGGACGCGACTAACATAGAGTCAATTAAAGAAAGCCGGTTGACGGTACGTTATGAGCCTTCGATGTTAGCACTTCGGTTCACGTTGCGTCATCGGAAGAGATTCCAGTGCTCCCAGGCGTTTTGGTTGCGCGCAATAGTCTCATGCGTTAACATTCGCAAACTTAACAACCCCCATTTTCGACTTCAATCTTCAAACGCAGGAGAGATTCATGTCTAACGCGCTCGTTGACGACATAAGAGAGATTAAAGAGGACAACCCGTTCGAATCGATGATGTCCCGGTTCGATCGTGCGGCCCAACTGCTGCATCTTGACTCTGACTTGTACGCCGTGATGCGCGTGCCGAATCGCGAACTGAAGGTTTACATTCCTACCCGCATGGACTCAGGACGTATTCAGGTCTTCGAAGGATTTCGCGTGCAACATAATTTTGCGCGAGGACCCGCGAAAGGTGGGATTCGTTATTCACCGGATGTCAATATTGATGAAGTGCGCGCGCTGGCGGCGTGGATGACCTGGAAGTGCGCGGTCGTTAATGTTCCTTTTGGCGGAGCGAAGGGCGGAATAATCTGCGATCCGACGCAGATGTCGATCGGCGAATTGGAACGGATGACGCGGCGGTATGCCGCTGAACTGCTGGACTTCATCGGCCCCGAGAAAGACGTGCCGGCTCCCGACATGAATACGAACGAGCAGACGATGGCGTGGATGATGGATACCTTTTCGATGCACGCGCGGCATACGGTGAATGCCGTGGTAACCGGTAAGCCGGTCGAGTTGGGCGGATCGAGAGGTCGGCGTGAAGCTACGGGAAGGGGAATACTGATTGTCGTTAGAGAAGCCGCCAAGCGATTTAAGATGGAGCCTTCCGAGACTCGAGTGGTCGTGCAGGGTAGTGGCAATGTAGGTGGCATCGCCGCGTTGTTAATGCACGAAGCAGGTTTCAGAGTGGTCGGTATCTCTGACGTAAACGGAGGCATTCACAATGCGAACGGCATTGACATCGCGGCGGCCATGAAGCACTTGCAGGCGACGCGTTCGTTCGAAGAATTCCCTGACGCCGAGCGCGTCAGTAACGCGGAACTATTGGAACTGGACTGCGACGTGCTCGTTCCCGCCGCTACCGAGAACCAGATCACCAGCAGCAATGCCGAACGATTGAAGTGCAAGGTCCTGGCTGAGGGAGCCAACGGCCCGACCACCGCACATGCGGACGAGATTTTGTATCGTAAAGGAGTTTTTGTTATTCCCGACATTTTGGCTAATGCCGGTGGCGTCACCGTCTCCTATTTCGAATGGGTTCAGGATCGAATGGGCTATTTTTGGCGCGAGGATGTTGTTAATTCAAGGCTTCAAGACACGATGGTCGACAGTTTTAACGATGTCTGTCGTTACGCCGATGCTCATTCGGTCGATACTCGGACCGCGGCCTATATGTTAGCCATCGACCGCGTCGCTTACGACACACGGATGCGCGGCATCTATGCGTGACGGAAAAAACATAAACAAAACGCGTCTAAGTCGTGAAAAAGTCTTGATTTCCGCCTATGTCAATGGTACGCTTCGACGGTAATTTATACTCACATGTCGCGCGTATCTCTTTAATTGGCGGCGAGTTGTGAGCGCTTAGTGGTTATTGACATCAGCGCTGGGTTTGCTTATAAGTAGCGCTAGATTAATAGGAATTAAAACCTTGGAGAGGTCCTTTTTCTTCTTTGAGGCCCCCTCTCAGTTGCCGCTCTCATACATGAAGTGCCGAGCGGCAGTGCAGTTAACGTTATCGTTGACGCTGTAGTTCGAGCGTCCGTATCCATGGGGATATGTCCGACGGCGAGATGCTTCGAGCAGACAATTCATCAAACCGGAATCGACGGCTTATGTCTTCACAGGGTCGGTCGCGCAAACTTTTCATTGACTATCGCAGGAGGAACGCGATGAAACTCGCGAATAGAGTGCTCCTTGGTGCACTCGCAATTTTTGTTTTATCGGCCGTTGCGTTTGGGCAAACGCCGAGAGGTGAAAACGATCCCAGAAACCTGGCGCCGACGGTCGGCACAGGTGGTCCGGAAGGCGGGCCAACCGGTCTGTTTACCATTTATGATGGACAGACATTGCGGAAGGGTGAGTTCACCTTTAGTTTTGCTTTCAGCAACTACGACCGCGATCCAGGCAACGTCGATATCACCGATTGGCCGGTGAGCTTTAACGTGGGTTTGAACGATCATCTTGAACTCTTCTTCAAGATGGGCGCCTATCGTGGGATTAAGGTAAACAATCCGCAGAACCTGTCGAGCTTCTATCTGCCGAACACGCAGATGTTCTTTGGCGACGGTTTGCTGGGCAGCGCGCCGGCAATCATTCTGGCGCCGTCGGGTCCAAACGTTGGCACGCTCGCGGGGACGGCGGTCTTTCGACCGGCGTTTTGCGACTTTTGTACTACCGCAACCACCGGCCCAACGTTTGCCCTTTATAGGGGAGGGCAGCCGTTCGTGGCTTACCCGTTTACCGGTGGAACCGGACCAAACTTCGGACTGAGCCCGGGACTCATAGGCGGTCTTTTTGGCTTCCCAGGCTTCAGCGCGACTCTAGGCCCACCATCCGGTGGAAATACGAACTTCGGAACTGCGGGAATTTTCCCGGGAGTCGGCTCGCCAGTCGGCAGTATTCTGCCGGGCATTGTTCTGGCCACTACGACTCTGCCGGCAACCGCGCTCACGTTGCCGATCAATGTCCCTCTGGTTTATACGACCGAGCCGTCGTATCTGCCTGATGCGCCCTTCGTCAGTCGTTTATATGGTGAGTCAAGCTTCAACAACATGGTGGTGGGGGCTAAGTGGCGCATCACGGGTCCGCGCAATCCTTTTGGTTTTGGTTTGATTCCGATGTATCGCTGGTACATGGATAAAGCCGACGACGCCTCGGGCTTCAACATGCTTCAGCGCGGCGCCAGCCCTGGTGGAAAAGTAGGTGATTTCGGTTTGACGATGTTTGCAGATGCGCGGCTTAGCCGTTCAGTGAACCTCTCGGCAAACATCGGGTACTGGCTGAATAGCAATCCTAAGGGACCGGACGGCATCGCGTTGTTAGATCGGCCTGATGAAGTTATCGCCGGCGTCGGATTCGATTTTCCGATTAACAAGCATTTTCAGGGCATCGGCGAATTCCGCTCTACAGAGTATGTGGGCGGGCGCACACCGAATGCGCTTCCCAATAATCCGGTTGAATTTCTCGTCGGCGCCAGAATCTATCCAGC